>DAHXNH010000195.1 GCA_027365485.1 Clostridiales bacterium
CAAGAGGCGGTCCACCGATCCCAGGGCCAATTGGATCTGAAGCTTCCGAAACGTCTTGCGAAACGCCTCCTGTTTGACCGGGTCAGCTTTGGCTAACGTATAGGTGGGGCAGGTAAAGCTCATATTGAGGCGGTACAGCAAGGCTCGAACCCCGCGATCGGAATAGGACTGGCCCCACTCGCGCTAGATCCATGCCTGCAAAAGGGGCGCCCGCCCATTCATTTCTGCCGGAAAGCCTACGTCCGCCGGCGTCTTTTCCACAATCATGTCGTATAATTGTTGCTCTTGCGCCTCCGTCAAGTGCCGCGGCCGACCTGTCGGCCGGACCATCGCCAAGCCGCTCAATCTCTCCTGGCGGTAGGCCTCCACATAACGGCCGATGGTGGCCATTGACCGCTTGACCATCTGGCTGATCGTTTGGTAGGAATGGCCCTGCACGACCATATTCACCACCTGGTAGCGTTCGTGCAAGCGAACATTCTCGCGAGAATGCAACGCGCCATCGAGTTCCTGCAGCGCCTGGTCTCTATCTATGGTGTCCAATAAATTCGGTGTTTTCATCGTGTGCCCCCATCCAGCGATCGTTACCTACACGATACTGGAGAACGGGAAAAATAATCAGCCCCAAATTTGACCGTCGGGTGGACGGCTAAACCATCAATCTTTATTGCCGACCGTATAACTCGGGAACTTCTGCTAATCCTGAAGGGCGGTTCAACCCTAAAGGCGGACCGCAAAACAACCTCGCGGAGCCATAGCGATCGAGTCTACGGACGATACGCGGGACGAAACGTCAATGCTCTCGTGCTGGGTTCCTTGGCAGACTGATCGCGCATAAGTCTGGCGGTCTCCTAAGCTGAAGCATACCCCTCTTACAGCGGACATACCATGAAGGGAAGTCCAAGCGGGATGAGGTGGCGGAGATGGACGGAGAACGAGAACCTAAACGCGGTGCGGTCATCGTCACTGGATTTACGATGCTTCTGTTGACGATGGCGTTGATTGTGTTTTCTGAACAGGGCTATCGGGCGACGGTGGCGGCCATGCGACTCTTTTTTGACGTGGTGTTTCCGTCGCTGTTGCCGTTCTTCATTTTCTCCGACGTGCTCTTAGCGACAGGCATGGTGCACTATCTCGGGGTACTCTTTGAGCCGTTGATGCGTCCGCTGTTCAACGTCCCCGGCATCGGCTCATTTGTCTTTTCCATGGGCCTTGCGGCAGGCTATCCGATGGACGTGGTGTTAACGGCGAAGTTTCGCAAGCAGGGCTTATGCACCAAGACCGAAGGCGAGCGTCTCTTGGCTTTCACCAATTCGGCAGAACCGGTTTTTACTTAATGAAAGCCATATTCAGCCCCTACCGGGGCTGTGGCCGGCCCGTCATTGCGGCAACGGGTTCACCCATCCGCCGTCCGCTAGCACTTGTGCGGCAAGGTAAATTTGTCGCTCCGTGAATTGCTGCTTACGTGTATTCCAGGCATACACGTGCTCGACCAGCTCATGGGCCGTTGTGACTTTGTCGTGAATCATAATCCAGTGAACCGTTGCCAAGAGTTCCAGCCCATATGCCGACTCAAACCCCTCTACCAACTGTGCAACCCTTTCAAATCGCGAAAGTGTCTCCGGATGCTCCTGTAAAACGGTACTAGCATCCGTCACAGCGCCGGGGACCAGCTTTAGTTGATTGTCAGGCACATCGCCACCTTCATACCCATCGATGTAGTACCCTTCAATCGCTTTCAAGACGTGCCGGAGATTCTCGGCATAAGGACCGTATAATCCCTTGGTGTAACGAAGGCTTAAGGACTCTCCGGCTGCTTGCTGGAAGTACATTAGCTTATGTACTTCTAGCAAGCTCACATTGGGATCAAGTAAACCCCTGAGATATCGATCCATCAAACCCACGAGGGCGGCACGACCTGGGGTCATGGTGGGAATGTTTCCCGACCGAACCTGAGATTTCGCACGAGATCCACCATTAGGTTCGTAAATCGTGATGTGAACGTCGTCTGACTGCAGCGCTTGCAAAGCAGACTCGATACGTGGCTTCACATCCTGCCAATTGAGCCCGCCTAATCCGCTGCCAAGAGGAGGAATCGCAATCGCACAAATACCATATTTCCGTATGGCATCGACCAGGGCAACTAGCCCGGCATCAATGTCTTCCATACGACTTTTTCCCCGCCAATGCCGTTTAGTGGGAAAGTTAATAATGTACTTGGGATTGGTTCGTCGACCGGTACGGAACACGAACATTTGCCCAGGACGAACCTCGTTAAGATTACATGCCTTAGCGTAGGCAGCAAAGTTCCCCGGGTAGGCTTTCTTGAACTGAAGCGCAATACCGCGTCCCATAACGCCGACGCAGTTCACGGTGTTGACCAGGGCCTCGGCATCATCGGCCAGAATGTCACCTTTCCTGTACTCGATCACCATTTTCCTCCCCCCTCCTAATAGTACCAATCTCGTCTCACTGTTACACGCGGCGGGTGTCCGCCTGGCAACTTAGCCAGTACCTGACCATGCGTTTCCATTGAATACACCCCGATAGCCTCTACTAAGTGCCAAGGAAATTTATCTTCCATCAGGAATTCCGCCTGCTTACCTTCTTTCAGCTCTTGGTTACTCCAGTGCGTAGCTTGGATGGCCGACCAGTTAAGGTCCCCGAGCCGGTTAAGGTCTTTGCGATCCTCGAAATACAAAGACCCTGCGTTGGATAGAGTAAAAGCCCACCGATGTCTATTGGCGTCGGCCCATTGCACAGAGCGGCGAAGATCTGCCTCCAGGTGTATGATTGGCGTTTGCCCGTCCTGATATGCTAGCTCACCATTGCGCCTGTGGATTAAGTAAAGCATGACGGACCGTGGACAGAAATAGAACGGGACACAATCACCAACCTGTAACCCAGGATGACTTTCGAGGGAGTTCCGCAACCGTCGCTGCTTAATGTGACTTAACCCGATCGTCGTTCCTGGACGGGGATTCACACTCATCCGATCGTCACACCACAAAAACCCGTCGCTGATAATTGACGACAACCGATCGATGTGCACGATGTGATAAATTTTTGGACTTGGTGGTACGCTCATATACCAGCCCTCCGGGTAGCTCGGATTGGTTCAATGGATTCGCTGTACAAGGGGTTGGTTCCTGCTTCCATCCAAGCGCCACTTTGTGCCGTTATACCTGAAAGGGCGGCTACGACTCGGCGTTTTTCCGCCACAATTGAGTAGCGCATGAGGGTGCAAGCCACCGACCGCGCTTAAAGACCGCTACGGCTTCACCCTCGGCACGAATATTTAGCGGGACTGATATTGAGGTGACCGGACCTGTTGGGGTCCCTCGGTTTTGCGTGTCCATGCCGTCATTGAGACCTTGGGGTCGAACACCCCCTCGTCTGTGCAATACGGGACCAGCAGCTTACGGTGAAAGTAGTGAAGAGGTGGGGGTTGCCAAACGGTGACGGCGTCCTTGCCAGGCGCGGAAAAGATGACCGCGGCCTGGGCGGTGTCGACGACGTGACATAATGCTCCAACACGGGCCACAGACGGGTGTCCCATTCCCCGACCAGGGCGGCGCTGACGGCGCGCATGGGCATGTCCTGCATCAACCTCAAGGCAAACGCTTCGAAGAGCAGCAACAGCGGTCAGACTTGGATCAGGATTGGGACCCAGCCCAGTGGCCGCAATGTGCCGCCCGACCACCTTTACATGACCTCCGCCACCCAAGGCTTCGCCGCGGCAGAGGGGACCGGCGACGGCCCACCCCGGTGAGTATTCGAAGCTGTGGTCCATCACGAATGGGATACGGACCTGGGTGCCCGTGAAGCTTCCGGTCATCGATCATCGTCTGCGGAGGGTGACGCTCCGTCTGGCGGGATCTTACGTGGCCGCCGATCTCATTCGCTTAACCTGGTTAGAAAAACCTATAATAATCTCTTTCGGTTTTTCTCGGTCCCTAACGGGACCCGCAGACCTCACAGGAGCCCCAGGACTCGCTGTAAAGCTCGTCGTCTGCCCGGGGGTCGCTCTCGCCCCATAAGCTTGGATGGGATTTCCTCGCCCCCCGCCAAGGAGCCCCGATGGTGAAACGAACCGCGAACGATTCAGATGGCCATCAGGTGGTGCCCTTAGCCCAGGTGTTACCCGGCCCTCGATAGGATGCCCCGCCGCTCCTTTCGCCACGTGGTGGCGGCGGGGAGAATCTCGTTAAGGGATTTCGGACAAGATCGTCTTGCGATATCCTGACCAGCCACTCACATACTGATGGTGCAATGCCCACGTCTTCGTCATGACCCGTTGAATCCGGGCCCAGGTGCTCCAATCATTTTTCCGATAAGCCGGGTCGTTCCATTGATCGCGGTCCTGCATCCAGCGCCGTAAGGCTTTAGGGACGTTCTCGCGGCGGACTTTTAGGCCGCCGCGTCGTCCAATCACCAGCGCGGCCGCATGATGGACGCTGATGCCATACTGAGGGTGATATTTGAACCGCCCGATCATGGAGGTGTAGGCCGGTTTGACTTTACGGAGCGTGACCCCTTCGCGCACGGCCTGCCGTTCGACCGCGGTCAGCAATGCACGGTAATTAAATTGATGCATCACCCGGTTAAAGTGACATTGGTCACCGTTCTTAGTGCTTCCCATCTGGGTTACATTATACGAGGCCAAGAAAATTTTGTGAAGCGCATCTATCATGGTAACAAAAACTGATTTTTTGATTAGAATAAAAGAACAAAATACAGAAGACAGGTGGTGTTTATGGCTCCCAATGTGATTGGCACCAATCTTCGCCGCATTCGTGAGAGCAAGGGTTTTACGCAAGAGCATGTAGCGACCTGAGTGGTTTGTCCCGTCCTGCATACCGCAACATCGAAACCGGGGACTCCATGCCCAAAGTGTCCACGTTGCAGAACATTGCAGCAGGTCTAGGAGTGAGACTCGAGGAACTCGTGAGTCCCGTTCGTACTGTGGAACATGTGCGATTTCGAGCCCTCAAGCGGATGAAAAGTCGAGACCAAATTCTCACTGACGTGGCGCGATGGTTAGAGGATTTTGATTACTTGGAAGAACTGCTGGATGATAAAATTCCCTACAAATTCGGTGGTCTTGCACGCCAACTTGCATCAGTTCCCCGTGGGGCATCCCGCTTCAGACAGGCTGCCCAAAGCGTCAGAAAGAAGCTTGGCCTTGCTCCAAAAGAACCGATCCGGGACATCGCTGGTTTGTTGGAATCCAGTGGCATTAAACTTTACCCGTTCAGTCTAGCGTCAGATGACTTCTTCGGTCTATCCGTCTCGACGCAAGACGGTGGCCCAGCCATCGTGGTGAATGTGTGGGAACGCATTTCGGTTGAACGGTGGATTTTTAGTGCGGCCCATGAGTTAGGCCACTTGCTATTGCACCTGGAAGCCTATCAGGTTGACGAAACCCAAGAGGATGAGGAGCAGGAGCAGGAGGCCAATATTTTTGCGTCCTACTTGCTAATGCCTAACGACGCCTTCGAATCGGAGTGGAGTGAGACTTATGGGTTGGCCTTTGTGGATCGCGTGCTTAAAGTCAAACGCATCTTCCAGGTAAGTTACAAAACGGTGCTGTACCGGTTGTCGGAGGGGGATGGCAGGTCCGTTTGGGGGAGGTTTCAAGGGGGCTTTAAGTTGCGAATGGGAAAGTCCTTAAGGGTCATTGATGAACCCGATGCGTTACTGCCCGGTTCATTTCATCAATCGATGTCCGAAGTGTTGCGGTCCCAAGAGCCGGATTCTTTGTCTGCCTCGGATTTCCTCGAAGACCGGCTGTCCAAGCTGGTGCGTCTCGCGATCGAACGAGAGGACATTACCCTCACCAGAGGCGCGGAAGTCCTACGATTAGACCTGGACGCGATGCGAGACCGCGTCGCGTCGTGGGAGTAGAGGATGTGGGTGGGCAATGGTGTCAAGTTAAGGATAGCCGAATAGTAGGTTTATTCGGATAATTCCGGGTATAAAAAGATGTTGGGAGCAAGCATGACCTATAACTCCTCAGTCCGATGCGTCGGAATTCGAAAGTTGCGCCCGGGGGCCGAGGGTTCTTCGAGAAAACGGCTTCCCCCCAGAATTCGCCCACGGTCGTGGGCGCGCGGAATCCATCCCGGAGATTCTCTTGATCGACCGGGATTGTTCGGCCTTAGCGTGCCAGGGCCCTGCTGATGATCCAGCAGCAGACGAGGGTGCTGCGTCTACAGCGCTCGTCGCCGTTTATGCGAATAGCGATTGGCGGGCGGCGCTTTGGTGCGCGGGTAGGAACGTCCCGGACGAATGGGCGTCACCTTCCGGCGAAGAATCTCGACCAACCGCCAAAATGCCCGTTCCCGAAGGGCGGGATCCTCGGCTAACACGATTGGCATCCACTGGTCTTTCCAGAGGCCAAAGGCCACGCTGGTATTGATTTTATAGGCATCATATTTGTAGCGGTCAGCGTTCGCCGCCTGGTGGGCATCCCACAGGGTCTGGGCTTCCGCTTCGACGAGCGCGCACATATTACTGAGGAGAACAGTGGCGTAATGTTCCTGCAGAATAGCGGGGGGTAAAATGCCACAAAAGTTGGCGATCTCACACCGATTTTTCAGG
Organism: Clostridiales bacterium; assembly: GCA_027365485.1. Lineage (GTDB taxonomy): Bacteria > Bacillota > Sulfobacillia > Sulfobacillales > Sulfobacillaceae > JAMCVM01. Next base: position 6,604 of record DAHXNH010000195.1, read on the forward strand.
ACATCAAAATGGGTCTCGACGCCCCAGCGCAAGTGATACATCGCTTCGATGATGGCGTAGGGCAACTCGTCGGCGGATACATTGGTGATCAATATTTCGGTTTCTCCGGTGGACAAGGTCAGTTTGATGAGGCGCAGCGTCAGTTGGGTGCCTACGGGCACCGGATGCCCCTGTTCGGCAAATTCCCGAGCCCGATCTGGAGTCACGGTGATGGTGACTCGCTCATCGCGGCGGACCGCCGCGAACTCCTTAGCGTAAAAATTGCTGGGCACCCGCATCAGATAGGCCTCGCCTTGCGAGTCGAACTCCATCCAAAAGGGGAACGACGGATAGCCGCGATCCTCTACCCATAAGATGCGGTGTGACTTCGGCACGATTTTACGAACCTCGGCGATGTTGCGCCGGGCCAGATCCCGCTCGCTGGTGTCATGGCTATCGAGAATCGCACTCACACACAGGTGGTTCGCGACATCGTAGGCGTGCGACATCCGCGCTCGGGCAATGCCCGAGGCGGTGCCATACGCTTCCCGCAGGATGGCCGTGTTCGGAATTTCCAGGACACTTCCGTCAATGACGACGGGAATCCAGCCCTCCACGGTGCGATACGCACGGTCGGCATAGAAATTTTCGATCAGCACATGGTCGAGATCGGTGAAGGCCTCGGGTTTCAGTTTATAGCGGGCTTCGGAAAACGCTTGTTTGGTATACGTATCCACCGTCGGCAGATGATTGTCGCAAAAGCGCTGCACCCCGACCTCGGAGGTCCGGTCGAGGCGATTCAAGAGGATCCGGATGGTTTCCGTGAAGTTTACTTTTCGCTCCCGCGCAAAATCTTCGGGCCGTAGAATGTAGGCGATTCGAAAGTCGGGGGATTTCAGTCGATCGGCGAGGTGTTGAAAAATTTGTTGTGCTTTGGTGAACATCTGACAAACCCTCCTAGACAATGGGATTGCAGATCACCATACCAAATAATGTAAAAAAAGTCCAGGTTTTTGTTTCCTTGGTTCGCAAACACAAATCAGTTAATTCACGCTATTAATGGGATCGCTTAACTTGACACCATTGTGTGGGTGGGACCTCCTGGCCATTGTTGATATTGGACGCGAACATCCTGGTGGACTATGCTCACTGCGACGATTCGATTTGTGCTTTGATCTCAACACACGTGGGAACCATTCATGTGGCAACACCAGTTTTGGGCGAAGTGAAGGAAATCGCAGAGGCGGATTGTACGCCACTAGGAATCACTCTTGTAGAACCCGACGTCGACCAACTGCTTACGGCGGCCCAAAGACGAGGTCGGCTGTCCATGCAGGACCATCTATGTCTACTCCTTGCTAAAGAACGGGGAGGGACGTGTGTCACCAATGACCGACCTTTGCGGCGTGAATGTAAGGCCCAAAGCGTCCCTCTTATTTGGGGGGTTGAGCTAATTTGCAAGCTCGTCGAAGTCGGAGGATTAACATCAGAAGGCGCGAAAGACGTGATTTCTTGCATTCACCGCAACAATCCCCGATACATTAGCCAGGACGTAGTTCGAAGCGCATTCGCGAGATTAGGTATTGAATCATGCCTTTAGGGACTATACGTAGGTCGAGAGTTCTTACCTGCAGATCGGTGGCGTTGGGTTCGGCCTGGCGCATGCCGCTACCACTTTCCTGTTGCTTCTGCACATCCTTGCATGCGCTTTCGATAATACCGGATCGAATCGGCAAGCCTTACCCCCGATCATGCGGGTAGTCCAAAAGGTCTGCGTTATACGCGAAGTATTTCCAGTTTTACATAGGCTGGCAGGCGCACTCTGCCAGCCACGAGGTACCTTCCAGAACCAAGGCCCGGTCGGCCGGCCATCTCCGAGCCCGTTAATTGTTTGCGAATCCCAGGGCGTGTACGACGCGCTCGGGATCATCCACGCCAACAATCAGGGCATCAAACGCGGTGCCCTTCAACGCTACCTGAACTCCGAGGTGGGTCTGATGGTGAACGACAGCGAAGGTCTTGTTTGAAAATTCGCGCCGTCTCCAATAAAACGCTCGTAATCGAGTACTAGTGTTGTTCCAGGATTTTGCCGATCTGCACCTCGTTTTTGGCCAATTTGGATCTTATCTTAATGATGCCAAAAGCCCAGTGTTCATACGGGTTTTCGCTACTTTTTGTCGGCGTTAAATGGAGAGAATTTGTGATGTTTTCGGGGTGCGAAACTCAAGGATTTTAGTGACGGATGATGGATCAGGGGTAGCTCGTGCAGCAGGGAACTAACACAGACCGTACCGCGACGCCTACCTGACACAACAAAGAACCGACCGCTGGCGCGGGGTCAGTTGCGCGCTTCCATGGTGCGGGATGGGTGTAACTTATTGTTGTGAGGGAATATTTGCCAATTGGTAATTGCGTGTTTTGACGAAGGCTAGAAATAATTCCTCGCCAGGGAACTGTGGACAGATCGAGAAATTCTTGCTACCGTGAGCTGGGTGGCGTTGGAGACGCCGCCACATTTTGGCAGGCGAGACATCCCACATACGCGGTAGCGTGGGGTCCCTGCGAAGGGAATGATCCCTGGTGCATGTTGATGAATGGTCCGTGGAACTGCAAACCGCCTGGAACGACTTCAAAGCGTGCGTTATCGACTATGGGCAGGCGCTCTTGCGGCGAGTGCCGCCATCGATGAAGACTCAGGTTACCACCTTAGAAGAGATCGAAGCGGTGACCCGCGAGATCACCTACACCTTGGCCAATACCTTGGCGCAAGCATGGACGCGCGAGACGGTGCAAACGCTGGAGCCGACGACATCGCCGTCGTGTCCGAATTGCGACAGGGCTCCGCGTAAGGTCGGTTCCCGGAGCCTGACGAAACTCGGGATCTTTGGGACCTATCACTGGGCGCGCACGTACTATGTCTGCCCCGCGGGGCATGGTGGCATGGCCCCAACCGACGCGATGCTGGCGCTAGGGCCGGAACGGTTCACCGCCACGTTGGCGGAGGCCGTCAGCGCGTTTGCCGTCAATCTCCCGTTTGATCAGATTCCCCCGCCGGTGAACACGCTGGTCGATCTCCCGCTCGATGGGGACACCATTCGCCGGGTGGTGGAGCGCGTGGGATGCGTCGCCGAAGCGGCCGAACAAGCGGCCATCGAGGCCGTCACAGCCGCCATCGCGGCCGAGGGCGAGAAACCAGCATCCGAGACCTCGGAGGCGGAACCGCCCTCCGATAGCGGAGGCTCCCTTTCACGTAGCGTGGCGCCGGACGCGTTAATCGTGAGCGCGGACGGCGCGATGGCCCCGTTCCGGACCGGGCACACGTATCATGAGGTCAAAGTCGCCGTCTGTCAACCGTTGCAGCGAGTATCGGCGACGCCGTCGGCGTCGGATGCCCTATTGTGGCAACCGCTGCAAGCGCCGGACTATTGCCTCGGATTGGAACCGCGGCCAGAGTTCTGGCGCCGCGTTCAGGCTCATGCCCGCGCAGTCGGGTTGGATGCGCCGACCTGTACGCTGGTGGCCTTGTTGGGTGATGGCGCCGACTGGATTTGGCGGTACGGTGCCCTCTATCTCGGCGGACCGGGGCGCGAAATCATCGAAGAGGTGGACATCTATCATGCCCGCGAACACCTCTGGGACTATGCCCGGGGCTATTTTGCGACCGAACCCGCCGTCACGGCGTGGGCGGAACCCTTAAATGACCGCCTGGAAACGGATGGGCCCGGGCCGATTATCGCCGCCATGACGGCCCTCGAAGCGCAACAGCCCGGGACGAATTCGGATGAAGTACAGAAGCATCATCACTATTTCGTAAACCACGCGGATCAGATGGACTATCCGCGCTATCGAGCGCTCGGGTTGCCCATCGGCTCCGGGATCGTCGAAGGCACCTGTAAGACCTTGGTGAAAGAGCAGTTGGATGCTGGCGGGATGTGGTGGAGCCGCGTGGGCGCCCAAGCCATCGGCACCTTGCGGGCCCTTTATCGGTCAGGGTGGTGGAACCAATTTTGGGCCACGCGTCCCTATGCCACCGCGCCCCGCCGCCCTGATGCCAACTCTCAGGCGCGGCCGGCGTCGACCACGCAGGTCGCCTAAGCCGGGGCATCGAATCATCAGGATCTGATCCGCGCACTGCTCCGGGTGGTTCGACCTACCCAAGGATTGTCGCAAACATCCGTTCGTTTAGGCCGGGTGAGTATAAGTTTGCGCTGAGGGCGCTCTCTCCTTAGGCGATCTCCCCCACCTCGGGCTTGACCCCCCTCATATCCCAACAAGACACGCTATTGCCAATATCGTATACAATAACTTTCACAAATTTAAGCTGCACCCGTGCGGGATCATCAAGCGCCTGAACGCGGTGGTCCCTGGGCTGCGGCATATACATCTTGGCTCGGACATAGCATGAAGGGAAGTCCAAGCACGGTGAGGTGGCGGAGATGGAAGAAGAACGGGAACCGAAGCGCGGGGCGGTCATTGTGACCGGATTTACGATGTTGCTGCTGACGATCGCGTTGATTGTGTTTTCGGAACACGGCTATCACGCGACCGTGGCCGCGATGCGGCTCTTTTTTGACGTGGTCTTTCCGTCGTTATTGCCGTTTTTTATTATTTCGGATGTGTTGTTGTCGACGGGCATGGTCCACTACCTCGGTGTCCTCTTCGAACCCCTGATGCGCCCGTTATTCAATGTGCCGGGGATCGGCTCGTTTGTGTTCTCGATGGGCCTCGCTGCCGGCTATCCGATGGACGCGGTGTTGACCGCCAAGTTTCGCAAGCAGAAGCTCTGCACCAAGACCGAAGGAGAACGTTTGCTTGCCTTTACGAACTCGGCGGATCCATTGTTCATGTTCGGCGCGGTGGCCATTGGCATGTTTGGACAGCCCGCTCTGGGTGCGGTGATTGCTACGGCGCATTATGCTGGAGCGCTGATGGTTGGCTTGACTTACCGTTTTTACGGCAGGCGGCGAGATCCC
>DAHXNH010000271.1 GCA_027365485.1 Clostridiales bacterium
GAGAGGAGATTGATCCACCATGATTCGACCTGAATCGAGTGAAGGGCCTATCCAGGATTCTACGCACATCCTAGGTAGCCAACATCCCGGACTGAGTTTGCTGCGACTTTCCATGGTCTTTTTCGCCTTGATTGACGTGGCCGCCCATCTATACGCCAGCCCGGGATCCAGCCCAATTGTGTCATACTGGATCGATGTGGAAACCGCGACGTACGGGCTCATCGCCGTGGTCTATCTTTTAGGGCTTAGACGCTACTATTGGGTGCCGATCCTCTTTACCGCGTACAACATGACCATGTATTTTCTTTCAGGTTTGGTTGTGCTCCCCTTTGGCATTGATCCCAAGCCCTTGGTCGGGCATGTCCAATTTGGTCTGTACTCTTTTGGTCGGGGCATGTCGATGGCCGGCTGGGTGTATTTGCTGGTGGTCGGCATCGTTATGTTGAAGAAGGACCCGGGATCGAAACTCAACCAACTCCTTGGATAAAGGGATTCGCCCGATCGCGACTAGCGCCTACGCGCGTGGCCGCGTTTTTTCTGGCAAATAGGCCGAGTGCCTGGCCATGTGGTCAGGTTACGGATTTTCTGTTCCATCGTTCGCGACACTTCCCGGGCGGTCGGATGCGCCATCATCCCGCGTTCCCCACCCCAATATATCGGGTTTAGTGCTTCGATCAAGCCCGATATATTGTGCCCGTCAAATATTTCCAATCAATAGCTAGTCTGGTGATCATGGCACGATACAAGATCTAGGTATAGGGGCGCGAAACGTGGGATAAGACGTGCTCAGCCCAAGGCTGGCATGCGGAGGTCGCAGAACCAAGAACCTCTGGGAGCGATCCCCGAAATCCCCGGCTCCACCCGTGAGGGTTAGGCGGCGGGAGAGTTCATTAAATCGGCTATTTGCAAAAGGTGGTTGAATGAGCGATAGACGCATCGGATGGAGTGGGGGCCGTTCTGTACAATATTGGGTAGAATTCTCTTGGAAGCCAGGGGCCGTCTTGGGCAAAACGTGGTGGGACTACCGGGACGGTAGCGCTTAGTGCATTAACGGGCAGGATAACGCTTGTGCTTGAGCTGGATACGGCGGAAGCGCGCCCTGGTGGAGTGTGCGCTAAATATGTCGCTCTCAATATTCGGAACGACGCCGAAACCTTCGAACGGGTTGCGGCGTTATTCTCTCTGAGAGACTTTACGACCGAGAAAAGTACAGGGGAGACATGGCCGTCCATGAAAACTTGGGATCATCTGTGTAAATTCGTACCCGCCGTTGCCGCCGTTGCTTTGCTACTTGGCACGGTATGTGACCCGTCGGCGACGAGCCGAACACCGGTACAAACTCGGCCGGATACGATTACGTCCGCTGCGTTCGGCTCCTGGTCCATCCAAAGGGTGGACTTTGTATCGGTACACGATGGATGGATCGTGGCCTCCAGTTCCAAAGGTCTCGGCGCACTGTTTGTTACCCGAGACGGTGGACAACATTGGTCATTGCGCCATACTTGGCCCTCTGGCGGCGCAATTGACATTGAGGGCACCGTTCGGCGAATGGACGGGGCCCCGTTGGCCCTGTCGTTTGCGAATCCTCAAGATGGTATGGCGGTCTGGGATGCGATGGGACTAGGCAGTGGGATGTGGATCAATGTGGCACGGACCACGGATGGTGGACGACACTGGCACGTGCAGTCGGCGCTCCGCTTTACTGCTCCGGATACTTTTCGCGGATTGTTTATCAATGATGGACCGTTATCGATCGTCATGACGAGCCTCGCGTCGGCGTGGATCGCGAGCGGTTCCTTGCTGGATCCGTCTACGACCATTCTGCAGACCGTAGATGGCGGGGTGCACTGGCATCATGGACTCGCTACCCCGCTGCTTAAGGCAGATGACTATGACGTAGGAGCCAGCAGTTTACAAGTGCTGCGGCATGGTGAGGCCACCCTACTCACCGTATTGAATTTGCCTCACAATCACCTAGCCATTGTCCGTCAGAGGACAACGAACGGAGGACAGCATTGGCAGAGCCTATCCCTGCCAATGCGGGGGATTCCATCCGCCGCGGAGATTGGAAGCGCGGCCTATCAGTCACCTGCGGACCAATGGATCGTAGCCAGTCTCGCCAATGGTACCTACCGATTATTTACCTACCAGCCCGATCGTCGAGCATGGCAACCCGTTACGTTGCCTAAAGCACTGAGGACCAAAGGCACGTATACGACGTATACGTATCCTCCGCAAATTACGTTGGGCCCCGAAGGCGTTGCATATGTGACCAACGGCTTCGCCATATGGCAAACCCTCAATCAGGGAGTATCGTGGAACCGCCTCGGAAGATTACCCTAAAGGCCAACCGCGTAGACAGTTCATGTTGCGCGATTGGCCATGGGCCTGCACGGATCGTATCCCGCGTTTAGTTTGAGTTATGGTAACAGGTGTACTGATCACTCGAAAATTGTAAGGTATTGGATCCTCCTCCCCAGCCATCTACCGTTTTAACGTCCTGGGGAGCGTTCGCGCACGATCCATAGGCCGCTTGATATCCTTGAATGTTGCTACCCGTAGGTAGGGTAATTTCTGGCGGGAATGTGGTGCCTTGTAACAAAGGCACTCCCATGGAATTCGCGTCCCAATCACTAAAAAATACTTCGCCGGGGATATACCAAGCGCCTAGATACGTTAGTTCGCTGGAATAAGCCGTTAACCCTGCGGTCCATCCATCGATCATTGCTTGCGCCAGACTCTTTTGACTAGACGTTGGAGCTCGGACACCTTCCGGATCCAAAACAATAAATTCCGGAAGGTATCCGCCCTTGTTGGCGGCAGCCATGACCGTGGGCCCTGCCACCTTAAAGGCCGCCGTATGCGCGGCGGCTTTATAGCTCTTTACTGTAAGCTCAGGCCCTCCGGCGACTTCCCATTCACTTAACCACCAAAAACTGGCTTTGGCATAGGCTGCCTCGATAATTTCTGTCGCATTCTCCGACGTTCCTCCGGGAATCACTGGTTGGGTGTATGGAGAACCCGAAATAGATGAACCTTCGGTCATGGCAATGCCGGGCCACCCGTACGTGTTCACAGCAGAAATCACCTCGTCAGTGGACGCAAATTGAGCAAAAACCCCGGTAGATGGGCTAGGTGAAGTCAATACAGCGGACGGTCGAATGATTTTCATCGCAGCAATCTCCTTATATCATCATTGTCCCTTCAGAACTAAGAAGAGCACCTTTACCGTACCGCTCGAAAACGACACTGAGGGGACAGTACTCCGACAGTTTTCCGACATTTACGGATCGGGCCTAAGCCTACGCCAGGCGCCACAAACAGTACCCGGATCGACGGCGATTGACCAAGATTTTGGGATGATGGGGGT
>DAHXNH010000207.1 GCA_027365485.1 Clostridiales bacterium
GACAGAGCGGTGAACTGCAGGTGGTCGAAGTCAACTCAAAGCGGAGCCACAGTCGTATCAGGGGTTGGTCCGCGGATTTTGATCGTTAGAGTATTGAGGCGGCGTGGGGCTAAGGTCACTCGGTGACCCTCGACCACGACCACGACCGGCTTGGCCCCCACGAGGGCAGTTTGGCTCGGCCCAGTGAGTGCAGGGCTAGCCCATTTTGTCATGGGTCTGACCAAGCCCTTGTCAATGGTTTCAGGGCATCCTTGGACTCCGCCAAGGACTTTCCAACGTCCCGGCGCTAACCGCTGTCGGAACCGGGAACGGGGCCAATAGTCATTCGGATTTGGCGTAGGCTGTGGTCTTCAGCCGTACGCGAAACCTGAATCCTCGCCCTTGGGGCGGAGGGACCGCCCTTGTCGGATGACCTGTTCAGGTCGAATCCGAAAGTCCTCGGCGCAGTCCGGGGAAAGTCCTCGGCGCAGTCCGGGGATGACACGGAAGTTAGCCGAAGTGATGACAGACCCCATTAGCGCCCACACATGGCATTCGTCTTCCTGGACTTCGCCTGATTGCTGACCACCGCGCACCACCTCTTCCAGCTCTCACCCCTTTCATCGGATGTGAGGCGGCAGTATCGTCGTTAGGGAGAGTAGTGTCGCGTCGGTCTACGACTTCGGTTAGGCTTGCCCTTTTCATCGCACAACGTGCTGGTTCACATTCTCCTCAACGTAAACACGATAGCCGCTCCGCCATCCGGCGATTGAATTCCCGTTGCGCCGTTTCGGAGTCGTCATCGGTCTCAGGGGCGGGCGGGATCTGATTCTCGTCCAAATACCGTAGGAGCAGGCCGCGATTACGCAGGCCAACACGGGCGGCAGCGTCTGCGCTCGTCATGGGGGTCCGAGCATAGACGATAGCTCTGACTTTCGCGCGGAGGGCCTCGATTCCTTGCTGTTGCACGACCGCTGCCGCATCCCAACGACAGAGATCCCCCAGGGCACAGAGTTCAGCCATGACGCTGTCATCGGAGATCGATTGATGATTCATGGCCACCAGACACTCCTTCCTCGCATACGGGTCTTCGCTGCCGTCGCATTGATAAAAAGCCTCGGGGTTCGGCCCATCATCAATCTTGGATAAGTCCATCAGAACGGTTAGCGCAAGCCAGGCTACTGTTCCTGGAACGTCTTCAACCAGCGTTGGGTGTCTTTCTGGTGTGCGACGGGATCAAACGTTGGATCGAGTGCTGGATTCAGGTGGCGTTGCTGAATGGCTTCCAACAACGCTCCGCGGTTAATGCCCGCTAGGTCGGCAATTTCACCGGTCGAGAGGAACGCCCGTTGATAGAGGCGCAAAGCGGTCTCTAGGCGCAAGCCAGCGAGCCCGCTTTGAATGACAATCGTGGCCGCCTCCGTGTCTGACCATTCGCCCATATGACATCATGCTTCAAACACTGCATTTTCGGTCTGACCCAGCCAGATCGGGCGCTTTTCTAGAGCCATCGTTAAGAGATTCCTCCTCGCGTACGTAGTTCGTTGTCTAACCAGTCAAGAAAATGCGGGCTGGTCGCACGGTGTTCCGCTAACTGATCGGCGAGTGCTCGGGCTTCTTGCCAGCTGATCAAGTGCAGGTCTAGCCATAGCATAATACACTCACTGCCGCTTAACACCGAGCATTGCACGATACGACGTAAATGCTGGTGAGGGCGGTAGTCGTCAATCCAGGCCGTCGCCGGTCGTTCTTGCGCTAAGGCTATCACTGTGCGTTCGCCGGCACCAAAGCGAGCAAAGTCCTGAATCGGAACATCCAGAGCCAATGCGCCGCTTTGGAGCGCGGAGGCCATGGCTGTCTGAACTGGGTGGTCTCCAGGACAATGGAACACTTCTTGAAATACCATACTGGGAACCAAAATGGGGGATGCAAACGTCGGCCAGAGCCATGGCAGGACGTCTCAGTAGCAACATTGACTCCAAAAGGAGGTATCGATCACGGCGAGAGGCCGCTGAGGCGAGTCAATGCCGATTCCCTTCCTGCTCCGTTCCTTTTTCTGAAGCATAGCACGTCACACGGTAAACCGTGGTCCTAATCGACGATGAGAAACACTATTCTTCCT
>DAHXNH010000272.1 GCA_027365485.1 Clostridiales bacterium
CTTTATCTAGGAACGGTTTCTCTCCCCCTGATCCTACCAGCATTACTGACTTCAGCCGTCGCGACCGCGGTGGCTCGGCTGGGACTGCCGGCATCGACGGCATATCATGTGCCCGCGATGGCTCACTTCAATTTGTCTCTATTGGGGTTTTCTGTGGTGCTCGGACCAGCAATCGGGCTGGCCTCCGCCGGTTACATAGAATTAATTGGCTGGGCGAATGATCACCGACCTCAATACCGTCTATTGTGGATTGTGCCTTTGCCGGTTTTCATCGGATTAGGCATTATTGCCATCCGCTATCCCTTGTTGTTGGGAAACGGCATTGATTTGGCCCAGTTCGCCTTTACCGGATGCGGAGCACTTTCGATATTCGCGATCTTGGCGCTGCTTAAGCCTTTAGTCACCTCCGCGACCTTGCTGAGTGGAGCCAGCGGGGGTCTCTTTACCCCGACCATGAGTTTCGGAGCGGCCTTGGGCGCATTTCTAGGACGGGCTTGGACGCTATGCTGGCCTGGCCCCTCCGATGCCAGTTATGCTCTGATAGCGGCCGCTGCGATGATGGCCGCAGCCATGGAGGCGCCGATGACCGGTGTGGTCTTCGTAATTGAGTTAACCGGTCGCGGTCTCGACAACATCGTGCCCATATTAATTGCAGTGGTCGGGGCAACGCTCACCGCCCGTCACCTCAACTTGCGGTCCATCTATTCGGCACGTTTGGGTCCGGACCTTCCGGCCCAAGACGAGAGGAGACATTCCCGGCCTTCGCTCCCACTTTCCTAGTCTGCATCACCGTCACTTTAAACGGTTTGAACCTCCCCGCCCTAAAGGGCGGAGATTCTGGGGGAACCACCGTGGCTGCGTCGCGGGTCGTCAGACCCTCGGAGTAAGCCTCCTGACTCGCCATTGCTTATCCCGTCAGCAACATGCCGCGGCTCAGCCGGGCTACGCCTTGACGTTCCCCGGAGGGGAACGGGACGGCGATACGTGATCCGTTGGGGTACTAACAGTTCCCCGGGGCGAATCTCCCCTGAATGCATCCCTTTGTTGAGGATGTTCACCGCGCCGACCCCATCCCGGTGCGCCCGATAGTCACAGGCGCGACAATGGTAGGTTCGGCCCGCCACCTTGTTGAGATGGCCACAGTGCGGACACGTTTGGGACGTGTACGCTTCACTGATCTTGATCAGTTGGATACCGTGACGACGGAGCTTGTATTCTAAGTACTGTTCGAAACGCCCAAATTCCAAGGCCCTGACCTCTTGGTTCGTCCGTCGAGATCGGCGATGCCGTTTTTTGTAGTTGGGGGTGCCGAGATCGCCCGCGTAAAGGACGGGGATTCCGTAGGCGAGACAAAACGCGACGATCTGATTCGCAGCATGATGCAAGGCATTGCGGATGACTCGTTCCACTTTCTGGCTGGTTCGGTATCGGGCTCGGTTCAGACGCTTGCGTCGTCGTGACCCGGGTTTCGTGCGGGCCCTTTTCTTGCGCAGTGTGGCTTGGGCCTTGGCCCGACCCTGCTGTTATCTCCCTTTTCGCACCCTCGAACCTAGTAATGTGTCCAAAGTTTTGCTACCCAGATGGAAGCCAGGCCAAGGTATGAATTTTCACCTCCAGGAGCAAACAGGCGAGGCGCTCGGCCCAGGTCACATCATCGGTCCCCACGAG
>DAHXNH010000220.1 GCA_027365485.1 Clostridiales bacterium
CCGACTTCCACCACGGCCGTTCCAGGCTCGGGCTCGGCAAAAGCGACAAACGCTTGGGCCTCTTCACCGGCTTGGGCGATGAGACTGTGTAAGGCCGCATCGAATTCGACGCCAAACTGACTGGCGAAATGTCCGGGCTGGTCCGCCGAGGGTGGACCCATTTGCAGATCGGTTCGGCGATGGCGGCTGATAATTAAGCGTCCCCCACGCTGGCTGCGGAGCAACGTCCCCTTTTGGGCGTATAGGGCATCGTCGGCCTGGCGCATGGCTGCCTCCAACTGGCCCGGAGCGTATTCGGCCGTCCCATAGCTGACATACGGGATGACCGACAAGGCCTCGTCCTGAGCGACCACTTGCAATCGGGCATTCACCGCCTGGGCATATTCGGTAGCCTCTGCCAGATGGGATCCTGCGCACCAGCCGACGAATTCATCCCCGCCATAGCGGATCATGATCCCGTCTCGCAGTGGGACGGTTATCAGCGCGTGGCCAATCGTCGCCAACAGCCGGTCCCCGGCTGCATGTCCGTACCAATCGTTCACGCTTTTAAGATCGTCGACATCTAGCATTAACAGCGTGCCCGCTTGAGCATTCCATGCGGCCTGATGTTGATCCCAAAACACGCGGTTGGGGAGTCCGGTGACGGGGTCTGTCACCGCCCAAGCGGGCAAGACAGCGCCCCACAGTTCGGAACTCTGAGGGCCGACCAAGCCCAACAGGGTATAGGCGGCACCATGATGGACCAAGGGCGCTCCCACCAACGAGCCCATGACCACGTGGCCGTCGCGACTACGGAGATAACACGGAATGCGGTCACCGCGACCAAGGTCTTGACGGAGCGCCTCCCAACTGGCCCAGGCGTTCAAGCCGTCTTCGATGATTCGGGCGATGGTGAGTACCGAAAGCACCGTCCCATGGTGGCGGTCAGCAGCTTCGAGGCTAAATGTGGCCTCGGCTTGCGCGTTCCATTCCACCAGTCTGCCCTCGCCATCGACCAACACAAACGGAAAAGGCAGAACATAAAACAGATGTTCAATAATACTCAAGTCTTCGGACGTCCCAGGGAGGCTATCGTGAAAGCGTAAATAATCAGACTGTGGCATCAGCTATCGCAACCTTTACCAAAAGTTTGGCGAAACCCCGTCAGACATTAGGGAAGGATTCGACACCGGCCCGACTAACTCCTGCCACGCCCTTTCCTGCGATAGGCTTGTCCTTTCTTTTTGTGTCCGCCCGCCGTGGTCGACCGAAGGCCGGCAAGCGCCGGAAGGGTGGCCTAAGCCGAAGAGGCCAAGAAGGCGCGGTGGCCTGAAATGGGCACGACCCCTTTGAGCGACAGCTGATAGGGGTCGAACCTTTGCCCCAGGATTCACCAAAGTTTGCTACAATTTGGGCGGATTCGACGCATAGGGCGGTTCACTCCCTGGAAAAGGGGTGAGGCTGTGGTCACATGGAACGGCTTAATGTTTGCGGTAGCATTCGCAATGTTAGTCTTAGCCATTGTGGCATTCAACAGGAAAGACCGCCCTTAACGACAATGAGGTAGCGGTCTCTCTGATTGAGTATCGTATTTTAGGAGCCGTCCTGATTGGGCGTTGATCCCGGAGTCCAAGGTTACCGCCTTGGGCCTTCGTTAGGCTTAGCGTAGCATAATCTCAGCGAAGTCGGCAAGCCTCCGCCGGAATGCTTGAGGTCGTTCCCTACCGGCCCATTGCTAATGCGTCGCGTTAGCGCTCGCGTCTCTTGATGCATATACGCCCCCGTTTATGCATCATTAGTACCCTGAAGAATGGTCCCGCTCGCGTTCCCCCTTCGCCCAGAAAATATATTCTGTTGGGGGCTCCAATTCCCAGAAGGCCCAAACCATGGTTCAGAACTTGATCGGTATGGTACGTGAGTGCCAGCAAGAAGACTTGCACGGGGATCGGGCGCCGTTCCGGTTTGGCCGCCTAGATCGCCTTTGTGATCGTTACCTTTTCTTGTATGCACCTGAATGCAGAAGGGCATTATATGCGCCGCCTCTCAAGCAAATACTCGAACACATCCGAATTCTCCCAGGCCCAACGGTCGTAATCGGCGTCTCGGGCTACGGCGGCGCCAGCCAGACACTACGTTAGGATGGCAAGGCGTAATTCATCTAAGGTACATAAATTAAACCCCACAATGCGAGAATCCCCATACTGTCTGCTTGATTTCAATGTTTTACCTTGGGGCGAACGTCAGAGACCCACGAACGAATGACAAACTGCTCATAGTTATAGTTTTTTTCGATACCCTTATTGAAGTCACGCAAGCGACCATCGAATACGACTAGGTATCCCAGATGCGTTTTTTTGTTCTCTAGGTAATGGACGAGTTGCTGTATTCCATCCTGTGCGTACCCTGCCGAATAACCCATTCCACACATTTTTAATTCAATTATCGTTCTCAAACCGCCGCGAAACCGCAGGTACACATCGATCCTGCCAGCACCAGTCTTGACCTCCTCGATAGCTTCAACAGTGTCCTCAAAGCGGGATTTTAGGTATGCGTGCAATAGATCCTGCCCATGTTGTTCGGGCGAAGGTACCCACTTGTGTTTCTTGCTCTTAGCGTCGAATTTCCAGAAGGTCATTCGTTTGTCGCTTTGGACGAATCTCACGAAATCGGCAAGACAACCCTCTAATACGGCAACTGAAACCGTGGCACTCGATTCCCGTTCAGCATTTTTTGTCATGCTCAGTGCATTGGCGTCAACCAAGCTATCTAACGCTTGGTTCAAGTAGCGGGTCACATAATCAGCATCGGGCATCGCCTGTTGTGCTACTCGAAGGAGTGGCACAGCCTGGGGAGCTTGACCGGACTCGAGAAGAGACCTGCCATGAGCATACAAGAGGTGGGGCAAGTCACCAAAACGTTTCCTTTGGGCTTCAAAAAAAGCGGTAGCGTCTTCCCAGCGACTATACTTCCACAGCAGCGCAGCGTAATTTTGTCTGCTCATCCAAAAGTATGGGTTGTAGTCGATCGCTTTCCGATACCAGCTAAGCGCTTTATCATCATCTCCATTGTCCTTGTAAACTTCACCAAACAGGCAACAGACGTCGCATTTCACATCATCCCGAACTTGCGACTTCGAAGCCTCAGACCAAGCGTTTTCCAACAGTTCGAGCCTGTTTCGGATATCAAGGTCCGTTCTTACGATCACCAACGCGGACCAATACGACGCTGAAAGTTCAGGATCACCTTGTTGGAGTACGGCATCCCTCAGACTTTCAAGTGGACCCGAGTCTTTGCTTTCTAAAGCATCAGCTAATCTTTTACGCAATGTATAATTGTCCTTGTGTATGTCAAGCATTAGATGCTCCAATCGCTCGACTTGGATATTGTATGTGGCCTGCCCCGAGTTCCCGTGCTCTGCGGATGGCGACTGAAATTGCAATGCGGCGTTTAGAGATGCAAGAATCTGTGCTTCGTTGCCAAATAGATCGGTTTGGTTACGCAGCCTCAGAGACTCTTCAGCCGATTTGAGACCCTCTGGTAATTTGCCTGCACCGTGGTAAATCATTGCTTTGTTCAGCAGAATCTCAGCTCTTTTGTCTCCTTGGAACGCGTCGGTTGGGTCCAGGACATTCACGGCTTGGTCCAAAAAGTGGATTGCTTTATCTAGGTTATCGTTCTTTGTGCGCTCTGCTAACGTCACCATGCTTTCCACAAAATGGTCTTTGTCCCCGGCCAGTAAGAATGCATCAGCCGCCCTACTTTCGTGATCTAGCGCAACCGGGTCCCGGTATCCCAAAATGAGTGCTATGCCACGGTGAGCCCACGCGGCCGTTCCATAACTGCAGTCCGGATCCTTCAAAATTTTCTGATACAGGGTATACGCCAACTCAGACTTCCCTTGCTGTGCGGCAGCATTTGCCTTCACTAAATATAGATCGTGAACCAAACTTGGATCCGCTGTAGTCCCAAACTCTTCAATGTATGCATCAACATCATGATAAACATATGAATAAAGACCGGTTGCTTGCGCGAGGACGAACTTCACTTCGTAGAAACTCTTTCGCTGAGCAGGCTCTAGTACCGCCGCGTTTATTTGTTCAGCAAGATGAAACACCTTCAGTTTGGTTTCCTTCGAGCCGAAAAGGAGCAGACCTTCACTTCTTCCCTTTTCCAAGCATGTAAATGCCGCTACTGCGTCCTGCGGCAGTGCTGACTCCATCTCGTCAACGGTTTCCATCCCAAGATTGGAAAATACGCGGCTCACGGTATTTGCGATATCTCTGGCAATTTCCCCATGATCACCTTGAGTCAGGGATTTAACCAGACCCAATGTTTCCCCGCTTACTGCATTCCACTGAACTTTCAATTCGAGATCGCCCAGAGGTAAATCCCTAACGGAAACGCCTTTACTCCGTAACTCTCCGATAAGAGCCTCCCATAAGCCTTCCTCATCAGAGTGCTCCTTGCCGGATTTTAGGTCCTCTATAATCGAAGCAATTTCGTCAGAGGGTTCTTTAGAAAACGAAATTTGATGACCTTGGTTCGTCAGCCCAAGCTGCATAATGTACGTCTCAGAGTCATGCAACGTAAGTTCGACACGCCGAATGACCTTTGTGTTGTCGCTCACTATAATCCCCCCGCTCCAATAGCGACTGATAGGTTTGATACTGTAACCGATTTTCCTTAAAGAAGTTAGCAATTACGTCCACATCATCTCGAGTGACCACACGCATCGGATTCACGGGAATTCCCTCCGGAGGTTTTAGTTATGTTTGGTTCTATTTCCATCGTACCCGCATGTCATAGAGTTTGGGAATCAACAGGGGCCTCCGCCACTATCATGGTAGGGGCAATGGCATCCAACATGACTCGACTTGTCGAATTCCTGGTTACGCTAAACTGCCCGTTAATGCCACAGTGCCCATTGCTGGCTGATACACTACTCTCATGATACGCTACTGCTGCGGGCTCGTTCTACCACATTCTGGACATTCCGGCGGATAATTTCGAAGCACCCGTTCACCAGGTTTGGCCCACCACAGGATCCCTGACTCGAAATAAGGCGGGGGACTCCCCCCATTACGATTGTATTTAGCCAACATTTATTGGCAATCTGCCAGTCTTTCCCACCAACGATTCTATTCCACAATTAAGTCAAATATAGCGCTATGACTGGCGCGAAAGACCAGAGCATTTCCTGTAAATTGAACCCGTTCGCCCACTCACCGTCAAACCGTAAGCCTCCGATGCGGGGTCGGCCGATATTAGGCAGGATCGGTTCACACGCCGACCGGGGATTGCGCACCGCTAGAATGCATTAGAGGGGATGGCCGCTGATGGATGACCGGGTGGGCCATGCGATCCTCCCCTGCTGTCTTACTGCTTCCCCGATCGCATAAGAAGTGTTATGCGATCGGAAAAATCGCGATAGTTTTGCCTTCCCTCGCCCGTCCTGTCTGCAGACCGATTCCTTCCCACTGGGTTTCCACCGAGAACCGAGTCCACTTGGTATTCTAGAACTAATGTTCGCACTATAATGCTACATCCGTTTCTTGGAAGATTGCTGTAGCCCATATCGGGAGGGCTTTCAAGCGATCGGTAAGCAAGGTTTAAAGGTCGATTGCGCACGGCTTGACGATGTGGATTCACAGCGACCAGTCAGGCAAAGCCAAAAACGCGTTTGGTAACGTCCCAGATGCATGGATGGAGGGTCATCGTGCAATTCTAGGATAGGTGTAATGATTTCCCTAGGGTTGGCACTGTGCCATCGTAGCAATCCAATCCAATATGGCCGAATACAACAGGAACACTGAAACACTGCACTTCTGGCTTTAGGCCGGTATTGTTCAAACGCTGGGGTACGACATCGTCTTTGGATCATGTCGCAGGTGTTTCGTGATTGACATAAGGGTTAACTCTTATGGTCAATAGGTAGAAAGATGCGACGCGCATTTTCTACGGTGGGCGTCCATTCAAGCATGGAACCTCGTTGGTGGTTTAGCAACGATGGCCGGTAAGAGTCTTACAATGAATCTGAAGTCTGTGGATTGGGCTAGGAAATGCAGATTGGAGCTCGAAAAGGGAGACCATGATGCAGAAGCCCTCGTGAGCGGCCTAATTCTTCCCCGAATAGTATTCGACTGAGTGTGGCTAATCCGATGGGTAAAGATGGTTGCATTCCTATGCCGATGCACTAGGTAGTGCATGATCCAACAGCGTCACGCTCTCGATGATGGAGAGCACACGGTGCCCCGAGAAAACGTATACGAGTGAGAGTCTACCGATGTGGCATGCACTGCGGTACCAATGCGTCGAGCGAGTAGGTGCAAGATCCGAACGATGTTACGATAGAATTAGCAATTGCGCACTTGTAGTTCCGGATATGTTTATAGGAAGCAACATTAGAGAGGAAACCCTATAGGACGTTGTACAGAATGCATTATCGGTGTGAATCGAACAGTGAATCTCTTATAGAACACTGGACCAACTGGCTCAGCAAAACATCGTTAGTAACCGAATACTGTTAACGTCTCCGTCAGTGGCATAAGGTTGGGATGGCGATATCTCCATGAGCATTCTTGGCATCGCTTCAATTTCGTGCTGTAGTGTAACCCCTTGGGAGTTTTTCCATCGCTAGGCAGCGGACGTAGCCAAAAAAACCACTTGGGTTACTTGAGGCTCGCAGGATCACGGACCCCAAGATGTTTAGTTTCTAAACGCCTGGCAAATAGCCGTTCGTCTTCGTAATTTAGCCTTCCGCGATTTGAGTGTTTAAACTCGGCAGCAAAGTGCGCGATCAATACGTGCGTCCCCTAGAACGATTGACTGACCGAACGAGACCTACCCCGATTCCGACTTGTTGCCTGAGGCGTTTAGAAACTAAACACCTGTCGCCACGGGCGCGATATGCCGGTGTGCAGAGGTTTAAACTGCTTCCACGAAACCTTTGGCTAGCACTGATAATGTGGTACAAGGATATCGCATCTCCCCGTTGCCGCCACGTGGCGAAAGGAGCAACGGGGCCTCTGGAGGCAAGTCGGGTAACACCCGGGCTGAGGGCGCCGCCGAACAGACACCGGAACGGTTCGCCGTTCTCTTCTCCGTCCGGGCTCGTCAGCGGTGAGGCGAGAGCCAGCCCCGAGCAGACGACGAGCTTTACAGCGAGTCCTGGGGCTCCTGTGAGGACTGCGGGTCTCGTGAGAGACCGAGAAAAATCGAAAGCGATTATCGTAGGTTTTTCTAACCAGGTTCAGGTCCTGGAAACCCTACGTAATATCCCTCAAGGCCATCTCTGGTAGTGAAAGAAAGCGACTTCGCTGGACCATATCACTCATTTCTTCCCCCATCACTGCCCCGATCCCTCCTCACAAAAAAGCCACTCAACGGCATTGGGAAAGTGGAATGTTGTTCAAGCCTCTATTCCGCATTATCGTCGCTCCAGAGCCCTGGTCTTCGATCTGCTTGACGGCAGTGGAGTGACTTTGGTCGAAAGTCTGCTACTTCATCTATTCTTGTCTTTCTCTCAATCATTTCCCCTGGAGGCATTAGCCATGAACGCACATACACTCTGCGCATACCTGCTGACTCCCATCGATTTCTGGATCGGCACCTTGCCGGCCGAACGTTGGGTTTCGGAATCCGCTACCGAATCCTGGATGCTGAACATTCAGAACGTCCAGCCTGACTGCTACGGTGAATGGACGCATCCCCCCTCGGGCCACCGATTATCCGAAGCGTATCCCTTCCCCCTGGATACCGAACCTTTGGGGTATGCCCCCCATCTCATTGCCGCCGTACAGGCCCGCATCGATCAGACCATCCACACAAACCCGTTGGCCGCCGCCTATTGGACTTTTCTGAGACAACGTCTGCGCGAACTCGCCCGCAGTAACATCCTCTGGGAAGGCGACGGTACGCTCTCCATCGCCGCTTTCCCCGACTTCGTTGACGATAATAATGCGGTCCTTCCCACCATCCTGGTAAAGCAGGACAACAATGGATCTACCTTCGCCGTCACTCCAGTGCCGATCGTTCCCAACCGCGACACCGTTCCCGCCCAATACACGAATCAGATGACCCGCTTTACCAGCCCCTGGCTGGACGGCTCCGAATTGCTCGATCAAGAAGCAGTTGCCCACGCCCTGCTTCGCCAAGGCTGGGTTTGCACCCCCTGGACGGGCACCGACGGTCCCATGGATCGTAGACCCCTGCCTCCAATCGCCCTTCTCGAATAGCCTGCCTTACCATTTCATGGTGATCGACATCCTCACCTGCGACATCCTCCTACTTTTACACCAAAACCGTGGAATCTAAAGGAGCGGCCCCCGATGCCAACACTACATTGGATTGGCAAAGAAGCGGTCATCCAGCACCATAACGCGGTCCCTTTTCGTTTGCTAGAGCCCGTACCGGAACTCTCTTGGGAGCCGGGTGACTCTGGCAATCTGATCGTTCAGGGCGACAACCTTCATGCCCTCAAAGCCCTGTTACCACACTATATCGGCCAAGTGAAATGTATCTACATCGATCCCCCCTACAACATCGGCCACGAAGGGTGGGTCTACAATGACAACGTCAACAGTCCACCAATCCGCCAATGGCTCGGCGAGGTGGTCGGCAAGAAAGAGGCGATGTTGGATCGGCATGATCGATGGCTGTGTATGATGTATCCCCGACTGATGCTGCTGAAACAGTTCTTGAGGGACGATGGCGCGATTTTTGTGCCCATCGATGACAACGAGCTCAATCATCTGCAAGCGTTGATGGACGAGGTGTTTGGTGCGACCAACAAAATCGCGACGATCGTCTGGGAGAAAGGGAAAAAAGGCGATTCGAAGTGGGTATCCGTCACGCATGAATATATTGTGGCGTTCGCTCGAAATAAGGCGTTCCTCAAAGAACGCCATATCCAATGGCGGCGGAAAAAACCGGGGGCAGATGACGTTCTTGCGCATTACCAAACACTGCGAAGAGAGTACGGCGACAACCACGCCCAGATCCGCCAAGCGATGATGGCGTGGTATCGATCGATGCCCAAAGGCGATCCCCGCAAGTCCCACAAACATTACCATTGGTCGGACTCCCGCGGCTTGTATTTCCCCGATAACCTGGCAGGGCCCGATGACGGTCGTGCAAATCGTCCGCGCTATCCCATTATTCATCCCGTCACGCACAAGCCGTGCGCCGTACCGTCGACCGGATGGCGGTGGGAAGAAACTACGACAACCGCTGCGTTAGCCGAGGACCCGCCACGCATTCACTTTGGCAAAGATCATACCACCATTCCTAATCGTAAGAGTTATCTTTCCGAGATTGATGAGGAACCGATGCGTAGTGTGTTCTACAAGGACGGCCGTGCCGCCACGTTGGAAGTGGAAGCGATGCTAGGTGCAGGATCCTTTCCGTTTCCCAAGGACTCCGAGGTGATGGCCGATCTCATTGGCATGACCGTATCTCCAGGCGACATTGTACTCGACAGCTTCGCCGGTTCAGGGTCGACAGCGCACGGAGTGTTGCGTCTGAATCAGCAATTGGAAACGCCTTTGCGCTTCATTTTGATCGAAATGGACGAGGTGATTGCGAGAACCCAAACGAGAGAACGTGTGAGGAAGGCTATTGACGGCTACACCCCACTCGGAGAAAAGAATCGACCGCCAGTGTCAGGCTTGGGGGGTGGGTTCCAATTCTGTCGTCTATCGCCCGAACCACTGTTTCTCGCAGATGGACATATTCGCGCCAATGTCACTTTCGAGCAACTAGCACAGTTTGTCTGGTTCATTGAGACGGGTACTGGCATGGACCCTTCGTCCATGGGGCGACCGCATCCCTCACCCACATCGTATTTGGGGCAATACCAGGGGCGAGCCGTGTTCCTGCTGTACAACGGCATTCTCAGGGACCAATCGGATACCGGTGGCAATGTCCTGAATTCCCACACGTTGACGCTTCTCAACGAGGTCCTACCGGGCTTTGAAGGCCCTCGCGTGGTGTATGGAGCTCGATCCCGTCTCGATAAGAGTAA
>DAHXNH010000224.1 GCA_027365485.1 Clostridiales bacterium
CACCCACGACACGGAATGCCCAAATTGTTGATAGGACTCAATCCGCTCCGCGAGAAGACGGTTATACAGGAGTCGGCAATGTTCTAGGGTTTCATCAATCCGTTGTTGTTGCTCCTGATTGGGGTAAATCCGATATTTGAAGGTTTTGAGCATGATGCCTCTCCTCTCTGTAGGGTGATCCCACTAAAAATCTTTGCCTGACGGCGAGCGCCTGATATCCCCATAGCTAAAGCTAGGGGTTTTACGGCGCGCTTGATAATTAGGGAGGTTGTCTAACGATGGGCAAGATTGCGATTGTATTGTTGTCAGGAAAGGAAAACCCGGCCCGGGCGGCGGCGGGACTCCATGTGGCCAAACGGATTTATGACGCCCGGGAGGAAAACCAGATCGAGGCCGTCGAGGTGTTTCTGTTCACCGACGGACTACGAGTTGTAGGCGAAGAGAACAGTGATCTTAATCACCTCGTCGATGAACTTATCGAAGCCGGGATTGTGGTCGGAGGATGCAGTAACCAGCTCGACAGCTGGAATTTGGCCGACGTGGCCAAAGCGGCCGGAGTCAATGCGGAATTTGCACGAGACGCTTTCTCGCGGTATGCGCGCGAAGGCTATACCGTGATGACGTTTTAACATGGCTGAGAATCCAAATCAGGGTGACGTGGACAATAGCGTCACATGGTACTGGCCAACCTGGGCTGCTAGTGCGCCGCTGCCCGTGTTTAGAGTGCGAGATACCGAGTCCAGCCACGGACGCTATGCTTTGGAATTGAAAACGATTGGGGTCAAGGATTTAGTGAAGTTTCATGGGCACGCCTGTGATGGCCTCTTTCGTGGTGCCATGGCGTTGGCCGTTGCCCTCCCGGTCTTGTTCCCAGACAACATTGTCGACCGCACAGACTTACGCGTGATCTCTCGCAACAGTCCCTGCTTAGGCGATGTGGCTGCGTATCTGACGGGTGGCCGAGTGCGATTTAACAGTCAGGATGTGGTCAACCAAGCTGGTGTCTGGTTCGTGCTCGAGCAGATCTCAACAGGCCATCGGGTTCGAGTGGAAGAGAATCCCGATGGCTATCCGGAGTCGCTTAGTGATGAGGAGGCCCAGTTCGTATCCACTGGGGTGGCCACCCCGGAACAATTGGATCGGCTGCAGGCAGCCCAGTGGGACTGGGTTACGAGTGTGTTGTTGAAGACCCCTAGAGAGACACTTTATACTGTTAGAAGACTGCCCGAAGACTCGTGGGAGGACGTGCCCTACGCGCATCGAGGACCGCGAACCGACGTGTTGTTTAAAGATGTGCCGCGAACAATAGATCGTTAGCGAAGGGAGCGGGGACCCGCCCCTTTTTTAATAGGCAAGACGTTATCACTTGATCATAAAGAGGGGAATCCGATGGCCTTAGCCTTGGCACTTGGGTTGTTTGTTGTGGTTCTGGTGTTGATTATTACGCAGCCGCGCGGACTGTCGATTGGCTGGACCGCAGCCGGTGGGGCCATCTTAGCGCTGGTGTTAGGAATTGTGTCATTGGCCAATGTCGGCACGGTGGTGGGGATTGTCTGGGATGCGACCCTGACCTTTGTCGCCGTGATCTTGATTTCTCTCATTCTTGATTCGATTGGATTCTTCGAATGGGCGGCGCTGCATATGGTGCGGCTTTCCCGTGGCCAAGGAACTCGGCTTTTTCTCCTGCTGGGCATCTTGGGTGCTATGGTCGCGATGTTTTTTGCTAATGACGGAGCTGCCCTCATCCTGACGCCGATCGTCTATGAGCAGACGAAGGCATTAAAACTTGACCCCAAGGCTACGTTGGCGTTGATTATGGCCAGTGGTTTTGTCGCGGATACCACCTCACTGCCCCTGGTAGTTTCCAACTTGGTGAATATTGTCTCTGCGGGCTATTTTCATCTGGGGTTTGCTTCCTATGCGGTTCGCATGGTTCCGGTGGATATCGTCTCTCTGGCGATGAGCTTATTGGTTCTCTTTATCTTCTATCGCCGGGTCTTGCCCAAGACCGTGCCGACTACGGTCCTCCGCGAGCCACGGTCGGCCATCCGGGACATGGCGGTATTTAAGGCCGCCTGGATAGTGCTCGGGCTCTTGGTGCTCGGCTATTTTGCCAGTCAGTGGTTCCATTGGCCCGTGGCTATTTTTGCCGGAGCGGCTGCCATTGGCCTCCTAGTCATTGCCCATTCCAGCCCGGTGATTTCGGTGCCGAGGCTGGTCCGGGAGGCACCGTGGAAGGTGGTGGTCTTTTCGATCGGCATGTATGTGGTCGTCTATGGGTTGCGCAACGTGGGTTTGACCCATCTGTTAAGCACGGTGTTGACGACATTGACCGATCACGGCAGTTTGATCGGTGTAGTCGGCACGGGAGTGGTAGGTGCCGTACTCTCTTCGATCATGAACAATATGCCCTCGGTCTTAATTAATGCCTTGGCCATCCACGATGTCGTCGGATCCTCGGCCCTTCACACCGCGATGGCCTACGCCAATGTGGTGGGCTGCGATTTGGGGCCCAAGTTTACCCCGATAGGCTCGCTGGCTACGTTGCTCTGGCTTCATGTGCTGGAGCGGCGGGGGATTCGCATCACCTGGGGATATTATTTTCGCGTCGGGCTGATGTTGACCATTCCGGTCCTATTGGTCACTCTAGCGGCGCTATGGGGGTGGTCCGCGGTGATCACGTAAATCACCGGGGCTCCCACCAAGGACTTTTTCATGCTCATGGGGGAGCCCTAATCGGAGATATCTAGTGTAGAGGCACGATTTTGCCCAGGTAAGGAGTTACACCATT
Organism: Clostridiales bacterium; assembly: GCA_027365485.1. Lineage (GTDB taxonomy): Bacteria > Bacillota > Sulfobacillia > Sulfobacillales > Sulfobacillaceae > JAMCVM01. The sequence continues at coordinate 2,792 of DAHXNH010000224.1, forward strand.
GGTGGTAGAATAGTGGCGATTAGTGTATAATAATGGCTATGGAGAACACGATGAGTGCTGCGCAGGTTGCCAAGATATTAGGGGTGACGGTGAAAACTGTCCAGCGCTGGGATCGCGAAGGTCGTCTGAAACCAGCGGGTCGCACGGTGACCAATCGCCGCTATTACACGGCGAGCCAAGTGGTTCGATTTCGCCAAGAATCCCACCAGGCGAGGCCCCGCCAGCGGGTCGCGTATTGCCGTGTGAGTAGCCAAAGTCAACGCCCCGATCTGAAAAATCAGCGTCGTGTTCTCGAGGAGTTTTGCGTGGCACGTGGACTTGCCAATGTCGAGTTTGTCGAAGAAGTGGGCGGCGGCATGAACTTTGGCCGTAAAAAATTTCTGGCGTTGATGGAGGCCGTCGATGCGGGACAGGTCGAAACCCTGGTTGTGGCCCATCGTGATCGGCTCACACGGTTTGGCTACGAATGGTTTGCACATTTTTGTCAGCAACATACTTGTGAGATTATGGTGCTCAATCAAGAACATCTATCCCCAGAGGAAGAACTGGTGCAAGACTTACTGACCATTACGCACGTGTTTTCAGCCCGACTGGATGGATTACGGAACTATCGAAAGCGTTTAAAGGAGGCGCTGCATGCCGACGTTAGCGCACAAGATCCGGCTCAATCCGACGCGGGATCAAATCCAGTACTTTAAACAAGCGGCAGGCACGACGCGCATGGTCTGGAATTGGGCGTTGGATACCTGGAATCAGCAATACGCAGCCGGGCAACACCCTAACGCCCAAGCCTTGAAGAAAGAGTTTAATGCCGTCAAATATGCGTTGTTTCCGTGGCTGCACACCATCCATCGCGATGCGCATAGCCAACCGTTTGCCGATTTAGGCGATGCCTGGCAGCGCTTCTTTACAGGGCAGAATGATCGCCCCGTCTTCAAGAAAAAGGGTAAAACACCCGATAGTTTCTATATCGCGAATGACAAGCTCAAGATCCGGAATGAGGCCGTGCGGATACCCAAAATCGGTTGGGTTCATATCACCGAACCGTTACGGTTTTCGGGGAAAATCTTAGGGGCCCGAGTCACCCGCCAGGCCGACCAGTGGTTTATCGCGATTCAGATCGAGGTCTCCGAATCGGACTATCGTCGTCCCCGTACGGCGAACGGCCAGGAAGGAGCAGATCTCGGCGTCAAAACTTTTGCCACCCTCTCCACCGGGGAGAAGATTCACGGACCTCAGGCTTTGCGAAAAGACTTGCGCCGCATTAAAATGCGGCAACGGGCGATTGGGCGAAAACTTGAAGCTGCCAAAGGGCAAATTGGATTGCCCTTGAACGCACCGATCCCCAAAGGAACTCACTTGCCGGTGAGCCACAATCGGGCGAAGGCGACTTTGCGGGTGGGGAAAAGTCATCTGCGGGTCGTGAATCTTCGCCAGGATTTCCTCCACAAAACGTCTAACCGTCTCTGCCGTGAAAACCAAGCGATAGGGATCGAAACGTTATCGGTCGAGGGAATGCTGAAGAATCATCATTTGGCACAAGCCATTGCCGATCAAGGCTTCGGGCAGTTCTTCACGATGCTGCAATACAAGGCAGACCGTTACGGCACGCAAATCATCCCTGCGGACCGCTGGTTTCCCAGCAGCAAACTCTGCTCCACCCCCGGTTGTGGCTACCTGAATAAAGACCTCACCTTAAAGGATCGCGAGTGGACGTGTCCCTCGTGTGGGATGACCCATGACCGTGACATCAATGCCGCACGGAATTTGCATCGGCTGGCAACCGAAACTGCCCTACCTGTGGCGACGCGTTCGGCAACGGATGCGACGGGGCTCGGAGATCCTGCGCTTGATCGGGAGTCGGACTTCGACGGGAAAGTCACGCCTGTCAGAGACGAAGCGAGACCCGCTGGCTATAAGCTGGCGGCTTCGGGGCAGGAAGAATCTTGTGATCACCAACGATCACAAGATTTATAGCAGAGACTGATCATGCAAACCTATCAGGTGCAGGTCACACGAGTAGATCCGCAGCACGTCAGAGCCGTGACCCGATCCTTCGACTTGACCTTGGGAGCCAAGCGGGCGGATGAAACCGCCGGTTTCAATCCGGTGGAAACCTTGTTGTCAGCTTTAGGCCCTGGTCTATTGACCGGGTTGGCTCTGGTCGCCGATTTGTCTCAGATCCCCATAGACGCGGTCGAGATCCATCTCGAAGCGACTCGGCAGGATCGCCCGCCCAAGTTAGTCACCATTCGCTACCAGTTCTGGGCACTCACCGAGGTGTCAGACGAACGGCTTAACCGACTGGTGATGATGGCTGAACGCAATAGCACCGTCTTTCAAACCTTGACGGAGGCGGTCAGCATCTCTGGGACAGCGAGTGTCGGGACCCCGTCCGAAAGTTAAGCGCCCCAGGATCCGCATTGTGTGAAGATGTTTTCAAGAGATGGTGACGGTTGCTAAGGGAGGTTTTTTATGTCATCGCTACTCATCATCGGCGGCAGCGACGCCGGAGTAAGTGCCGGCCTTCGCGCCCGGCAAATAGATCCCACACTGACCGTGACCATGGTGCTCGCCGATGCCTTTCCTAATTACAGCATCTGCGGACTGCCCTTCTATCTGAGTGGGGAGGTTGGGGATTGGCACCAGCTTGCCCATCGATCTTTGGCCGACATCGAAGGCCAGGGGATTCAGGTGCGATTGAGCACCCGGGTGAGCGATATTCACCCGCGTGAGCATACCCTCAGTGCTGAAACCGCCAGCGGAGCGACGGAGATCTTGGCGTACGATCGGCTCATCATCGGAACCGGAGCCGAACCCGTCCGTCCTCCGATTCAAGGACTGGAACAAAACGGAGTCTTCACCCTACACACGATGGAGGACAGCTTCGCGGTCGCTCGATATCTGGAAAATTCGCGGCCTCAACGCGTCTTGATTATTGGAGCGGGCTATATTGGCTTAGAGATGGCCGACGCACTCTCGCATCGTCAGTTGGAGGTCACCGTCGTGGAGCAGATGCCCGCCGTGCTGCCCACGGTCGATCCGGCGTTGGGCCTGCAATTGGCGGCCCACCTTCAAAATCACGGGGTGATAGTCCATACCGGGGTGAGGATTGAAAAGATTCAAACTATCCAATCTCACGATCACGGCCTTCGTGTCATCGGGGACCACAATTTCGAAAAAGAGGTGGATATGGTCCTGGTCGTCGTCGGCGTCAAACCGGTGAACGAATTGGCTCAATCGGCAGGCATCCGCTTGGGCGTCAGAGGAGCCATCCAAGTCGACCGCACCATGGCGACCAGTCAACCCGATATTTATGCCGCAGGAGATTGTGTGGAAACGTATCATCGTCTGCTAAACCGAGCCACCTATCTTCCCTTGGGCACGACCGCGCATAAACAAGGACGGGTGGCGGGAGAAAATGCGTCCGGAGGCCACAGGGAATATGCGGGCTCCCTGGGAACCCAGGTGGTCAAAGTGTTTGACTGGGCCATTGCCCGCACCGGTTTTAAGGACCAAGAAGCCCAAGCCGCAGGATATCATCCCTTTACCTCGGAATTTCGGGTATGGGATCATAAAGCGTATTATCCTGGCGCCCGGGAACTCGTTTTTCGTCTCACCGGCGACCTCAACACGGGCCAACTATTGGGAGCGCAGTTGATGGGGCACTGGCAAGCCGCGGTGGCCAAAAGAATCGATTTATTTGCCATGGCGCTCTATCACCAGATGTCGATGGCAGAAGTGTTGAACGTGGATCTGAGCTATACACCGCCGCTTGGCAGCCCCTGGGACGCCGTGCAAATGGCGGTTGAGGATTGGATTCAACAGGTCCGAGCGGGCAACCCGTGAAGCGAGATAAAAAGGGGCCCGAATCTTCTGGCCCAAAAAGGACCATGGGTCTAAAATGCGAGAAAAGCTTACGAAGAGCGCATCGCCGATCTCACGTTCGCTGGACTTTCGCGCGCTGCGGTCGACCGCAATTTTTAGCCGGTCGACCGCAGATGATTCGTTGGTCATCCTAAGCGAGGGTTTCCCTTAGGTGGAGTTTAGGTGCCGATGACTTTGGCCAACGTCTGATAGATGGCGGGATTCGCGTAACCTACTTGCCAGAGCGCGATCCCAGCTAAGTGATCGGATTTGGCCAAGGCGATCTTTTCGGCGATCGACTTGCGGTTCTCCCACCATAGGGTATGACCATTGATGGTGGCCGTGGTTTCGTCGTAGCGAGAATTCCAGGTCGCGTGAGTCTTGTCAGCCGCGGTAATCTGATTGTAGGGAATCGTAAGCGCATGGGTGCTGCCAGCCGCCCAAGAGTACCCATATAAGGCGATGCCAAGATCCAGTTTGCTCGGGGGGATCAGCCCTGTCAGCCTGGTGGTAATGCTTTTAACCCAATTCAGAGCGGCTACCGGTCCCGCCGCCGTGCCGTCGGAGTGTTCATCGTAGCTCATCAAAACAAACTGATTCACTTCGGGCGCCAGCTTGGCATAGTCGTACGCCCCGCCAGAATGAGGAACAATATCGAGGGTAATGCTGTCGGTTTTGGGCAGGGTATCTCGGAGTTGCACCATGAAAGCGGTTAAGTCGGATTGGAGCGCGGAATGCGGCGGTTCGAAGTCGATGTTGACGCCTTGATATTTCATCGTGGCCAACACGTGCTCGATTGCCAGCACGGCGACGGTACGGGTAGACTTGCTGGTTAGAAACGTTTGCTTGCCGGTAGCATCGTTGACTAGAGGCGTAATAGCCAGGTGCTGTTTGTGGGCTTCAGCCAACAGGGCGGCATCAACATTGGATGTGACGGCCCCGCTAGCGGTTACCGAGTACCAGAGTGGAGAGATGGCTGAGAGCGTGTGTCCACTTTGGGCAAGCGTACTCGCAGGGCCAGCTAGGTGATGATCCCAGAACCCCAAGACTCTAAACGTACTGGCGGTATTTGAGGATGCGGTGTCCGCTGGCCTTTTGGCGCTCGCTCGTTTGGTTTGAGCCTGATGGGGATTTCGGTGTAGGGAAGCGTGGCCGACCGTGCCACAGCCGACGATAGTTAAGGATGATAAGCATGCCAAGGCGCCCATGGCCCGTTTACTCATCGTGTTTCACCTCCGACTTTAGTGTGCGCCGACGCGATGCCTCCATTCGCGGACAAATCTGGCAACAATAGCTGACTCGCCCAGATCTAAATGGACGGCTGAACGCTACGTCCTTGAGCACAAGGCGTGTTTTGTGGCACAATCAACCCGGAGTCAAGCACCTGAGCTTGGCCGCAATGTTGGGTCAAATCTTGGCAGGATTGGATTTTTTAGTTGCCATTAACCAGCCAAGCCACCCCCGTGTCTCCGATGAGGAGGATTTAGATGATGAGAACGATTAGACTAGGAACCAGTCGCTTAGAGGTGCCAGAAGTTGCCGTAGGTTGCATGCGCATTAGTAGCCTAGACAAGGCCCAAGCTGAGCGTTTCGTTCAGACGGCGCTCGAAGCCGGAGCCAACTTTTTTGACCATGCCGATGTGTATGGCGGGGGGAAATGCGAGGAAATTTTTTCCGACGCGGTCCATATGACGGCAAGCACCCGGGAACAACTCATTTTGCAAACCAAGTGCGGTATTCGCAGCGGCTCCTTTGACTTTTCTAAGGACCACATCCTGACGGCGGTTGAAGGCAGCTTAAAACGCTTGAAAACCGACTATCTAGATGTATTGCTGCTCCATCGGCCAGATGCCTTGGTAGAACCAGAAGAGGTGGCCGAGGCCTTTAGCCAATTAGAGAGTTCGGGCAAGGTGCGCCATTTTGGCGTATCCAATCAAAAACCGATGCAAATTGAGTTGTTGAAGAAGTATGTCACCCAGCCATTGGTAGCCAATCAACTCCAACTCAGCATTACCAATGCGACCATGATCTCCAACGGGATCAACGTCAATATGGGAAATGAGGCGGCAGTGGACCGCGACGGTAGTGTACTGGATTATTGCCGACTGAAAGAAATTACGGTGCAACCGTGGTCTCCCTTCCAATTCGGGTTCTTTGAAGGGGCTTTTCTTGGCAATGACCAGTTTCCTACGCTGAATCAGAAAATTGATCAGATTGCGAAGGCCCATGGGGTGAGCGACACCACCATCGCCATTGCCTGGCTGCTTCGCCATCCAGCTCGGATGCAACCGATCATCGGGACCATGAATCTCACCCGCTTGAAGGATTCCTGCCGGGCTAGCGGCGTCGATTTGACCCGTGAAGAATGGTATGAAATTTATCGCGCGGCCGGTAACGTTTTACCCTAAACCAAGGATTCGGAACAAGGGCGGGCTACATAGGGTCGTGGTGCTCTGAGGGCGACGGGAGCCAAGGCATCACGGCACCGCCTTCAGAACGGGCCTCAAGAGACTCTGGATGATGACTATTCAGAGTCTCTTGACTGGTTCATTCGGGCCCGATTTCCATCTGGCAGGAGCTAAAGCCTGCACTCGAACCAAGGGATGGTCATTTCCCCGGGGTGAGATCCTCCGTGACTCCAAGCCAGCGGCTCGGATGAGGTCGTGTGCCAGATGAAGCCGGAGGGGGGAACTAATAGGTAGTCGCCGAGGCGACTCAAAAAAGGCGATACGTCGCCTCGGCCGAAATAGTGTTGGTCGACCAAGTCAGCTACGGCCACGACGTCGATCGGCAGTTCGCTGAAGTTGGCCAAAGCGCGTTTAAGAGCACTCATGTCCTCGACGTCCACCGAAACCGCCGAACCGATTTCGGCGGGTATCGGTGGCAGACTAGGTACCTGGTCAACCAAGAGCGGATAGGATAGTTCGCCGCGAATCGGAATATGACCGTGATCGGCGGTGATCCAAAGCCAGGTCGTTTGGCTCGAAGGAGCGGCGAACTGGTCCAGTTGACGATCGACGGCTTCGATTTCCGCGACCCATTCGTCGCTCTCTACCCCTCGGCGGTGATTCACGGCGTCAATGCCGGAGGAATAGAGATAAAAGATTCCCGTGCGATTTTCGGCCAGGGCCTGGTTTAAGACTACCGACAGCCCCGAGTCCCGGATGTAAGTCGAGAGATGGCGGGTATTTCTGTGCAGCAGTTGGGTTAACGGTCCTTTGAGAATTCGGTGTTCTAGGATGGCTTGATAGTGAATGCCCAGGGCCTCAGCGGATTCGGCGACGTGGTCCTTGCCTAGTGCGAGGGAGTTGGGAATTTGGCTTTTGAATACATCGATCACCTGGTTGTCGCAATAAAGAGATTGGCCTATCAGGCCATGCTGAGCAGGATCGGACCCCGTCAACAAACTAGCCAAGGCCACAGGCGTCATGGAGGGGTTGACCGTCGTAAGAGATTCTAAATGACTCTCTTGGCTAAGTAGGCGGTCTTGTAACCGGGGCATGAGACCACGGGCTAATGCCCTGGTCAGTTGGTCATAACCCAGGCCGTCGATTAACCATACCACCACCTGGTCGACGGTGCCGGGCGTGGCTCGGGTGGGAAGTCTGGGTGAATACTGATCGGAGAAAAGGCTCAATGCGGTCGGCATAATGTCGCTGATCCGCGCACCGTTTAAAGCCATAGCCACGCTCCTTTCCATTTTGTTTAGAATATCACAGAAAAGGTTCTTTGCTGTTCGGCATGGGTAAACTTACCGGAAGGACTTCGGCCGACCGCTGTCGACTAAAATGGGCCCTCGCAAGACCCCGGCTAGGTTGCCCTTGGCCCACTTTGGAGTCCAAGCCCGCGGCGTCTTGGCGGATAGCGGGGGCCGCAGCGAGACCGTCGCAATGATGACAAGTTCGGGCGAAACAGTTCATGTTCTCCGTAATCGCGGCGAGAGCGGTGCCTTGTGCAATACCCCCAGCCAAGAGATGCGCGTGGAAGATGTTGGCCGTTGGATTCAAGACCTCTTGGCGGGTAAAAGTGGAACCGTGCACAAACCAAGCTTCGGAAATGAGACGCTTTCAGTGGCCCGTAAGAAATGCCCGCCGCTTGCCCCAAGTCTTTCTTGCTCATCCATAACCCCGTCTAACTAGCGAAACATCACACGGTTTCGAAAATCACCCAGGCCGGTGCGGGATTCATGTCATCGTCCGGGTCCCCAGCCCAGCCGAGCTTTTATTTGGCGCGCGCTCATGGGTAAAAAAGATTCGATAGTCGTGGTCCGACGGGTTGTGGTACACTGTGCACAATTTTGTGCACGGAGGTGTCTCGATGCGTCGGTTCGCGTTTGTGCTTCACCCGTTGAGATTTGATGATTTTGCCAGAAAGTTCAAGTTTACCCGCTATCTACCTGAGTCTTTGGTGGAAAACGCGTTCAAGTTTGTCAATCCGTTGGTGACCGGTCATGTGACCGGCGTTAGATCCGAGGCCACCGGCGAAGAATTGGAGGGCTGGTTGATTGGTCTGCCGATGACCCCACGGGTGATTATGGAGTCGCCCTATCCCTTTGTGCTAAAGAAACTAGAAAAAGCAGGGCACCTAGCCGAGTCCTTGGGCGCAGAAATTTTAGGCTTGGGGGCGTTTACCAAGATTGCCGGCGATCGTGGACTGAGCTTGGCCAACCGGCTCAATATTCCTGTCACCACTGGAAATTCCTATACCACCGCGACGGCCATCGAAGGCGCGATGAGCGCGGCTGAACGGATTGGCATCGACCCCGCCCGGGCCACGGTAACGGTAATCGGGGCGACGGGTTCGATTGGACGAGCGGCCTCGATGCGCTTGGCTGGCCAGGTGGGTAGACTCATCATTACTGCGAGGCGGCCCGAACCGCTACGGCAATTGGCGGACTTGCTCCAGCAGATGGGCCAAGATCAGGTCGAAATCGGCGAGTCGTTGCCGGCGGCCGTCGGTGAGGCAGGTGTGGTGATTGCGGTGGCATCGGCCCAGGAGGCGATCGTAGAGCCGAAACACCTTCGCCCGGGGTCGGTATTTTGCGATGTGGCTAGGCCGCGGACGCTATCCGCCGTGGTGCAGAAAGAACGCCCAGATGTCTTGGTCATCGACGGTGGGGTGATTCAGGTGCCCGGAGCTGACGCAGACATGGGACTAGATTTTGGGTTTCCTCCGAAAATGGTGGAAGCCTGCATGGCGGAGACCATGATTTTAGCGCTCGAAGGGCGACTCGAGCCCTTCACCTTGGGACCGGAAATATCACCGGATAAGGTGGAGGAGATCCATCGTCTAGGGGCGCGCCATGGGTTTCGTTTGGCCGGCCTCCGCCGCTTTGAACGAGCGATTGCCGATAGTGAGGTCCAAGCCATTCGCCGCCTAGCGACGGGTTCTTCGCCCGTTTAAGAAAGTTTTTTGGGAGACTTTGCAGAACGTTTGGCGCTGACTTTGAAGGTGGGGACGGACTTGGGGCTTGGGCTAGTCTTTTTGGAGGCAGAGTCACTGCCATTTTCCTGGGTCGCGGTCGATGAAGTTTTTTTGACCGTAATTTTTCCGGTAGGCTCGAGATAGGCTTCCTCCACCTGGTTTAGGTTATCCACGCTATTCTGACGAAGTTCCATCATCAGATCGGGATGGCTAATCCGTTCGCTAAAAAGGCGCTTGTGGTCGGGCTGACCTCGATAGATGATTCGGGTAGGTGTGCCTTGGGTTAACTTTTCCAGGGGACGCCAGCGCACATTAAACCAGGTCAGGATGTATTGCAACACCCCTAGCGCCACGGTGATGGCGATGGCGTTAATGAGAGGCGTCTTGGTGTCTTCCATCCCCAATGCGACCGCTTCGCCGATCATGATGACCACGGCAAAGTCAAAAGGACCCATTTTGGCCAAGGTGCGTTTGCCCATGAGGCGAAAGACCATTAAGGCGACTAAATAAAGTATTGCCGTTCGGTACATCAAAGTGAGCAACTCTGCCAAATAAACCCCTCCCTATCGCTATCCGTAAGGTGTCCTGATCGGTCAAACCCTATACGAGGCAGAGACTGGCTCGTGGTATGATAATCTAAACGACCGCGAAGGGGATCGGTATGGGACGCAACACCTTAGACGTTATGCAAGAGGCACGGGCACTCAATGTGAAATTTGTACGCCTGCAGTTTACCGATATTTTAGGTGTGGTAAAAAATGTTGCTATTCCTGTCGAAGCTTTAGAACGGGCAATGGACGGTCAAATCATGTTCGATGGGTCTTCGATCGAGGGATTTGTACGCGTAGAAGAAGCCGATGTCTATCTGATTCCCGACCCCGACACGTTTCAGATCTTCCCTTGGCAAGCGCATGCCGATGGAACGACAGCCCGTCTAATGTGTGACATCGCCAATCCGGACGGTTCACCATATCCTGGCTGTCCGCGGAGTGCCCTCAAACGTATTTTGGCCGAAGCCGAGACACTGGGGTACGAAGTCATGGTCGGTCCTGAGTCGGAGTTCTTTTTGTTTGATCGCGACCAGAACGGGATGGCGACGACGCGGACCACGGACCAGGCAGGGTATTTTGATTTGTCGCCCGTGGATTTAGGCGAAGACGCCCGACGCGAGATGGTGGTGGAGTTGGAACGCATGGGATTTCAAATCGAAGCCACTCACCACGAGGTCGCCCCCGGGCAACATGAAATCGATCTCCATCACGACGACGCCTTAAAGACTGCCGACAACATTGCCACCTTTCGTTTTGTGGTGCGAACGGTCGCACGCATGCATAACTTTCACGCAACCTTTATGCCCAAACCTCTGTATGGAGTGAATGGGTCCGGACTCCACTTGCATCAGAGCCTGTATCAGGATGGCGTGAATGTGTTTGACGATGTCAAAGGCATAAATGGCCTCAGCAAGACCGCGTTGCGCTATATTGCGGGGTTAATGAATCATGCTGAGGCCTATACCGCAGTCACTAACCCTTTGGTCAATAGCTATAAGCGTTTAGTGCCGGGTTATGAAGCGCCGGTTTACGTTGCTTGGTCGGCGGGCATTCGCAGCCCGATGGTCCGAGTGCCTTCGCAAAGAGGTGCGGCCACGCGTATTGAACTGCGGTCGCCCGATCCTTCGTGCAATCCCTACTTGGCGCTGGCTTTGACGATTAAGGCAGGACTGGATGGGATCCAAAGGAAGATGGAGGCGCCCACGCCGGTCACGCGCAATATCTATCGCATGAGTGCCGACGAGCGATTAGCCTTGGGGGTCAAAAACCTGCCCAGCGATCTCGGAGCAGCCCTCGACCGATTAGAAGAGGATCCGGTCATGATGGAAGCGCTGGGAGAGCATATTGCTGAGCGCTACATTGAAGCCAAACGGATTGAGTGGGATGTCTATCGCCAACAAGTCCATGACTGGGAAATCGAACAATATTTGAGCGTTTATTAAACTTTTATTGAATAAACATGCACGCTTTGGTATATTGTTGCGGAGGTGATTTGAATGCGAGCGGCGGTCTTGGGGGCCACTGGCTACGCCGGTCTCATGGTGGTGCGCTTATTGGCCAGGCATCCTGAATTGGCCGTCGTCAGTATGGTCTCGGAACACGCAGCGGGTGAAAGCCTTCAAGATTTTATGCCGCCCCATCCTCGGCTTCCCAGGCGATTCACCTCGCCGCAGGAATTCGACCAGAACCCAGTCCCGGATGTGGTATTTTCTGCCCTGGGCAGTGGTCAAGGGATGGATCGGATGCGGCGATTGGTGGAGCGTGGATGCCGGATTGTGGATCTAGGGGCCAGTTTTCGCTTTCAAGATCTGTCAATCTATGAACGCTTTTATGGGCCCCATCCCGATCCTCAACTGCATTCACGGAGTTTTACGGGCTACGCCGATGACCCGGATTTGCAATATCCGGACGACCGAGAGATTTTGGGTAACCCGGGCTGTTATCCCACCGCCTTTGCGGTGGCGATCGGACCTTTGGTCAAGGCATTGGGGCCCATCGCCTACCTCCTGGTGGACGGCAAGTCAGGGGTGTCCGGGGCTGGCCGTGTGCCGAAAGAGCATCTTTTGATGGGAGAAATGGCCGAAAATGTCGAGGCCTATAACCGCCCGGGACAGCATCGTCACAGTGCAGAAATGGCAGTGGCCAGCGGGGGAAACGTGGTCTTTCAGCCGCATTTAATGCCAATGCGGCAAGGCATTTTGCTGACCATTTATATCCCAGGGCCTCCGGCTTCGGCTCAAGAGATTCGGCAAATATGGGACGATGGGTATTCGCAAAACCCTTTCGTGCAGTTGTGCTCGGATCACAAAAAGCCGAGAACGCAATCAGTGCGCGACACCAACCTAGCGGCACTGGCCGTAGACGAAGATAGCCAGACCGGAACTGTGGTGATTTATAGCGCCATCGACAACTTGATTAAGGGTGCCGGTGGACAAGCCATTCAACACGCCAATCGATGGTTCGGCTTCGATCCGAGCCTTGGCTTACTGTAACTGGAGGACATGATGCTATCTGTTTCGCTGCCCCCCTCTTTTCCCCAGATTGCATTTCATCCGGGCGACGTCACCACCCCCCAGGGATTTTGGGCGGATGGACTCTCAGCTCAATTGCGCGATGACAGTCTAGACATGGCACTGTTGGTTTCGCACCCTGCTGCCGCCTTCGCTGGGGTGTTCACCACCAATGCGGTGCGCGCGGCCCCCGTCGACCTGACCGAAAAGGTGCATCAGCGCGGGGTTTGCACGGGGATCATCATCAATTCGAAAAATGCCAACGCCTTGACCGGTGCGATGGGTAAGCGCGATGCCGAAGCGATGCAAAGGACGGTCGCTTTGGCGTTGGGAGTGGAGCCGGAGACGATGGCCGTGGCTTCCACGGGAGTGATTGGCTGGCCCTTGCCCATGGAGAAAGTGAAAACGGGCATGGAGCAGTTGATTGAGCGCTATCGCCGATCAGCGATAGCCGATGGCAGGGCAGCTGCGCAAGCCATTTTGACCACGGACACGGCGGCCAAGGCCGCGGCGGTCACCGTTCAATATGCGGGAGGACCCGTTCGCATCGGCATGATGGTGAAAGGGTCGGGGATGATCCATCCGCAAATGGCGACCATGCTAGCCTTTTTTACCACTGATGCGGAGATTTTGCCGGACCGTTTAGATCGTATGCTGCGCATGGCGGTAGAGCGTTCTTTTCATCGCATTTCGGTGGATGGAGACCAGTCGACCAACGACATGGTGCTGATTTGGGCCAATGGCCGTTCTTGCGTCAATCTAGAGAGCGATGAGGATTTGGCGGTCTTCGAGCACGCTTTGACGGAGCTTGCTCGTCATGGGGCGCGGCTCATTGCTGCCGACGGGGAAGGTGCCACCCATCTGATTACCGTTCGGGTCAGCGGAGCCTCGAGTGAGGCCGATGCTGCGCTTAAGGCGCGGGCCGTGGCCCGTTCGGCTTTGGTGAAAACCGCGGTGTACGGGCGCGATCCCAACTGGGGCCGGGTGTTGGCAGCGGCGGGTAGTGCCGGGCTGGCGTTTGACCCGGATCAGGTGACATTAACCATGAATGGATTGCCCCTTTATGTTCAAGGAGAGCCGGTTCTCGGCCAGGAGGCCCTCTGGTCGCAATCGATGGATCGCCCCGAAATCGAGTTTAGTTTAGACTTGGCCACAGGCCATGAATCGGCGGAGGCGTTTGGATGTGACTTGACCGACGGCTATGTGGCTATTAATGCCCATTACCGCACGTAAAGGGAGCTGAGATCGTGCGCGGCGTGTTCAAGATAGGCGGTAGCGTAGTCAAAAAGACGCCCATGCCGATTTGGGTGGATGAGCTAAAAGCACGGATTTTGGCCCACGATCAAATCGTGGTGGTCCACGGCGGAGGATCGTTAATCAGTCGGGAGCTAGAGGCCCGAGGGGAACCGGTTCGGTTTGTCCAAGGTCAGCGGGTGACTTCACACCGGGCCTTGACCGTGGTGCTCTCGGTATTAAAAGGTCAGGTCAATGGAGAATTGGTGGCATATCTCGCGCACCAGGGAATTTCGACGGTGGGGATTTCCGGTATTGATCTGGACCTGTTGCAAGCGCTGCCAGTATCCGACCAATTGGGCCGAGTGGGGAAGATCCACGCGGTGGATTTGAGACTGATTGAGGCACTGTGGCAGGCCGCGGCGGTGCCGGTGGTGGCTCCCTTGGCTGGTGATGGCCTCGGCGGCATCTTAAATGTCAACGGAGACGTGGCGGCAGGAGCCCTGGCCGGTGCCCTTCGCGCCGACTACTTAATCTACTATACCGACAGTGGCGGGGTTAGGGAGGTGGCCAGCGATCCGACCAGCATTCGTCTGGTTCTTCATCAAGAAGAGGCGCATCGATGGATCGAGGACGGAACCGTCTCGGCAGGGATGATCCCTAAGTTGCGCTCTGGGCTTCTAGCCCTTGACCAAGGGGTTTCGCGGGTGGCGATTGGGGCGTATCGGTTGGGGGCGGGGACAGAGCTTCGACGCTAGGCTCTAGGCGATGGTCCGTCCACAGCGGATTGGGCTGGATTTTAGTCAATAGCGGGTGAACCTGGGCTGCAATAGGAGGAGTGAGCGTGATCGAGACCAAGGCCTTAATGAAGTTTAGTCGTCGCTATCCGTTGGTCTTAGCTCGCGGCGAGGGAATGAAGGTGTTTGACGAGCAGGATCGATGCTATTGGGATTTTCTGGCAGGCATTGGCGTTTCCTCCATGGGGCACAACCATCCGCGGGTTCGCGCTGCCATTGGCCAGGCTATTCCGCTCTTGCACACCTCCAATTGGTATTGGAATCGTTCTGCGGTTTCATTGGCGGAGGCCCTGTCTCGACTGTCTAACGGTAAAGAGGTCTTTTTTTGCAACTCAGGGACCGAGGCCAACGAGGCCGGGTTGAAGTTGCTGCGGCGATTCGGCAAAGCCGATGGACGCTATCAGGTGGTTTCGATGCTAGGCGGGTTTCACGGTCGGACCATGGGGGCGATGGCGATGACGCCGACGCCTCAGTACCGGGACCCGTTTCGGCCGCTTCCCGATGGATTCTTAGCGGTAGCATACAATGACCCGGATGCCTTGGAAGTGGTGCTCCGCAAGGAGCGTCCGGCTGGGGTGGTGATGGAGGCCATTCAGGGCGAATCGGGCGTGGTGGTGCCCAATTCGGGTTACTTAAGGGAAGTCTCCGATCTGTGCCACCGCTACGGCGCCTTGTTGATGATCGATGCGGTGCAGACCGGGATGGGACGTACCGGCAGTTGGTTCGGATTTGAGCATGAGCCTCAAGTGCAACCGGATGTGATTACGCTGGCCAAGGGATTAGGGGCTGGCATCCCGATAGGTGCGGTGTTGGCGAGAGCCGAGGTGGCCGATGCACTAAAACCCGGCGAACATGGAACCACGTTTGGGGGAAACCCATTGGCCACCGCGGTCGGGGGTGTGGTGGTGTCGTGGTTGGAGGAGGAGGGGCTGGACCACGTGCAGCGAATAGGGGCTGTGCTTGAACGCCATCTCTGGGATTTGAAGGCTCGCCATCCGCGAGAGATTCTAGAGGTTCGCGGTCGTGGGTTGATGTGGGGGATGGTGCTGTCTCTGCCCAATACCAGGGTGGTTGAACGGGCGATGGGGCACGGGCTTTTGGTCAACGCGGCGGGCGGTAATGTGCTTCGCATGCTCCCACCATTGATCGTTGACGAAACCGCTATCCTCGCAGCCATGGCCATTTTGGACCAGTCGCTGACCGAGGTCAGCGAAGAGAGCCAGAATAGCATAAGCACGGGCGAATGAGAGCTAGGCAAAGGCTTCGTTGCGGGTGGACGCTTAGGGGTCAGGCGTAGTCACTGGCTTCAGCATTGGGTGCATGTCAAGGACCTAAGGAATCATCGCTAAGGCCAAAGGGGGATAACACAGTGACAGGCGGAATAAATGCAGGAGACACGGTAGTTTTGGCGTATTCAGGAGGGTTGGATACGTCGATTATCATTCCCTGGCTGAAGGAGACCTATGACGTCCGGGTGGTGGCGTTTTGTGCCGATTTGGGTCAAGGTGAGGACTTGGCAGCAGTGCGCCAGAAAGCTAGGAATTCGGGGGCGGCGGAGGTCGTGATTCGCGATCTGCGCCAAGAATTTCTCCGCGACTTTGCTTTTCCCATGATGGCAGCAGGCGCGGTCTATGAAGGGGTTTATCTCCTCGGCACCTCGATTGCGCGACCCTTGATCGCTCAGCACCTAGTGGCGGTCGCTCGAGAGAAGGGGGCGCGAGCGATTAGCCATGGGGCGACCGGGAAGGGCAACGATCAAGTCCGGTTTGAACTCGGGGTCATGGCGTTGGCGCCAGACTTGAAAGTGATCGCACCGTGGCGGGAATGGACGATTACCGGTCGCCTTGAGGCCATGGAGTATGCCGCTCAGCATCACATTGCCGTGGCTGCGACCAAGGCTTCACCCTATTCCCGCGACCAAAATCTCTGGCATGTCAGTCACGAGGGAGGCGTCTTAGAGGATCCGTCGGCGCCTACCCCCGATGATGTCTACACTTGGACCACGGATCCGGTCAAGGCCCCCGATGCGCCGGAGCGCATCCAACTGGCTTTTGACCAAGGGATGCCGGTGGCTGTCAATGGTCAGGCGATGGACCCGGTGACCTTGATGGAGACGGTGAATGCCCGAGGAGCGGCGCACGGGGTGGGCCGAGTCACGGTGGTGGAAAACCGGTTGGTGGGTATGAAATCGCGCGGGGTCTATGAGACGCCCGGCGGCACCATTTTATATGCTGCACGGGCGGCTTTAGACAGCGTGGTCCTCGACCGGGAAACCTTGGCTTTTAAAGAGGCCGCCGCCCTCCGGCTGGCTCGATTGATTTACGATGGCTGGTGGTTTTCTGCCCTTCGCGAGGCCTTGATGGCGTTTTTTGCGGAAACCAACCGCACCGCTACCGGCGAGGTGACGCTGATTTTATATAAGGGCAGTGTTCATGCCGACCAGGTGACCTCGCCTTACTCCTTGTATTCCCAAGATTTGGCAACTTTTGATGGAGGTCAATATGACCACAAAGACGCTCAAGGCTTCATCCGCCTCTTCGGATTGCCCCTAGCCGTGCGTCATTCACTGCTTGCTGGGGAGTCGGCGGATCATGTCTAGCCAAGCCCGCAATCCACGGTTTCAGAAGGGACAGACCGAGTCGTCGAAGGCGTTTACCGCATCCGTCAGTTTTGACTGGCGGCTTTTGCCCTACGATATTCAAGGATCGAAGGCGCATAGTGCCATGCTGGTCCACCAGGGCGTGATTTCGGCCGAGGAGGGCGAGTTGATTGAGCAAGGGCTCGATCAAATCCTTGCTCGTTGGCACGCAGGAGAACTGGAACCGCGACTCGATTGGGAAGATGTGCACATGAACGTGGAGGGGCAATTGTTTGCACAAATTGGCCCCGTCGCGGGGAAACTGCACACCGCGCGCAGCCGCAATGACCAGGTTAGCCTGGATATGCACTTATATATGCGCGCGGTGGGCTGGGATTTAACTGCCAAGACGCTCGGCCTGCTGTCGGCCTTGATTCATCGAGCCGAGAACGATTTTGATGTCATCGTTCCCGGCTATACTCACCTGCAGGCGGCGCAACCGGTGCTCTTAGCCCATCATTGGATGGCCTACGTGGCCATGTTGGAACGCGACTTAAGCCGAATCGATGACTGGCGCGAACGCCTCGATGCCTCGCCGCTGGGAGCGGGCGCCTTGGCGGGCACTCCGTATCCCACGGAACCCGAATACACCGCTCAACTGTTGGGATTTTCAGGCGTCTACCACAACTCGTTAGATGCAGTTTCTGACCGTGATTTTTTACTGGAATTTTTGTCCTGGTCGGCGATTTTGGGGATGCATCTCAGCCGATTGGGCGAGGAACTTGTGCTGTGGTCGAGCCAAGAATTTGGCTATGTCCATATGGATGACGCCTACGCCACCGGCTCTTCGATGATGCCGCAAAAGAAGAACCCGGATGTGGCCGAACTGATGCGGGGCAAAGCGGGCCGTCTGAACGGGAATTTGATGACCTTATTGACGGTGATGAAAGGTCTGCCGCTGGCTTATGATTCGGATATGCAAGAAGACAAAGAAGCAGTGTTTGATACCGTCGACACCTTAAGTGGGCTCTTGCCGGTGGCCCAAGGCATGTTGGAAACGCTCAGCGTCGATCGCAGACGCATTGGGGCTCGTCTCGGTCAGGATTATACGCGTGCCACCGACATCGCCGACCTCTTGGTGAAACAAGGCATGCCATTTCGCCAAGCCTACCATCAGGTGGGAGGTGTGGTGGGCCGATTGGAGTCCACGGGCCGGAGTTTCGACGCGATTTCCGACCAAGAATTGGCCGAGTACCTGCCAGGAATCAGCCGCTCAGATATCAAGGCTTTGTCCCCGGACCAGTTGGTCAAGGCGCGTGGCCAAAGCCTGGGGACGGCTCCAGATGCGGTGACAGGCCAAATTAGGGCGGCCATGTCCCGCGTCCATCAGCGAATGGAGGCGCTCGCATCTCACGCCTGAGCGCATGAGTGCTGGCCGCGCACCGTATCCTCCGCCCCCGTCGTCTTTGAGCGAAGGGTGGAAATGCCCGTGCAGCCAAGATGGGAGTGCCTTCGGGGCCACTCCCATCTTGGCTCGGGCCGCTTCACCTTTAGTGGGCACGAAAGGTGTGGCAACAAGTGATCTCACGGTTTTGCACCGGAGTCTCCGCCATCTGACTTAAATTCGCGTCGGCAGCCAGACTTTCGGGCGATTGCGGCGATGATTGATCTGAGGTAATTAAGATTTGGTCGGCTGCGCAAAAGTTGTCGTGGGCCCAAAAATAGCAGTTGCTCACCGTGCAACGGACTTCTAATTCGGACGGCATGACGATCCCTCCGTTTCTCATTTTGCCAGTCATAGCTGACTGGAAAGCTGCCTACCTAGTGTGGTCCGAGAACGGTTCGGCTATCCGCCGACGCTGATCCTGAAATACCTGCTAAGATAACCACAGTAGATTTTTAAGGAGAGATGAGTGTGGTCCAAGCATTGGGATTTGTCGGCCTGGGCATCATGGGCCAGGCCATGGCTAAGAACCTTTACGGCGACGAGCCCTTGACCGTCTACAATCGCACCCGGGAGAGAACCCGAGCGCTTCAGGAGATGGGCGCTATGGTGGTGGACACTCCTCGGCAAGCCGCTAGCGCCAGTCAGATTTGCTTCATCATGGTGAGCAATGATGAGGCGCTCAGGCAAGTCATTTTGGGTGAAGACGGCGTCTTGGCGGGGATGAGCCAGGGCAGCATTGTCGTGGATCATTCGACCGTGTCTCCCGCGATTACCAAAGAACTCGGCGGATTGGCCAAAACTCGAGGCGTTTTCTGGTGCGATGCGCCGGTGACCGGCGGCGACGTCGGTGCCCAAAACGCTACGCTAACGGTGATGGCCGGCGGCGAAGCGTTGGCCATCGAACGCATTGGTCCTTATGTGGCCCGTATGAGCCAGCGACTGGTCCACGTGGGCGCATTGGGACAAGGACAAACCATGAAGTTGGTGTCCAACTTGATTGGAGGTCTCAATTTAATGGCAGCGGCGGAAGGACTGTCGCTCGGACTGGCAGCTGGATTGTCGGTGGAAGCCTTAGAAGCCGTGCTGCCCAATGGCACGGCAGCATCGTTTGAATTGCAAAAGATCCTGGACCGTCACCGGAGTCAAGATTTCGCGCCAGGATTTAGTGTCGAGAATCGATATAAAGATCTGGATTTGGCGGTGGAGTTGGCGCGGCAATTGGGCCAACTGGTGCCGCTAGGAGAAACAGCTCTAGACGTCTTTGGCCGTCATCGGGCACGGGGCTACTCAAAGCTAGACGAGTCGAGCTATCTCAAAGGATGGGAACGGTGAACAGACCATTTTCCGCTGTCCTATTTGATTTAGACGGGACGATTTTAGATACCACGGCCTTGATCTTGTCGAGCCTTCGTCATGCGACCCAAGCAGTGTTTGGCACCGTTCCCGAAGATGAAGTGCTCATCCAAAACTTTGGCCGGCCCTTAGAAGAGAGTCTCCGGGCGTTGGCACCAAATTTGGATCCGGTCCAATTTAATCAGTTTTGTCAGCAGTACTTGGATCACAATCGCGAGGCGCATGACCGACTCGTGGCTTTAGTGCCCGGGGTGGAGGCTCAGTTGGCGCGATTAGCGGACAAAGGGACGCCGATGGCCATTGTGACCTCGAAACGCCGCGATATGGCGCGACGCGGCCTCGACTTTTTTAACCTGACCCGTTACTTTCCGGTGGTGGTGGCAGGCGAAGACACCGAGGGCCACAAACCCGGGCCGGAGCCGGTGGCCTTAGGCCTCAGCCGACTGGGGGTTTATGCCCACAGCGCGCTTTATATCGGCGATAGTCCATATGACATGCAATCGGGCCGGGCTGCCGGTTGCAGTGTCTGGGGGATCTTGCACAATACCTTCAGCGAAGCGGCGCTAAAAGAGGCTGGTGCTGAGCGAGTGGCGCATGGCTGGGAAGAAATCGGACGCTGGCTTAATCCCGACTGACCCCGCGATGTGGGTTAAAATTGGCTAGAATGAAGAGAGACGATGGATACGATGAGGAGGAGATTTATTTGAGTGAATCCGTCAAGATGACTTGGTTAGGCCACGCGACCTTCTTGGTTGAAACTGCCCAAGGACGAAATATCGTGATCGATCCTTGGTTGGAAGGAAACCCCAAGTGTCCGACAGCGTATCAACAATGGTCGCAAGCGGATTTGATTCTGATTAGCCATGGCCACTTCGACCATATGGGCAGTGCGGCTGAGTTAGCCAAGAGGAGCGGGGGCCAGGTGGTCGCTAACTTCGAAATTGGCAGCTATCTTGAGAGCCAGGGCGTCACTAATGTGGTGGGGATGAACAAGGGAGGAACTTTGGCCTTCGAAGGCATCCAAGTGACCATGGTCCACGCCGATCATTCTTCGGGCATTTCCACCGAAACCGGGACCGTCTACGGAGGCGAGGCGGCAGGCTTTGTCGTCACCTTGGAAAATGGACTGACCTTTTATCATGCCGGTGACACCAATGTCTTTGGCGACATGGGGATGATTCATGACTTGTATGGTCCCGAAGTCGCTATGCTACCGATTGGTGGCCACTTTACGATGGCGCCGAAAGAGGCGGCCTACGCCGCTCGCTTGTTGCAAGTGGGGACGGTGATTCCGATGCATTATGGAACTTTCCCAGCGTTAAGTGGATCGCCTGCGGCACTTTCGGATCTGCTGCAAGGGACCGACATCCATGTCGCGTCGCTGGAGCCTGGACAAAGCTGGTCGGAATGAAGGCCAAATCCGCCTTTCGCGCATTTTCCCCCTCGCTCGCGGGGACGTGTCTTCGCTACGCAGTGATGGATCTCTTGCGCTTTGGCCGAGCCCTCGACCCCGAGAGCCTGGCAGCCATGCAGGAAGGCTCTCGGCGTCATCGCCAGTTTCAACAGGAACTCATGCACCTGGGCGGATTGGTGGCGGTCGAAGAACGAGTCAAAGACGACAGCCTTATGGTCTCAGGGCGGATGGATGCGGTGGTGCGTTGGCGGGAGACAATGCAGGTGGTGGAGTACAAAACGGTCAATGCCGAGCGGTTTGAGCAAATTCGCCGCGACGGACCCTTGATCGCACATTTCGCGCAGTTGGCTCTTTACATGGAATTAACCGGCTATCCTTCGGGGCACTTGGTGGTGGAGAGTCGGGGCAACGCGGAGCGCATCGATTTTGTGTTCGCTCCAGATGCCGCGTGGGGCATCTGGCTTCGCCAAAGGATTGTAAGCGCGCTCTCCGCCGCTAAAAGCCGCCAATTACCGGAACGCGAAGTGAGCCTAGGTTGTCGCTCCTGTGATCGGTGGTCGCGTTGTTTTAAGACCGAAGACGACCGCGACCAGGCGGCTAAGGCGCATCCCTTGTGGGAGCCCGAGCCCCCCTATCCCCAGTTGCCAGCGGTCGTCGATTGATCGGGCTCGGAGGCTTCGATGAAAAGATTAAAAAAGGAGGGGTAGAGGATCGAAACTCGGTTGGAATATCGTGGAGGCTTGCGTTTTGATGCGTTGACCCAAAGTGGGCATACCGTTGTGATCGATGGGGCGCCAGAGGTGGGAGGGCAGGATCAGGGGCCACGGCCGATGGAAATGGTCTTAGCGGCCCTAGGCAGTTGCAGCGGCATCGATGTCGCCCTCATCGTTCAAAAGATGCACGTGCAGTTAGATGCGTTTTCGATTGTTTTGGGTGGATCCAGGCGAGACCGCGAACCGAAAGTCTATGAACACATCGCCCTTGAATATCGGTTTGCCTCGCCGGATTTGAGTGCGAGCCAGGCGCAGCGGGCAGTGCATTTGAGTTTCGAAAAATATTGCAGCGTTTCCGAAATGTTGCGGGCCACGGTGGCATTTTCGGTGCAGGTGTTCTTGAACGATCGTCTGGTCGACGAATTCTAAGAGGATTGCCTCCTTTGTCAAGAACTGCGCAGTATCCCGACTGAGTCAGAGGGGATGCTAGCTTCGTGGGACAGCCAAAGGGGGAGAAGTGATGGCGAAAACTTTGAGGCAAATCACTCGAGAACAGTTTCAAGAAGAAGTTGCACGCGAATTGGGTATCGATTTGAGTCAAGCCGACCACGTGAAACCGCCAAATCCGCGGCAAGAGAACGGCATCGGCAAGTTTAGCGAATCTGCTCATGAGGATGAGTAGGCGATTCAGACGGAAGCGGGCGGAACGAACGCCCGCTTCCGACCTGATAGGCAGGAATGATACTATGAGAGAGAAATCTGACAAGGGATGAGAGATTGCGATGGACGTAGGATTAATCGGATTGCCACGGTCAGGCAAGACGACCGTATTTAATTTATTGACTGGAGCGGGTATTTCCACCAATCCTTATGGCGGGGAGAAACTTTCGCACAATGCCTTGATGCCGATTCCGGACGAAAGGCTGAACGGCCTAAGCACGATGTATCACCCCAAAAAAACCACGCCCGCGCTGCTCAATGTGGTCGATGTGCCCGGACTGAGTCAGCGCGACACGGGCGGTGCCAATCGCTTTTTGAACGATGTGCGTTTGGTCGATGCGCTGGTGCACGTCGTTCGAGGCTTCTCGTCGGACGTGGACGGGCCTCCCCATCCCGCGCAAGACATCGAAGATATGGAGTTGGAACTTACCCTAGCGGATATGGATCTGTTAGAAAAACGTGCGCAACGGATTGGCACTGCCAAAAAACCCACTCGCGAGCATCAAGAAGAATTGGCCTTGGTCGAACGCTTGTTGGCCGCGATGGAAGACGGCCAACGGCTGACCCAGGTTGATTTGAATCCCGAGGAGCAACGAGTGTTGAGTGGCTATCAGTTTCTTACGCAAAAGCCCATGCTATGCGTGCTGAACTTGGATGATCAGACCTTTCAAAGCCGCGTCTATCCCGATCAGCAAGCGGTATTCGATTGGGCTCTGGCCAAGTCCACGCTGGTGGTGCCCATGGCTGGGCAAATGGAAGCAGAGATCAAAGGCTTGTCCGAAGAGGACCGCTTGGTGTTTATGCAAGATTTGGGGATTGAAGAGGTGGGGTCGGCGCGGGTAGCGCAGGCGGTGTACGAGAAGTTGGGACTGATCTCCTTCTTGACAGCGGGTGAAGACGAGGTGCGAGCCTGGACCATTGATAAGGGATGTCAAGCCAAGACCGCAGCGGGAAAAATCCATTCCGATATTGAACGTGGGTTTATTCGAGCGGAGGTGGTAGCCTACGCCGACCTTTGTCGCCAAGGTTCTATGGTCAAAGCCAGAGAGGCTGGGTTGGTGCGCCTTGAGGGCAAAGAATACGAAATGCACGATGGCGACGTGGTAAACTTCCGTTTCAATGTCTGAATCAGAGAAAATGGGGGATTCTATGGACCAGTGGTGGCAACGTTCTGAACGAGTCATGCCCGGTGGCGTGTCCAGTCCCGTACGCTCCTTTCGTGGGGTCGGCGGGACTCCGTTCTTGGTGGAACGCGGGCAAGGCGCCCGTTTGTTTGACCACGATGGCCGTTCGTACATTGACTACGTGATGAGTTATGGACCCCTGATTTTGGGCCATGCCCAGGGGCAAGTAGTGGCGGCGATTCAAGCGCAGGCCGTGAAGGGCACGAGTTATGGAACTCCGACGACTCTAGAGGTAGAGATGGCAGAGACCTTAGTGGGAGCCTATCCCGGCTTGGAAATGGTGCGCTTGGTGAATTCCGGAACCGAAGCGACGATGTCAGCCTTGAGAGTAGCTCGCGCGGTTACCGGACGTTCCCTGGTGCTGAAGTTCATTGGCTGCTATCACGGCCATCACGATTCGTTGTTGGTGCGGGCCGGCTCGGGGGCAGCTACGCTCGGGGTCCCAGATTCTGCCGGCGTGCCCGTGCAGATGACCAACTTAACCTTGACCGCAACGTACAATGCGGTAGGGGAACTAGAGGACATATTCCGGCGCCGGGGCGATGAGATCGCGGCGGTGATCGTAGAACCGGTGGCCGGCAACATGGGCACGATAGGGCCGGAGCCAGAGTTTCTTCACGCTCTGCGCCGTCTTACCACCGACCGTGGCAGTCTCTTGATTTTCGATGAGGTGATGAGCGGATTTCGAGTGGGTTGGGGCGGAGCCGCTCAGCATTTTGGAATGACGCCAGATCTGGTGACGTTGGCCAAGGTCATCGGGGCAGGGCTGCCGGTGGGAGCTTACGGGGGGGCGCGCGCGTTTATGGAACAGGTGGCGCCTTTGGGGCCGGTCTACCAGGCCGGGACGCTTAGCGGCAATCCGCTAGCGATGGCGGCGGGGCTGGCGCAATTGGGGATCATAGCACAGCAACCGGATTTTTACCCCCGGCTCAGCCTGAAGGTCAATCAACTCGCCCAAGGCCTGGTCGACCGCGCCCGGCATCATCGCATCCCGGCTCAGGCGACGACGGTGGGGGGGATGATGAGCTTATTTTTTAGTGAACGGGTGCCGCGTAATTTCTCCGAGGTCGAAGCCAGCGACGGCGCTCGCTATCGGGCTTACTTTCACGGCATGTTAGACCGGGGCGTGTTTATGCCGCCATCGTTATTTGAAACCGTGTTTTTGTCTGCGGCGCATACCGATGAAGAGATTGAGGCGACCCTTAGCGCAGCCGACGAGGTGTTCGCTAGACTCTAGCCAAAGACGGGGGAGGGGCCAAGTACGATGTTAGTTCTCAAGCTTAACCCGTACGCGTTTCATATCGGCCCAATCGGGGTGCATTGGTACGGAATTTTCATGGTGATGGCCATATTGGGCGGAGCTTGGTATTTAGTGGAACGAGGCCGTGAAATGGACCAAGATCCTGACCAATTGGCCAACATTACGTTTTGGACGGTCATCGCTGGGGTAGTGGGGGCGCGACTAGTTTTCGTCTTGGCCAACGATCCCAATTGGATTTGGACGGACCCGGTGCAAGCGTTGAAGATTTGGGATGGTGGTCTGGCGTACGATGGCGCTGTGGGCGCGGGCGTATTGGCGCTTTGGTACCAGCTCAGAAAGACACCCTTGGTCTTCAATCGTTTAATTGACTGGATGGTGCCCGGGATTGGGCTCGGAATTTTCATGGTGCGGATTGGCAATATCTTTAACCACGAAGTCTTGGGGCGGATGACGGAACTGGGATTTGGTCGCTGGCCGGAACAACTGTGGGGTTCGGCGGTCGGAGTCATTTTGATTGTGCGCTACTTCTGGATTGAGCGCTACAAGGCGCCGCCGCCGGGCTATCAATTTTGGTCGGCCATGTTTTATTATGCCATCTTGCGTGGCGTCATCGGGGAGACCACCCGTGACAACCCCCTCTACTTGGTGCATTATATCAATCCCCATTGGGGCATCGGATTTTTGACCTTGATGCAGATCTTTACGCCACCTATTTTAGTGTTTACCGGATGGATGATGCGCCGGACCTGGAGACGGTCGGCCGAGATTTTAACCCCGGCCAGCACCGCCGAGGTGGGTCAGACCTCAAACCCGGGGTTGTCCCCGCAATCGTAGGCGAAGGGCGGATGTTCAGGGAAGTCGTCGACCCATGGGGGCCTTGGGGGCTTTGCCTGAGATGCGAATGGACGGGTTCGGTCGCCAGTGGGATTAAGCCAACGTCTTTCGGACGCCGTAGCGGTGGGCCCAGCGCCAAAATGGGCGGTGAGGGTTTGGCGGGGTAGGCGGCTTCTAGCGCACCCGCGGACCTAAGCCCTTGGCACTAAAGAGCCTTGGCCGAAGATTGCAAGGACGGCCCCGGGCCCCATCGCCATCCTGAGATGGGGCCCGAGTGGGTTTTTAGCCAACGGTGACCGAGATGTTGGCGGTGAACCCGAATGCAATCACAAACCTACCCCGTATCGTAAAAATCCAGTAGACTGACAGTGAAGACGATGGATCGGCCGAGACTGATGTGAGTGGATTCATCTGGCTGAGCACCGGGTTCGTCCGCGCCCGTGAGGAGGGAATTGAAAGCCATCATGATCCCGATTACCGTGTTGTTTTTTTCATTTGCCCGCGAGCGGATGCACCGCGATCGTTGGTCGTTGCAGATAAAAGAAGGGACCGATATTGAGGCCCTCTATCAGGCCTATTTACAGGTGCCCCTGAATGCGCCTTTGGAGCAGTGGATGTTTAGTGTGAACCAAGCTTGGGCGCCTTTGCACCAAGTTCTCAGGGCCGGTGACGAAGTGGGCGTGATTCCGCCGGTAAGTGGAGGGTAGAAAATGGATCGCTATCAAGTCGTGACCCGGCCCATCTCCGTGGAACGAGCCCTGAAAGATGTGTCTGACCCGGCTTGTGGAGGTGTGGTGGTGTTTTTAGGCGTGGTCCGCAACCAGTTCGAGGGGCGAGCCTCTGAGGGAATCGAGTATGAGGCGTATCAGGCAATGGCGGAGCGCGAACTTCAGCGTCTTGGAGATGACCTGAAGCGGGAGTTTAGGGTCAATCACGTAGTCATCGAACACCGCGTGGGCCGTCTCGCAGTAAGCGAGGGCAGCGTGCTGGTCGCGGTGTCTTCGCCCCATCGCGAGGCCGCGTTTGCGGCTTGTCAGGCCGGCATCGACCGTCTGAAACAAACGGTCCCGATCTGGAAAAAAGAACTATGGGCAGACGGGACCGAAGGCTGGCACGACGATCCCCGTCCGAATTAGCGCGGATTGGCCTGTTTGGAACTTTGCCCGGATCGCCCCAAAATACGGGCACCTAAGTTGGGACGCTCTTCTTTAGGCCATTCAGGCCAAGTGTGACGAAGGGATTCGGCAGCTTCGCGAGTGTCGGGGCGATCCCCGTAGCGCACCTCATCATACAAGAGAAGACCCGCTTCCGGGGTCTTCTCTTGATGAGCCAGTTTGGCCCATTCCCGGAAGGTTTCCGTCTCAGCCCGGCTGTGGCCGTGTTTTCGCGCTTCTTGCAAAATATGGCGGACTTGCGTACGCACAGGCGGCAGCGGAGAAAAGGGGTTTCTGAACCAATTGGCCGGACGCTCGATATGTTCGTGGATGATGGCCCGGTCGTCCTTTACCGCGGCCGGCGGGCGGTTCTGGCGGTTCAGGTAGCGCCATAAGAGGTATAACAAAGCGAGCGCCAAGACGATGGCTAAGCTAATCAATACCGGAGCAATCCAGTGATTAGGCCCGGTGTATTTGGCCGGATGAGGAATTTTGGGCGCCGAAATCTTGCCCACGATGCCCTTGGCCTTATTGGGCTTAGCTTTGAGTTTGGCGAAGGGGATGAGGCTTAAGAGCCAGGTGATGGGGGTGGCGATCAAATAAAATGCGGAGCGAAGGATGGATCCCCAGGGCGTCAACCAGATCAGAGCGGAAGCGGCCAGCCCGCTGATGACGCCTATGGCCAGCAATTGCAGGGCAAAACTCCATCGTTCGAGGAGCGGTCGTTTACCGTAAGGGACCATGGCAATCAGGCTAAAACTGGCCACGAGTAGCAGGGGGATCCAGCCCCAGGCGGGTTTCACAATGAATTCGGCGATCGATCCGAGAATTCCCCAGACGAAAGGGAAGCGCATATCTAAAAAATCATTGCGAGAGAGGCTGAGCCCGCGCCAAAGTGCTACGGCCGTGACCGCCACCAATGGCAAATGAGAAAAAATGATGGGTCCAGCAAGACCGCCGGCTAAGAACAAAATCAGCACCGCAGGAGACCATCGGCGGTAACCCAGGGCGACGTAGAGGGCCAAGGGCCAGATTACAACCGTCCAGGGCAGACCGAAGACTAAGCCGAGACCGGCCAACCAGGCACATTCGCTCAGAATTAGCCATTTTTTGGGATCATTCACGCGACCAACTTCCTTCCTGCCAGCGCCAGATGATGCTAGCTCCCGGCACCGGGATAGTTTGTTCGTTGCCAACGGTAATCCAAATAATCTCCACGCCTCGCGCTCGCAAGGCTGCCCAATCTTGTTGGACCTCTTCTGGCCAAATCGGCGCCACCACGACGATAAGGCCGCCGCGAACCACACGCCGCTTTAACACTAGCAGATGACGCAGCAAGTTATCCGTCATGTTGCCTGAAGGCTCGACCCAAGCCAAGGCGGTCAGCATCTGCGATCGGATATCGGATCCGTGCTTTGGCGACAGGCTCAGCCCATGCGGGTGGCCAGCCAAGATCCCACTGGTGGTCAAACCCACGTCGAGGCCTTGGGCCAACGAAGTTTCGACCACGGTGGCGGCTAGGCTGACAGATTCTTCCATCAACCCTCGATCCACTCCACTCCAGGGATGCAGCCCCGTCTGAGGATGCAAGAGCACCTCAACCGTGCGCGCCGTGAGATGCTCATCTTCTTTGACCATGAGTTGACCGGCTTGGGCAGAAGCGTGCGCATGAATGCGCCGAATCGGATCGCCAATGCGATATGGGCGGATGCCAGCCACCAACACCGGATCGGGGGGATCCCAAGGTCTTCCCCGGCGTTCGCCCAACTCGGGATGAGCTTGCCAAAAGCCTTGAGGCAGGGTGTATCGGCGCGGCCAAATGGTCAGCCTATCATTCATATGGGTGCGGCGCACCCATTGCGACCAATTCAAGGGATCTTGGAAAATGAGGACATTGGGGCCCACTTGGAATCGACCGCGGCGCATGCCCACCAGTTGATAAGGGACCCGGAGGCGCTCTTGCCGAGTCACGGTCAGCGCCCCCCGGACGATGCGCAGATAGCCTGACGACGTATCCGACGACGATTCGACCTGGCTGTGAAATCGAAGGGATTCGGGGACGTCGAGTTCCCAAGAAATTTCGCCAACCGGCCACGGCAATGGGTTTTCCACGATCAGTTCGGCATCCAAGGGCTCATCGATTTCGGCGGTACTGCGAGCGAACTGGTGTTTGAGGCTCAGGTGACGGAAGGTGAGCCCGGCCATCTGTTCGGCCAAAATCATCAGCATCAAGATGAAAAAACCTGCCCAGATAATAATGAAATGTTGACTAATGACGCCTATCAACAGAACCGCGATGGCCAGCACCAGCGCTAACCGGGTATTGCCAATGCGCTGAACCTCTGAAATTGGCCGGTCATCTTTCGAAAGCGGTTTGCTGACATTCGGAGTTGCCATCGGCTACCTTCTTTATGTTTAAGATTGAGGAGCATCATTGGTGACAAGAGCCCCATGGCTGACCATGTCGGCTATTGCCCGGCTACTGTCGCCAGGGTTCACTTCAACCCCGCGTATGCCATTTTCCAGAACGGTCACCGAGAAACCCGCACCAAGGCCATCCAATACGGTCGCACGAACGCAATAGTCGGTGGCTAACCCGCCGACGATGAGGCTTTGGACCCCACGCTGGCGAAGCCATTGGGCAAGACCTAGGCCGTGTTCATCGACGCCCTCAAAGCCGCTGTAAGCATCGCGATCCGGGTGACTGCCTTTGCGAAAGATCGCAACCGAATCCAAAATCGCTAATGCCGGGTAAAACGCCGCGCCAACACTTTGTTGTACGCAGTGCGGAGGCCACGGTCCACCTTGAGCGTGGAACGAACAATGATTGGCTGGATGAAAGTCTTGGGTCAAGGCAATGGGCAGACCTTGGTGCATAAAGTAGGCCAGCCAACGATTGAGCACTGGAATGATATCGTCTCCGTGAGGTACGGCGAGCGCGCCTCCAGGAAAAAAGTCGTTTTGCGCATCCACAATAACCAGGGCTTGCCGCATGAGACTTTGCCTCCTGTCGGAATTTTTGATTTCTGTACTATATGTACTATATCTTAATCCTTTACCGCTATCTGACAAGGGGAACGGTTGATCGCCAGGAATTTATGCTCGAGATTGGGCAAAGACACCAGTGGCATCGTATCGGTGGAAAGCCGGTGGGTTGTCCCGACGATCAGATTCGCGCTCAGTCCGAGGGATGCGACGAATACGTTCGGCCGTGGTCCTCAATTCGTGACACTCTTAGAAATCCTCGGGAACGATGAGGATCAAAACCTCTAATCATCCGTGAGAAATTCTTGCCCATACGCAGGCAATCTCAAGGAAACAAGGTGGGAGGGCCTGAGAGAGGGCTCGTCATCACGATGGCGAAGGCCGTGCCGTAAAACCGTGCCTGCGACTTCGAATGGTCGGGTAGGTCGGGAGCCTTGCGGCTCCCTTCCCCCCTCAGAACCGGACGTGACAGTTTCCCGTCATCCGGCTCAAGCCACTCGGCAGCCTCCTACAACCCATGATGGTGGGGGGCAAGGATTCCCTTAGCGGGACTGCACGCCTCTGGTCGATAGCTTTGCGCCCTCGGTGAGAGACGTGGACTGGCTGCGTAGGCGAAGAGGCGAGGTGACCGTGCCATGGGACCATTTTCGGTGTGCTCAAACCCAGCACGTGGACCCGGTGGACTCGCACAAGGCGGTTTAGTGGAAAATGGGTTCATCACAGGTCCTCCTCTCCTAGCACTGCGACCTCGTTCCTCGCTGACTGACCGCGGGTAAGTCAGCACGCTTTCGCGTCGGAACAGCGCCCTGCTTTGCCGAACGGTTCCTATCCCCTCGATTACCGAGAGGCCTTCGCTTCGTACCTAATCCGTTACCTCCTCAGGATTGTATCGGGCTTACGACCGACCTACTGCCCAATCGGCAGACCTGATGAGGCTTACCATGTTGCGCCCAGAGTCCTTTCGTGAAGTGTTTAGGTGGCCCATTTCCTTGCGGTAGCCAACAGAATGGTGGACGAACGAGGTCAGAGCGTTCGTTCCGGCTACGTGCCTTTTGGCTCAAGCGTGTCAAAGTGGTTTCGCTTGTTCGTGGTCACGCGGTTTATCTGAGCTTTGCCTGACTCACCATGCACTTTCGGCCTGAATACACTTTTTCAGGACGCGGATACATTGTTCCGTGGGCTTCACAAGGCCTCGTTGCCAACGCCCCATGCCACGGTAGGCCCGCGCTCACCATTCAGAGCGGGTGGATTCTAACCACATGACTCTGAGCACCCTCGTGTCGCAGTTGACCCTTTGTTTTGGTGAGTTTCCATGCATCCGGGGCGTGCCATCGGCGCCGCTGCATGCGATAAGACCCTTGTTGCAGCCATCTCGGGCAATCCCGCGGCAGCCATGACCTCTTGGTCGGTCTTGATGGGCCCGTAGTCGGCTGCCGTTCAGTGTGGACGTCTCTTAGATCGACGTGCCATTCTCCCTTCATGCATCCCCAGATCAGTCAGGTTGTAGGGATGAGTCTCCACTGGCTTACTTTACGTAAGCATCTTTCCTTTGAGTAAATTCGCCGATCCGACCGATTTTGCGTTGGACATTTGTATGACATGGCATCACTGATGACATGTCATACAAATAGGATTCAGGAGGCTGATTAG
>DAHXNH010000244.1 GCA_027365485.1 Clostridiales bacterium
GGGATCGATTCCGATAACGGCAGCGAATTTATTAACTATCATCTGGTGGCGTGGTGTGACACCCACCACGTCACGTTCACACGCTCGCGCGCCTATCACAAGAACGACGGCGGTTATGTCGAGCAGAAAAACTGGACGGTCGTACGGCGCTTCGTGGGTTACTTACGCTATGAAGGCTCCGAGCAGGTCGCCTGGCTCAATGAACTCTACGCCACGCTGCGGCTGTACACGAATTTTTTCCAGCCGCTACAAAAAACGGTGACCAAAGAGCGCCACGGCGCCCGGGTCACGCGCCGATATGACCACGCCCAAACGCCGTATCAACGGGTGCTGGCGTTATCAGACGATCTCGTGTCACGCGCCCATAAAACAGCGCTCCAAGCCCAGTACGAGGCCTTAAATCCCGCAGAGCTCCGGCGGACGCTGACCCGGCTTCAAGATCGATTATGGGAGAGGGACCGGGTCGCGGACGCGTCTGCACCCATCCCCGCCGGGTCCGATTGACCGATCTGGGATACTGGGTATACAAGACCGACCACTCGAAAAAGGAGACCTGCCTCCCCAGATCAGTCAGATTGTAGGGACGAGTCTCCACCGGCTGACTTTACAGCAGCGTATTTCCTGTAAGCCAATTCGCCGATCCGACCCATTTTGCAGGGAGAGGGGTATGACATGTCATACCCACGGGATTCGGGAGCCTGATGAGATCGGCCGAAGCTTCGTACCAGGAATAGGAAATATTAGATTTGGTGGTCCCGTGGATTGGAAGGCCCACACGGAGACAATAACATCCCCGATCCCCAAGCATTACGACCTTGCGGACCTCATTTACCCTGAATATTCGATGACGGTGGCCCCACCGGCGACCGCATGGTCGCCCTATCTGGCGGACGGATGCGGTGGGCGATTCAGGTCCCCATGTGTGTTTGGTCCATAGGAAATCCCCAATTTGGTCAAAAAACTTCCCCACCCCCCTGGGGAAGTTTTCGAGAAGATTTTGGAATCGGAAACGCGCCGCGGGGTCACTTGGTGACCTCGGTGATGAGAGCACGGTAGCGTGTCCTGACGGCTAGTGGAGGCTGACGGCCGGATCGTGAGATCTCGATACGGGCCTGGCAGAGGCATCGGGGCGTACACCGGCCCAAAGATGAGTCCGTCGAACCCTTGATGCAAGAGGCCTCTCCGTCTGCGCTGATGGGCGTCGGAGAAAATCGCGAGGCACTTTCCCGGATAGTCCAAACCATTCCCGCGGGATGGGGAATGGTTCGAGAAGATTTTTGCGATCGGAAACGTGCTGAGGGGTCACTGAGTGACCTCAGGGGTGAGGGCATGGTAGCGTGTCCTGACGGCTAGACTCGTTAGATCGGGATGCGGACCTAGCGGACGCCTCGATCATCGGGACGTGCTGACCCAGTGGGGGAGCGCCCATCGTGTTGGCGCTCACTAGGTTTGTCATCACTTCCACTAACTTTCGTGCCGTCAGATACCCCACCGATCAGAGCCAGACGTAACGCCGAGATCCGCCCAAGGGGCTGGGATTCGACCGGGACTCGGCCTGGAGCCCTCGCCAGGTCCGCGTCTGATTGATGCACCCCCAGTACTGCCAGCACTCGCCGTATAGCTCGTCGCTGTAAAGCTCACCAGAAAACCCACTGCCTACGCCAATCAGCGAATACTGGGAATCCCATTGGGGGAGTTCCCCGAGCACCAGTGCCACCTCGGAATGAGGCTAAAACTGATGACCACGGACTTGGCCAAACCATAGACAAACAGAGTGAGCCAAAACCCCCATCATCTCCGTCGAGGACCAAAAAGCCTTCCAAACGATTCGACGGCGACTAGTCAGCCCCTGACTGCAACCTGATTCGCTCGCATTTATGATATGATTTCAGTACATTTTAATTTGAGGCAACGAATCGGTTTCGAGTACTTTTATTTGTGAGGGAAGACGGATATCACAAGATTTTTATTAGCAGTTACTACCCCCAACAACCGGTGGCTCAGCCACTCCCAGTCATTGCCGGCAGCACACTTGGGGCGCTTTCGGGCACCGTCGTTGCTGTGTTTGTTCACGGGGCGATTCCCGCCGCAGTGGTCGCGGTTTCGTTGCTGTGGCTATTGCCCCGCATCGGCATCTACCACCCACCGGCGATTGCGCTCTCTATGTATCCACTGCTCTTATACCCAGGCCGATGGTTTCCTTTGGTGGTGGTCTTGCCCTTTACTCTGGTCGCGGTAGGCAGTCACGCCCTGCTGTCGACTCGCGTGCCGAGATGGCCGACCTATCCCCGTGTACCGGATCATCCGTTACCCAGAGATTACGGCAACATGGACCCCCCCACCCCCCAAGGCCGACGATGACAATCGGCCACTTTAGTCTTTTAAGGATATCACTCTTGGCTGAGCCATCAAATTGATGACCTAGCCAGGCAGCTTTAGACCCGCGTTGAGGGACCGGAAAACAACCTTGACTAAGGGGCAGCAGATGGTTCTTGTTGCTTTCGCTTGTTACCCCGGGTCGCGAAAATTTAAATCGTTGAGAATTTTGGTCACAGCCCGCTTTTCAATCCTGGAGACGTAACTCCGGGAAATGCCCAGACGCCGGGCGATATCTCTTTGGGTCAGCCGTTCGGCACCCGATAGACCGAAGCGGAGGTTTAGGACCATGCGTTCCTTCGCGGTTAGGGACTCCACAAATTCTCGGACTCGGGCCATAATGACGGTGGATTCGACGGCATCGGCTACGACCTCGGAGTCGGTGCCCAACACATCCACCAGCGAAATATCATTGCCCTCACGGTCGGTTCCGATAGGTTCAAACAAGCTGACCTCACGACTATTCTTCTTCACATTTCTGAGATGCATCAAAATCTCATTTTCAATACAGCGTGCACTGTAGGTGGCGAGGCGGACACCTTTGGCGGGATCAAAGGTGTCAACCCCTTTGATGAGGCCCACGGTTCCGATGCTAATTAGATCTTCTTGACCTTCGCCAGTGCGGGCATACTTTTTCACCACGTGAGCGACCAATCGCAGATTGTGCTCGATCAATTGACGCCGCGCATCCAAGTCTCCTTGCGCCATGCGCAGCAGTGCCAAACGTTCCTCGGGCTCACTCAAGGGATTGGGAAAGGCATTACCCCCAATATATCCAGCGAGCCAAACCATGCCTTGCAAGGCTGAGGCAATGAGAACTAAGCTCAAACCGAGTGCGCCAAATATCATGCTAGGTCCTCCCGATTAGGGCCGCGTCTGCGGCACTCTTTTTAAAGCGGGACCCTTGATCTTATGCGCTCCAGACCCGATGTCTTCATGGAGATGAATGCCAGTTGTGGTGCGATGCCCGCATAGACCACGCTAAGTATCTGTTGGAATGGTAGGATCGAGGCATTGCAGCCCTAAGGGTGTACTTGCTTTCGAGCCCGGTCTGGCCGCTCGAAGACGAGGCAGTGCTGACCAACCGGTTGATCGATGCTTTACCGGATCAGCGATGATTTTATTAGTCAAGGATTCTGATGAGCCGGTTACGAATGAACACGAACTTTTCCGTCTGCGCAGATGAGCCATTTTGACATAAGGGGCCCCCAACGATTTCATGCGAGTTCTGCCCGCCATGCCTTGGGGATCCTGGAGACAATCATGGTGCCAAGCGTAGGTCAGCAAAACCCAGTCGCTCCTGGCAGGGTCAAAATCTCGATGGCGACGACGCCCACAAGAGCACGCCAACACCCACGGTCACGCTTGCATTCGCAGGGAGAGGGTGTGTGATTTAAGCTCCGAGCATCAGAACCTCGATGGCAACCTCGTCTTCCGTATCGTGTCCTTCCGGATGTGTGAGCCCATAAGTTCGCTCCCCCCTTTCATATCATCCAGAGGGGAAGTTACGGCGATGGGCTATGAAAGGCCGATCGGATCGTTTCGGGCGCCGATGAGCCAGCCTATGTCGTCGGAAGTACCACAGAGCGCCTGCTTTCCTTTTGTCTAAGCCGTATAGATCAGGCGGCCCGATCGAGGCAGGACAGACGATATTCGTAATGGCACTTTTGGAGTGCCGTTATTCCGGAACTGTACTCTGATCATCGGTCGCCAGGCGTCGATGATATTGGACAGATTCTTCTGCGGCGCGTTCGGACGGCGAAATGGGTCCTCCGCTCTGGCAATTGGCGTACACCGGACAGGTTAGGCAGGCGGGTTTTCGACTGGTACAGACGGTAGCCCCCAGATCCATCAACGCTTGGTTGAAAGCGTGGACATCGTGGTTTGGAACCACGGCTTCTGCTAAGGCCCAGAGTTGGTGGCGATATTCGGCGCGGGGATTGCGATAGTCGGCTCCGAAATATCGTCCCAAAAATCGATTGACGTTGGTATCTAAAATCGGTGCTTTTTCTTCGAAGGCGAATGACAAGACCGCACCGGCGGTATAACGCCCCACTCCCGGCAAGGTCGACAAAGCCTCCACGGTACGCGGAAATTCACCATGCCATTGTTCGGTCACAATCTTCGCAATGTCAAGAAGCCATCGCCCGCGAATTTTGTAACCGAGCGGATCGGTGATTTGTTTGACTTGGCTGGGGTCGGCGCTGGCAAGCGACCATACTGTGGGAAATGTTGTCATAAATTGCTGGTAAACGGGCAACACGGTGGATACTTGGGTCTGGTGCAACATGATTTCCGAAACGATGATTGCATAGGGGTCGCGGGTTTTTCTCCACGGAAGATCTCGCCCGTGTATTCGGTACCAAGCAAGAACGCTGGCTTGAAATCGGTCGCGGGCCAACGGAGAAAGTTCGGCGAAATACTTTAGGCGGGGTTCCGCCATGGTCATGGCACCATCCTGACTCAATTGAATGAGTTTTTTCACTCATCGTTCGACAAATTGTGGTCCTGTATTGCATTTCGCGATGTCCCGCGAATATCCTTCTCAAGGAATTCGGTCTACTCATTAGTCAGAATGGTCAAAAAGATTGGAGCAATATCGGCGGATGAAACGTGGGTGACAACGACCAGCCAAGTTGGCTTGGTCAAAGGCCAGGCGACCAGTACGCTTTGGCCTAAGGGGTGCCAAATCAAAAATGAGATCTTGCCAACGGTGAGCCGCGGCAGGTATGGGCTCAAGGATTGAATCACTGCTTCAGAAACCAAGGGAACCGCGGAGCCCGATGGTGTGTTTAGACGAAGGGGAAACATCTGACCGTGGTCAATAAAGGGAAGGTACGCCCGAGCAATGGAAGCAATCGGCACCATGACCGAATTCGAGTTCCCGTCCGGTTTCATCACCTGGACCCCGGAGCCCGATGGACGGGGACTTAACGCGAGGGCTGCTTGGTCGAGTCCGAGATGCTGCCAGGCCTGATCGATTTGGGCTGTATCCCAGCCTCTGCCATGTTTGACCGTAGTTCGAACGTCTGCGGCGAAGGCGCCGTTAGCGGTGCCTTGAGCCAGCATCGGCAGCCATAACGCCGACCGACCCGCGACGGCTTTTCTCCACGTATTGTCGTGGCCCAAAAGGGCCAGGACTCCGCCTTGGGATGAGAGCACAATCGCCGCGGACCGCATGGGCAGGATGGCCCCTAGCGTCTCTTCGAGACCAGGTTTGATGGTCGTATGCAAGATTTCCGGATGAAAGTTCCATACCTTGTCTTGTGGGTCGAAATGGTAGCGGATGGTTCCGATGGCGCCATGGAGCATGCCTAATACGTCGAGCGCTGGCGCGAATACGGCCCGGGCCGGGATCAATCGTTCAACGCTGTCCTCAAACCGGGAGGTTGAGGCATCTTGGGTCGCGGGATGGTCAGCCAGTGCCAGTGCGGGCTCGTCTCGGAGCATGGTTAATCGAACGCCATGAGCCCCAATGACATTAACCCGCCAAGCTCTGGTTGCCACAAAAACTCGGGTCAGGGTGGGTTGACGAGAGATAAATACCGCGATGGCCGCTATCATCCCCAGAATAATAAGGATTTCGATGAGCCGAGCATAGCCTGTTTTTAGCATGGGTTTCCTCCTCAGTTGCTGGAAGGATGCCCATTATTTTCCGGTTGTATTCCTAGACAGTCGAGCGATATGGCGCAATTGCTCTTGATAGGTTGTCGCAAATATCGCATGGCCCCCGGGGCCGGTAATAAAATATAAATATCCTACAGGGGCCGGATGCAGCACCGCCCATAGTGCTTGCGGACCCGGGTTGTCAATCGGCCCGGGAGGCAGGCCTCGCACTTGATAGGTATTGTAGGGAGAGTGGACCATCAGGTCTCGTTCAGTCAGGGCACCTTGCGCTTTCGAGCCCAGCGCGTAATAGACGGTCGCATCGGATTGCAAAGGCATCCCAAGACGCAAGCGGTTTAAGAATACGGCAGCTACTTTGGCGTCGTCGGCCGGATAGCGGACTTCGGCTTGTACGATAGAAGCCAAAGTCACCCACCTTCGAAGGCTCCATCCCTTGGGGAGTTCCTTTATCAGGCTACGATTTTTTTCCTGAAACGTCGTCCACATCAAGGAAATGGCGTCCCCGGCATTGGAGCCGCGCAAAACCGAATAGGTGGCAGGATATAAATACCCTTCGAGAGCGTTGTGCACTTGCGGAGGGTTGGTCGGCATGCCAGGCAAGGGGCGTTGTTCCAATTTTTGGTATTGTTTCCTGGTGCCGATGTGGTCGGCCAGCAGTCGCAACACGACCTCAGACGTACGGATGCCAGCGGGCACAGAAATTTGGTCCACGGTTTCCCCTTGGACCATTTGGGCAAGAATAAGGAGAGGCGATTCGGAGGGGCTCAAGCGGTACGTTCCCGGCCTGAGGCGACTAGCCCAGCCTCTTCGCTCGGCCAGCCAAATAAATCCGAAACTGGAATGCATCAGATGCACTTGGGTAAGTCGGTCAGCGATCAACCGAGTACTTTCGCCCGCATAAACAGTGAAATAGACCGGTCGGGTGGCGCGGCTGTCTACACTACCAAAAAGCCACCACTCGGCCAAGCCGAAAAAAAGGGCGGCGACGAGGGCCGCCCCTAATCCGGTTAGGAAGCGTCGACGCCATTTAGGTCTCATAGACATCGGCTGTAGACTCATCCAACTCACTTATTCTTCGGTGTCCTCACCTAAAAGCTCTTCGTAGGCCTCAGCCACTTTTTCCCATTCCTCTTCAGACTCGATGTCGACCAGCACGTCGTCCCCGTCAGAATCCTTTTCTAGACGCAAAATAACGGCTTCGGCTTCCTCATCTTCTTCGGTGTCGATCGGCAACAAAATTGCATATTCGAGCGTGTCCACCTCAATCACGTCGACGACTACAAACTCGTGTTCGTTGCCGTCCTCGTCGGTTAGGGTAATAATTTCTTCTTCTTCTTCACTCAAAAGGTCGTTGTTCGGATCTTTGTCATCTGCCACCCAGTCCACCTCTTTCTCAGAATGGTTACGAATTTCTTCCAGAAAGCCCTCAAGTATCAGGGTCGCAGCGACACCGTCGACCAATCGCTTGCGCCGTTCCCGTCGGACATCTTGCTCGACCAAGATCCGTTCTGCTTGCCTGGTGGTCAACCGTTCGTCTCGACTGACTACGGGGCCAGAAAATCGACCCGCCAGCATGTCTATGAGCCGGCGGGTCTTTTCCGCTTGCGGACCCTGGCTTCCATCCATATTCACAGGTAATCCTACCACAATTTGAGATACATTCAACCTCGTGGCCAGTTCCAATAGACCAGCGACATCGCGTTGAGTTTGTTCGCGCCGGTACGGGGGCAAGGCTCGCGCCAACATCTGCAGTTCATCACTCACCGCTACCCCAATCCATTTATCCCCCACATCCAGACCCATTATGCGGCCTT
Organism: Clostridiales bacterium; assembly: GCA_027365485.1. Classification (GTDB taxonomy): domain Bacteria; phylum Bacillota; class Sulfobacillia; order Sulfobacillales; family Sulfobacillaceae; genus JAMCVM01. The sequence goes on from DAHXNH010000244.1 coordinate 7,818, forward strand.
CAGTCACGACGGCGTCCGTTCTTCAATGTGAGCGATGAACTGTCGCAGTAATTCTTCCAATAATTCGTCGCGTTCTACCCGACGAATTAAATTTCGCGCTCCCAAGTGACTAGTGATGTAGGCCGGATCGCCCGATAAGAGGTAGCCAACCAGTTGACTGGTCGGATTGTAACCTCGGTCTTTCAGCGCCGCGTAGACCTCGCGCAAAACGGCGTCGGCTTGATTGAATGCTTCCGAATGGCCGTAAAGTCTTCGTGTTTCGTCCAAGCCACTCACGGTGTTCCCCCCTTCTTATTCACTTCTTGTTAAACTGAAACGGTTGCCAATTCGGTCTGTAAGTCCCTGCGCACTAAATCGAGCAAGGCACCCACGCTATCGCCTTGGCGGCCGCCAGCCTGAGCAAAATCGGGTCGGCCTCCCCCGCCCCCGCCCATGGCCGGGGCCCAACGTTTGACCAGGCGGCTGGCATCCAGTCCATGATGGACCAAGGCTTGACTTAAAAATACCACCATGGCCGATCGCGTGCCATGACCGGAAGCCAGAACCGCCACGTCAACCCACGGTTTGATCCCGTCCAGGTATTCGCGTAATCCGTCGGCATCGACAAATGGATGAACCGGTGCTATCACCACTCGAAACCCGTGCCAACGCTCGCTGTGTTCGGCCAACTCCCGGCCTAAGTGCGCCCGAGACTCGGATTCTAATCGAGCCAAGCGTACTGCATTTTGCCGAGTCTCGCGCAGAAGTTCTTCGACGCGTTCGGGTAGTTGATCTTCTGAGGTTTTGAGGAGGGCGCACAGCCGCTGTTCGCGGCTACGCATCGTCTGACTCCAGGAGACGCTCTCTTTGCCGGTCAAGGCTTCAATCCGGCGAGATCCTGAGCCTACACTGGACTCTTGGGTAATCACGAAGAGTCCAATTTCTCCGGTTCGTGTCACATGGGTGCCTCCACACAGCTCCTGGCTGGCTCCCGGGACTGAGACCACCCGGACTCTTTCGCCATATTTATCACCAAAAAACGCAACCGCCCCGCCGGCGAGCGCGTCTTCTCGAAGCATTTCCTCAGTATTTACCGGGCGATCCTCCAAGATCCAGCCGTTGACTTGTTCTTCTATGGTCTTGAGTTCTCCGTCCGTGAGCGCTTGGTGATAGGCGAAGTCGAAGCGGAGGCGATCCGGGGCAACCAGCGACCCGGTCTGGTGGACGCCCTCTCCTAAGATTTGGCGAAGCGCCGCGTGCAACAAGTGGGTGGCGGTATGGTTGCGTCTGGAGCCGGAGCGCCAGCCGGCATCGACCGCGGCGGCGATGGATTCACCCACCGTGAAAGCTCCCGTGACGACCTCTCCATAGTGCCAGACGCTGCCATTCATTCGAACGACATCGAGGACCAAGAATTGGCCATGCGGTCCGACGATATTCCCGCGGTCGCCGACTTGTCCACCGCCTTCAGCATAAAACGGGGTCGTGGGCAGCCAAAGATATCCGGATTCACCTTGCGAGATCTTCTCCACCGCTTCGCCGTCAACAACCATCGCTTCCACCGGCACCGATGATAGGAAGAGCTGATCGTATCCGATAAACATGGTTGAAGGCCGGGCAGGCACGGTCTGGTTGAGGTACTGACGGGTGGTGCGAGCCCGTTCTCGTTGTGCCGCCATGGCTCGATCGAAGGCGGATTGGTCCACCGCAATGCCTTGTTCTTCGGCAGCGTCTTGAGTCAAATCTAACGGAAATCCATATGTGTCGTATAGGATAAACGCGTCTTCACCGGAGAGCGTATCGCCTGGGGTCATGGTGGATAACTTTTGGTTTAAGACGTTCAATCCGGCTGTGAGCGTGGTGACAAAACGCTCTTCTTCGAGTTGAATGGCTTCCACAATGACCGGTTCCAGTCGGTCTAGCTCTGGGTAAGCGCTCGCCATGGTTTCCCGAACGCTCGGTACCAGTCGATATAGAAACGGTCGATCCAGCTTCAAGACGCGCCCATAACGCACTGCCCGCCGCAAAATGCGGCGCATGACATAGCCCCGACCCATATTGCTGAAGGTTACGCCATCGGCCAATAGAAAGCTGACCGCGCGAACGTGGTCGGCAATAACCCGAAATGCCATCCCATCACTGCCAGGATCGTAGGTCATTCCGCTTAAATCCTCAACTTGGGAAATGATCGGGCGCATTAGGTCGGTATCAAACGTAGAATCCACGCCTTGCAAAAATGCCGCAATCCGTTCCAACCCCATACCGGTATCAATGCTCGGACGGGGCAAAGGGACCAACGTGCCCGACGCATCGCGATTATATTGCATAAACACCAAATTCCAAATTTCTTGGATGCGGTCACATTCGCACAGACCCAGGCCACACTCGGGGCCACAGCGATAGGCATCGCCGCGGTCCACGAAAATCTCGCTGCACGGCCCGCACGGACCAGTCTCACCCATCGACCAAAAGTTATCATGTTCGCCTAAGCGAACGATGCGCTCGGGAGCGATGTGAGCCACTTCTTGCCACAGACGATAAGCCTCATCATCCGATTCAAAGATGGTGACCCAAAGGCGGTCAGGGTCGATGCCAAGCTCGTCGGTAAGAAATCCCCAAGCCAAGGTCATCGCTTCCTGTTTGAAGTAGTCGCCAAAGGAAAAGTTCCCCAGCATTTCAAAAAATGTTTGATGTCGAGCAGTGCGGCCGACTTGATCGAGATCGTTGTGCTTTCCGCCCGCGCGCATACATTTTTGTGCAGACACGGCCCGAGAGTACTCCCGTTGCTCAATCCCCAAAAACACGTCCTTAAATTGGACCATGCCGGCATTGGTGAAGAGCAATGTCGGATCGCCAGCAGGCACTAACGATGAGCTAGGCACTAAGCGATGGCCATGGTTCTGGAAATAGTCTAGAAATTTTTGGCGAATGTCTGCAGCCTTCAACCCGTTGCCCCCTTGGTGAAATATCTCAGCATTTGAAGCTGCTTCTCATTGTAGCGATTCTCGGAGAAAACGGTCAAGAACGGAGAGAAGAGATTTCGCTAAGATGAGCCAGCGTTCTGTTTTAGACTAAGCGTCGAGAAAGGTGAGCAACGATGACTTTCACCACCGCAGCCGTCGGTACGGCCAGCAGCAACCCGGTTAGCCCGCCAAGATCGCCTCCGGCCAGCAGCGCAAAAATGACGATGAGGGGATGAAGCCCCACCGAGCCGCCCACGACTTTAGGCGCGATGACGGTGCCTTCCAACTGGTGGATAATGACAAAACCAATGATAACGTAGGCCACTTTCCAAGGAGAGATGGTTAGGGCTAGGATCACGGCGGGAATGGCCCCCACAATGGGACCGACGTAGGGTAAAATGTCGGTGATTCCCGCCAAGGCACCAATCAGAAGGGCAAAGGGAATGCCAAGGATCATCGTCCAGGCAGCAGAAAGCACGGCGACCAGAAACGCCACCAATAGTTGGCCGCGAATGAACCCGTTTAAGGCTTGATCAATATCAATCCCTAATTTAAACACAGAAGGTTGCCATGTCCACGGGATCAGTGTCCAAAACCGGATCCGGATTCGCTCCAGATCTTTTAAAACAAAAAACGCTAAGATCGGAGCCACGAATACGCTGAGAACGCCGGGTACCAGGCCAAGGGCAGCGCGTAAAAGGGATTGGACTATGCCAAACAGATACGTTTCCAAGCGATGAGTGGTTTGGTTCAGCATGGTTCGAATCGAGGGGGGAATCGGAGCTTGGTGAAATTTTTGCAACCAAAAGGACCAGTAGCCTTCAAGCGCACTGGTCCAGGCAGGGAGACGGTGAATCAAGCGCAAGCTCTCTTGCAATAACCGCGGTATAAGGTACACGCCGACAAGAAACAAAGCAGCCCCAAACAGCGCATAGATGGCGACGATGGCAACCATCCGAGGAACCCCGCGTCTGGCGCACCAATCGACGAAGGGAGCTAACAAATAGGCAATAATCAAGGCGAAAAGGAATGGGGTTAACACTGGTTTGGCCAACCAGGTCAACCACATTCCTCCGACGACGAGTACGGCGATGAAGGCTGCACGTACACCCTGAATCCAATTAATTCCTCTCGAAGGCACGCTAACTCATGCGTCTGCGCGCCAGGCGCATGCCCTGGGTACGTACTTTGGACATGGTGGGCCCGAGTTCTCGGGCCGCACGCCACAAGGGATTTCGAGGACGACTCTTGCGAATCAACCAAACTCCAGCGACGACCGCTCCGACCAGCGCACCGGTCACCATTCCGTTGACGTATTTTTTCACCTTAGTGCTCCTTCCGACCCGAGCTGAGGCTCAATCCGAGTCAACTCCCCGTCTTGTTCGACGCTATACATCCGGATTCCGCGGTGCGACAAGGAAAACTCAATATAACAATCCCAGCAGTAAAACTGGCCCGTACCCACCTTGCCTACGTTGCGACTTCCGCACGATGGGCAATTCAAAGTGTCCACATGCCGCCTCCCTTGGTCGAGTCGCGTACCCCTAAAGTGTCCCCGGAATAGTGCAGTTTGATGCATCGCGAGCTGCCAATATCGATGTCATCGGTGGAAATGATCGGCGAGCCCGCCCAGAGGTCAAGCAGCAACCCCCGAGACAAAACCAACCCCTGAAGCGTCGGATGGCGGCTATCAAGGATGAGATCGCGGACAACCCCTACCGCCTGGTCATTCGAGTCCACCACCGGGGCGTGTATCCAAGTGGCCGTTTTGCTGAGGTGGGTTCGAATGCGACTGCGTGACCAGCGCTCCAGTTGCTTGTTCGATACTGCCTTGAGTCCGAATGGGGTCATGATAGTCTCTTCGCACCACGGCAAGACTGCGGTGCGCCATCGGCGACGCAATAAAAAGCCTACTAATCGCGGTTCGGGCCAATCTAGCAGAACGTCGACGACATGCATAGTCGGGGACCCTGGGCGGTCAAAGATTACCGGCAGGTTCAATAGATGCCATCGGGTCATTACCAAAGCCCCCCTTTTCTTTGCGGCAGGGGGGCTTTGGTATCACGGGTTAACCCTTTGCGATGCGTCCGCCTGCCAACAACTGCTCACCATCATAAAGCGCCGCAATTTGACCGGGGGTAACCGCCCACTGCGGGTAGGAAAACTGAACGGTCGCTGTTTGGTCGGCTTCGGCCTTCCATTGGGCGGGTTCGGGATCCATGTTATAGCGGATCTTCACCCGTCCCGTGTACTCTGAGCGCGCTGCCGTTCCGCCGGTATAATGGACCTGAATCACCCGTAGCTGCGACGATAAGGCCGCCTTCCGGTCGCCAATCATCACCTGGTTGGAGGACTCATCGAGCCTTACCACATATTGCGGGGTCGGAGTGGTAATCCCTAGGCCTTTGCGTTGACCAACGGTATAAAATGCGATGCCGCGATGTTGACCCACGATAGCACCAGAGCTGTCAACGATGTCGCCAGGGCGAAGAGACTCGGGGCGACTTCGCTCTAAATAGCCGGCGTAGTCGTTTTTAGGCACAAAACACAACTCTTGACTATCAGGCTTCCCTGCCGTCACCAGTTCCCATTCTTCCGCCAACGCCCGAGTTTCTGTTTTTTGGTATTCCCCAAGCGGGAACAGACAATGCGCCAAATCCTCTTGCCCCAGACTGTACAATAAATAACTTTGGTCTTTGGTCAGATCCCGTGCCCGCCAAAGTTGGTAGCGACCATCGTGTTCCACGCGTCGTACATAGTGCCCCGTCGCCAGATAGTCACATCCCTGACTTTGGGCCCAGTCCCACATCGCTCCAAATTTGATGTAGCGGTTACACATCGCACAGGGATTAGGCGTCGTTCCGGCTAGGTATCCCAACTCGAAAGGCTCAATCACCCGCTGGTAAAAGGTACTCTCGACATCGACCAAAAAATGTTTGATCCCGAGTTTTTTGGCAACTCGACGAGCATCTACCACGGCTTCCAACGAGCAACACGAGTTAGTCGACTCGGCCGGTAAATGTCGCATGGTCACGGCAATCACTTCGTATCCCTGCTGTAAAAGCAATGCGGCGGCGACCGAGGAGTCGACGCCGCCGCTGAGTCCGATGGCTACCTTCTTCCCCATTATCCCGTTCCCTCCCTGCTAATCTTTGTGCTAACCGCCGTTCTCGTCTTCAATACCAAAGGGCCTCGGTCCTGTGATAGGATTAAGTGAGCAAGGGTAATCCCATTCATGGTGTCCACCAACGCTGATTGCACCCGATTCCAGATATCAGGACCGACACATGATGCCCAATCGGGACACTGACTAGGATCTGTTCCTGTGCAATCGGCCAAAGCGATGGGGCCTTCCAGCGCGCGCACAATGTCGCCTACCGAAATCTGAGCAGGGTCCCGGCTTAGCTGATAGCCACCTTGCGATCCACGGACTCCATCAACGATGCCTGAACGTTTCAAGGATGCCATGAGTTGCTCTAAGTACGGTTCGGAAATGGATTGCGATTTGGCGATAGCGCCTACCGGCAATGGCCCTTGGCCATAATGCAAGGCTAATTCATAAACCGCTTTGACACCATAGCGTCCCTTGCTAGACACACGCAACACATGATCACCCCCTAGTTAACTTAACCCTATCATGCTCCGTCCTTGCGGTCAACGCAGGGAATGGAGGAGGCCGCCTGGCGTTAGGATAGGTGCTTGGTCCTTGTTAGTATGGGGTTCAGCATTTGCGGCCGGGCCGGGACAGCTCCGAAACCCGTCAGCGAGGAGTCGCCGTAGGGAAGCGGCCTTAGAGGGACCTTAAGCATCAAAGGCCAGAGGCGAGGCTTAAGTCTTGGCCGAAAAGAGAAAACGTCAAGAACCACCAGAGGATCCTGGTCGTTCTTGACGCATCCTGGGCGAGACCTAGCTCGTTACCGTGGACGAGGGCTGAGAGCTTGTCGACGATCGTTGAAAACGACGAAAAATGGCTCGAATGGGATCCCAATACAAATCGGCGACGCGCTCTTTTAACGGGATGATGGCGTTGTCGGTAATCACGATATGCTCGGGACAGACCTCCACACAACAACGGGTCACATTGCACATTGGCAATCCGGCCACGTCTTTCAAAAATTCGCGGCGGTCTTGGGTATCCATGGGATGCATCTCCCATTCCGCAATCTTTGCCATCATTCGTGGTCCAAAATAGCGGTCGCGAGCGTTATGGTCCCGGAGCACGTGACACGTATCTTGGCACAAAAAGCACTCGATGCATTGATGAAATTCCTGGACCCTATCCACATCGCGTTGGTACATAGTAAAGGGCGCCGGCGTCCTAGGGGAAAATGCCGGGATCTGCTTAGCAGCACGATAATTGGATGAAACGTCGGTGACAAGGTCTTTAATCAGGGGAAATGCGTGCATGGGCCTGACATGCACGACTTGCCCCTCGTATTGGTCAAGCCGGGTCTTACATAAAAGCTTGGGCCGACCATTGATTTCTGCGCTGCAGGAGCCACAATGAGCAGCTTTGCAATTCCAGCGCACAGCTAAGTCGGGCGCATGTTCTGCCTGAATGTAATGAAGAGCATCCAAAACCACCATGCCCGTTTCCAAGGGTACGTGGAACTCCTCTTCGCGACCACCTGTCTGGTCACCGCGAAATACGCTTAATACCATCTCTTCACTCATGAGCCACCTCCTTGGTTGGCCTTGCGAGCAGCTTGTCTAACAACCCCCGGAGCTTGATCGGACTCAAACAGCTTCGCCAAGTGTTCGGGCATCGGCTCTACGGGTTCTTCCCGGACTACCACGTGTCCGTCCGCCCAAGTTTGCACGAAATTGACTTTGCCCATTTCTGGCAATTCTTCGGGATAGTCGGTACGCCACTGCGCGCCACGACTCTCTTTTCGCGCCAATGCGCCACGGATGACGGCTTCGCCCAAAAGAATCAACGATTCGACGTCAAAAACAGTGTGCCACCCCGGGTTATACGCTCGCGAACCTTGAACGGCCATGCGTTCGGCCCTCAGTCGAAGCAGTTCCAGATGCTCTAACCCGGCAGCCAACGACTCGCCGGAGCGAACGATTCCGGCATACGTAGTCATAATCTCTTGCAGTTCAGACATCATGTGGTAGGGCCGTTCTCCGTCTTGGCGGGAAAACGGGGCCAGCACTCTTCGGACTTCTTCCTCGATCTGGGCCGGTATCAGCGTCGGGTAGTCGACCGATTGGGCATACGCGAGCGCCGCCATCCCCGCCCTCCGGCCAAAGACCAGAATGTCTCCAAGCGAATTGCCTCCGAGACGGTTGGCACCGTGCAGACCGCACGCTACTTCACCCGCGGCATAAAGGCCAGGCACATTAGTCGCTTCCGTTTCCGGATCGACGCGAATTCCGCCCATCACGTAGTGTGTGGTCGGGGCCACTTCAAACGCTTCCCGAGTGATGTCGACATCAGCTAAACTTAAGAATTGCTCGTACATGCCTGGCAACTTGGCCTTAACCATGGTTGCCGGAAGATGCGAGATATCCAACCAAGCACCGCCATGAGGAGTGCCTCGTTCGGCCTGGTTTTCTTTAAAGATCGAGCGAGCGACCACATCGCGCGACGATAGCTCTTGTTGGACCGGATCGTAGCGCAGCATAAACCGCTCATGCTTGGAATTGTAAAGCAACCCGCCTTCACCGCGAACCCCTTCGGTGACCAAAAGGCCACGAACCCCCGGCGGCCAGACCATACCGGTGGGATGGAATTGAACCATTTCGATATCCATCAATTCTGCGCCAATCCGAAACGCCAGCGCGGCCCCGTCTCCAGTACTCTCCCATGAGTTTGAGGTGACCTTGTACGCCTTGCCAAACCCTCCGGTGGCCAAGACGATGGCTTTGGCTCGAAAGACGACAAAATGGCCGTCTTCCCGATAATAGCCAAAGAGACCCGCAATTCGCCCCTCCTCGTCGGTCAGAAGCCGGGTCGTAGTGACTTCTTGAAAGATGTCCACATTTTGGTGGATGACTTTATACTGCAGCGTACGGATTAATTCTTTGCCGGTTCGGTCGCCAATGTGCGCCAGGCGCCGAAATGAGTGCGCTCCAAACGGCCGTTGCATAATCTTGCCAGCAGGAGTACGGTCAAACACCGCTCCCCAGGTTTCGAGCTCTAATACCCGGTCAGGGACTTCTTTGGCAAAAATCTCCGCGGTTCGGTACTGGTTAATGAAATGGCCGCTCTTCATGGTGTCGTAGAAGTGCGTGTCCCAACTGTCATCGGAATCGACGTTGCCCAGGGATGCGGCCACCCCCCCTTCGGCCATGACGGTATGTGCTTTGCCTAACAAGGATTTAGAAATCACTGCCACTCGGGCCGTACCCTCGGAGGCAGCAATGGCGGCTCGGAGGCCAGCTCCGCCCGCACCCACGACGACCACATCGTAGTCATGGGTTTCAATCGTGTCTAGATTGACCGGTGATAAGCCAGAGGATTGTCTGTTTTCGCTCATGTTAAAAGAACCTCACATCGTGGATAACGCCCATGATGAGCAGGCGCACATAAAGATCGACCACCCAGACCGAAAATAACGAGGCCCAGGCCCAACTCCCGTGGCGTTGGTTCCACCGCGACACCTTCGTCCACAGGGTATAGCTGGTTGTCGCTTTGCCGGCATTAGGCCCAAACGCGCAAGAATTACAATCTTTGCCGCCTCCAACCAAATGTCGAAAAGCGTGGCACGAAAAAGTATACAAGGTGAGGAAAATAGCATTGACAAGCATCAAAAGGGAACCCAAATGCACTGCAAAACCATGGGTAAAGAAAAACGCCTGCACCGTATCTTTCCATAGAAAGATCAGGACGATGACCGCCAGATACCAAAAATAGCGATGGAGATTGGTCCACGAAAACGGGAATCGACTTTCTCCGGTATAGCGGCGGCCCGTTGGTTCCGGTGAGGCGCAGGCCGACGGATGCCAAAACCAGGCCCGGTTGTATTCCTTGCGGTAATAGTAACAGGTGCCTCGAAACAAAAACGGGATCCACACCACAGGGAAAGCGATAAAAGATTTCATACCAAACCATCGGCCGACCTGCGGAGAAAAAAATGGAGACACATAATTTCCGTAAACCCCGTTGTTATGGAAGAAGACTTCCCATAGGGAATACAAGACAAATAATCCGAAGACTACTGCGGTGACCGTCGGTTCGAGCCAAAGGCGCGGAGCCCGTTGGCGCCGGGCGGGACCGGCGTTGCGAGTTTCACGCGGTAACGGTTGAGCCATAAATAAATGCTCCCCCTCTGCTTAACTTTTGTAGAGTCCGATCGCAGGGCGCGGGCGAACTCTTGGAACTATGGTCAGTATAGCGCATTCAAGGCCATGCTCAATTTCGCAAAAAACACGCACAAGATTCATTTAATTCTGCGAGCATTGTCATTTTCGCTGTTCGCGCCAGGCCGCCAGTCGTCTTTTGATTTCTGCTTCCCGGCCGTTGGCACTGGGCTGATAAAGTTCCAGCGGCAGCATCTCGGAAGAGACATGAGGGTCGGGAAGAAAGTGACCCGGGGCGTCGTGAGGATAGCGATACGGTTTTTTTATCTTGGGATTGTAGTGACGGTCGCGCAGTTCTTCAGGCACGGGTGAATTCGGCCATTTTTTGAGTGCGTGGTCGAGGGCGTCCAACGCCGCGACCACGGCGTTGGACTTGGGAGCGGTCGCTACATAAAGGACCGCCTCCGCCATCGGGATTCTGGCCTCTGGCAGACCCACGTGGGTGAGGGCGGCATAGGCCGACTCGGCAACCAGGAGGGCGGCCGGATCGGCCAGCCCGACGTCTTCTGCCGCGTGCACGACCACTCGCCGCATAATAAACGCGGGGTCTTCGCCGCCGGCCAAAAGGCGGCCAAACCAATACAACGCCGCGTCCGGATCTGAGCCACGCATGCTTTTAATAAAGGCCGAGGTTAAGTCGTAATGCCGATCCCCCCGATCATGGTAATGGGGAGCTTCTGCCCACAAGCTGTCTAACACGCTTTGACTCAAGTGCATGGTATCTAAGCACATGGTGCCTAGCCGTTCGAGAATGTTTAGAGCCAAACGGGCGTCGCCGCCAGAACGTTGCGCAATCTCCGCGAAGATCGTGTCGTCCATCGTGGCGGACGCACTCAACCAATCTTCTCTTCGGTTCCAGGCGCGACCTAAGATGGAGATGATGGCGGCTTCGGATAGAGAGTGAAATTCTACCAGAATACAACGAGAGATGAGCGCAGAATTCAATGCGATCCAAGGATTCTCGGTGGTAGCGCCAATCAAGGCTACTGTCCCGTTCTCCACGGCAGGGAGCAAAACGTCCTGTTGCGCTTTATTGAATCGGTGAATCTCGTCCAAAAAGACGACGGTACCACGATTAAGCAAATCGCGCCGTTCCTTGGCTGCTTGAATCAAGCGCTTGACTTCAGGCACCCCGGTTTCGACTGCGGACAGCGGAATGAAGGTCGCATCCCAAGATGCCGCCAACAGTTGCGCGGTGGTAGTCTTTCCGGTCCCTGGAGGTCCATAAAAAATGCTGGAAAGTACTTTATGGCTTCGAATCATGGCGCTTAAGCTGCCGTGGCCACCGACCAAGGATTCTTGGCCGACGATCTCTTCGAGGGTAGTGGGTCGCATTTTCCAAGCCAATGGCTGATCGTGATGGTCATGTTCGAAGCCGTGAGTCGTCATGGAGCAATCGATCCCAAAATGGTAATGGCCCGTTCGATTGCCGCTTCGTTGAGGTCGCGATGGGTGACGAGACGAATTAGTTGGCTTCCCATTTGCGTCGCCAACACCCCCAAGCGTTTGAACTGCAGGATCTGGTCTTCCGCGGGGACCGCGGTGCGGATAAAGAGCATGTTCGTGGGTATTTCGGGTACGACCAGATCAAATCCCATGGCTTCCAGAGCCACTTTCAGCTTGCGAGCGCGGCGATGATCCTCGACTAACAGCGCTGGTCCTTCTTCCAGAGCGACCAACCCCGCCGCAGCCAAGATGCCGGCTTGGCGCATTCCCCCGCCTAAGGACTTTCGGTACCGTCGCGCCTGATCCACGAACGACCGAGTGCCAGCGAGGATCGACCCCACAGGTGCGCCTAAGCCTTTAGAAAGGCACAACGAAACCGAATCCGCCGGGCCTGCCAAAAGCGCCACCGGCTGGTTCAGAGCGATCGATGCGTTATACAGCCTCGCCCCATCGATGTGCACTCTGAGACCGAGTTGGTGTGCACATTGGCTCACCGAAAGGATCCGGTCTAAACTTATCGCGGCGCCGCCGGCTCGATTGTGCGTGTTTTCAAGAAGTACCAACCGAGGTCGGGGATGGTGGATATTGGCTGGGCGAACGGCATCTGCCAGATCTTGCGCTGAAAAATACCCGTCGGGTCCGTTCAGCAAATTAAACGTTGCTCCTGACCACATCGCCGCCGCACCGGCCTCATAATAGTAGGCATGGCTGTCACGATGAATGAAAATCTCGTCGCCGCGATGGGTATGGGTTAAAATTGCAATTTGATTGGCCATGGTTCCACTCGGCACAAACAATGACGCTTCCTTGCCCAATACCATGGCTGCTGTGCTCTCGAGTTGTTGGACCGTAGGGTCTTCGCCATAGACATCATCTCCCACCTCGGCTTGAGCCATGGCCTGGCGCATGGCCGGGGATGGCTTGGTCACCGTGTCTGACCGTAGGTCGATGTCGTTCATTTTAAAGCCCCAGCCGCTGACTTAATTGCGCTTTAGGTAACGCCCCGACCACTCGGTTGGTTTCTTGGCCATGGTCAAAGCGAATAAGCGTCGGGATACTCCGCACGCCATAGCGTTCTGCTAAAGCAGAATTTTCGTCGACATTCACTTTAGCCACGAGGACTCCGCCGGATTGCTCTTGGGCAATTTCTTCCAGCAAGGGAGTGACCATGCGGCAGGGAACGCACCATGAGGCCCAAAAATCCACTACAACCGGGACATCCGCATTTTCAACCACACTGCCAAAATTTTCTTGACTCACAATCACCACATTATCACCCATTGACGTAACCTCCCAATTTAACTTCATCATATCAGGGAAGTAGTGCCTACACAATCCACGAAAAGAGGACACAGATTGCTCTGTGTCCTCCGTTCCCACTGTGCCGTAACTCACCGACGTTTTGAACCTGCCTCTGGGCAGGTGGGCACCTCCCGTTGATTTTCGAAGTCCCCAACACCACTTTTGGTGGGGGCTGGACGGCCATCAACCTCGGGATCAGGTTCCCTATGTTTTGGTGTTGGCTCAAAACATATCGGCTCGGATTCGCGTACACCGCAGGTCCCTTGGCGTCATTATAGGTCAGACAGCATGCAACTGCAACTTGATAATCCTTCCTGGGAAAAGACACGGTACGTCTTTTCCCAGGAAGCCGAGCCACTACTTACTGGAGGTTTTGGTCCTCCTCCTTGGCCATGTCTGTCACCATATGCGCCAGAGCCTTCTTTTGCTTGGGCCCGGCAGCCTGCCAGACATGCTTGGCCAGTCGATCTTGGGCCGATTGCGGCTCAACATCCGACTGCAGCATGGCATCGCCCATTTCGATGATGTCGGAATGGACATCGTTGGATCCGTTTTGCAGTCGTTCCCGTACCTTCGACTTCAAATCTTGAAACGACGATGGCACTTCCTTGGTCATTCCAATCCCTCCTCGGTCAATTACCACACGAAGCCGCAAAGAGAACGGTTGACTTGCGGTGAAGATTGGGAGGCGACGGGCGGTGATGTCCCGCTGTCCACCCCACCTCCAGTGTGCTCCGAAGGACCGAAACTATAAGGGATATTTTTTGATGAGAGTCAACACACTAGCCAAGAAAGGAGAGACGATCGATGAATATTTTAGGAACCGCGGTTCGTTTTATTGTGTCTGCCTTGGTGCTGATGCTCATCGGCTATGTGGTTCCAGGATTTTCGCACATCGGCTTGTGGTCTGCCCTTTTGGCGGCCGTAGTCATCGCCGTGGCAGGGTATATTTTAGAATCGCTCTTTGGCAAGGCCGTTTCCCCGTACGGCCGAGGGGTGGTCGGGTTTTTGATTTCAGCCGCGGTGATTTACATGGCTCAATTGGTCGTGCCAGGTCTACACGTCACGATTCTGGGAGCGCTGATTGCCGCATTCGTGATCGGTATCATCGACCTTTTTATCCCTACCGCCGTGCGATAACGGTTAACAGCCTAGCTGGTCCCAAGAGCTGTCCTCACACCCCATCGAGTCACGTGCTTGGCTGGTATGGTCGAAGGACAGCCTTGGGCTTAGCGATTTGTGGTCAGCGCTAGGGAGTTTCCAGTTTTAAGCCAAGTTCATGTAGCTGAGTGGAATCAACGGGACTCGGGGCGTCCATGAGTGGATCGGAGCCTTTGGCGGTTTTGGGAAATGCAATGACTTCGCGAAGACTCTTCGCTCCGGCCATCAGCATAATCAACCGGTCGATGCCGAAGGCAATCCCAGCGTGCGGTGGGGCGCCATATTGAAAGGCGTCAACTAAAAACCCGAATTTGGTGTTGATTTCGTCTTGGCTCAGCCCCAAGACGCCAAAAATTTGTCGCTGCCAATCGGGACGATGAATACGAACGCTTCCCGAAGCCAACTCTACGCCGTTTAAGACGACGTCGTATGCCTGTGAGCGCACCGATAGGGGGTCACTGGCGATGCGTTCCCAGTCCTCTCCGTGGGGCATTGTGAAGGGATGGTGCGCCGACACGATGCGACCCTGGTCGTCGGACCACTCAAACAAGGGGAAGTCGGTTACCCAAAGAAATTTCCATCCCGAGTCCATTTTCGAAAACTGTTGAGCAGCCAGCAATCTCAATTGGCCCGCCAGTGAAAAAGTCTCGTCTCGATTCCCAGCCAGCACAAACAATACGTCTCCGACGGCCAAGTTGGCGGCTTTTGCCAGGACGGCCAAGACCTCATCACCTAAGGCCTTGACGTTGGTGCGGATCGAATCCGTTCCTTGCACCAACCAGATCAACCCGGCAGCGCCCAAGTCTTTAGCCCCTTTGACCATATCATCTAATTGCTTGCGACTCGGGTTAGGCCCGCGCACGACCGCCCCGACTACGGTCTCCGCTGCCGAAAACACAGGGAACGTACTAGCCCGCACTTTGTCGGTCAGATGGATCAATGCCTCTCCTGCGCGCAAATCTGGTTTGTCGCTACCGTACCCGTCCATCGCCTGCTGCCACGTCAAGCGAGGAAATGGGTCGAGATCAACGGCCATCGTCTGGGAAAAGACGTAGCGGATCATGGTTTCCATTAACTGTAAGACATCTTCCTGGCTGACAAAGGCCATCTCAACATCGACCTGGGTGAACTCGGGTTGTCGATCAGCGCGAAGGTCTTCGTCCCGAAAGACCTTAGCAATTTGATAATAGCGGTCAAATCCAGCGACCATGAGCAATTGTTTAAAGATTTGAGGACTCTGGGGCAACGCATAAAAGCTTCCCGGTTGCGTTCTGCTAGGCACCAAAAAGTCGCGGGCTCCTTCGGGCGTGGACCGAGCCAATTGGGGCGTTTCGACATCCAGAAAGTGGTGCTGATGGAAAAATTCTCGCACGGACCAGACGACCCGATCGCGCAATTCAAAGTTTTTTAGTAGACTGGGGCGGCGTAAATCCAGGTATCGATACTTTAGACGCAACAGTTCGTCAACACTGTCCGCATCCTGCAAAGTAAAGGGTGGCACCTTCGATTCCGCAAGCACGTCGAGCCGAAGCGGTACGACCTCCACTTCTCCCGAATAAAGATCGGGGTTGGTCATGCCTTTCGGACGGAGGCGAACTCTTCCTAAGACCGAAATCACGTATTCCGGGCGCAAGTGATCGGCTTCGACGAACAAATCACCCTGATTGGGTTCGACGACCACTTGGACCAAGCCGGTCCGGTCTCTAAGGTCAAGAAAAATGATGCCGCCATGGTCGCGCCGACGGTGCACCCATCCGGCGATTTCCACCTCCTGGTTCTCTAGACCCTTATCGATTTGATTGGCGTAATGGGTTCGATACATTTGGTCCCTCTCTCCTCTGCTCCCGAAGTCGTTCTCCCAGATTGGGTGATTTGTCATTGGTTGGCCCCGCTCAAGTGTTACTGGCCTTCTTGCCCTAAGCGGTCGGAGCCGGGTTTAATCGTCGAGCTAATTGGTCTGGTTCCCGAGAAACCGCTTCCTGTTCACCCGTATTTAGATACTTTAAAGTCACTAGCCCTTGGTCCCATTCCCTTCCGCCGACAATGATCACCCGATCCGATCGACGGTTGGCGTCGCGAATTTGGGCCTTTAAACTTCGGCTGAGCAGATCGACATAGCAGGTTACACCCCGGCGCCTCAACTCTTCCACCAAGGCGAAGGCGGCCTGATGGTGACCGGGTACGGCGGCCACATAATACGAGGGACTGGATACGGCCATGAAGCGCTCGCCTAAAGCTGACAAAAGGCGCTCGGAGCCGATGCCGAACCCTACTCCAGGCACCGAAGGTCCGTCCAAAGAAGCGACCAACCCATCGTAGCGGCCTCCGCCAAAAAGCGCCACATTTGTCCCCAATTCCGGATGCCCCACCTCAAATACCGTGCGCGTATAATAGTCGAATCCTCGCACCAAGTAGGGATCCCGGTCAATCGCACGTCCGGTGCTCTGCACCATGCTGACCACCGTCTCAAAGTGTTGTCGACAGTCGTCGCACCAGTATTGAGCGATGTCGGGAGCTTGCTCCCGCGCGGGCTGGTCAACCTTGCAGTCTAAGAGCCTAAGCGGATTCTGCGTTAAGCGGCGTTGGCAATCTTCACAGATCTCGTCGCGCAAGGGTTGATAATATTCCACTAAGGCCGCGCGATAGGTGGGCCGACAGAGCGAACAGCCTATCGAATTGACTCGAATGACCGGATCGACCAACCCCGCCTTGGCGACTACGGCTGTTGACAGCAACATAATCTCCGCATCCGCGCTGGGCTCTTCCGATCCAAACAATTCTGCGCCAAATTGTGTATGTTGGCGATATCTTAAGGCCTGTGGCCGCTCGCGGCGGAACATTGGCCCCCAATAAAACAGACGGACCGGTTGAGGAGCGTTAAATAATCCGTTCTCCACATACGCTCGCGCGATCGCGGCAGTGCCCTCAGGCCTCAGCGTGAGGTCTACCCCGCCCACGTCGGTGAAGGTGTAGCGCTCATGCTGAACGACATCAGTACTTTCCCCGACTTTCAAAAACACCGCGGATTGTTCAAAGATCGGGGTCTCAATGGGATCAAATCCATATTCTCGAGCCGTATCAAAAGCTAAGCGCCTGAGTCGCTCTAGTCGCAAAGACTCCGGAGCTAACAGATCTTGAGTGCCTCGAGGACGTTTTAGATCAGTACGCAGCGGTGTTCTCTCCTTTAGGTTCGGGCTCACGCTCCACCCACAAGGTGAAGGGCCCCGAATTGATTAGGGTCAGTTCCATCTCACTGCCAAAAACACCTGATTGAGGATGGATGGCGTAAGGCTCAAACGAGCTCAGAAATTGATCGTATAGCTGCTGGGCACTCGATTTCTTTAAGGCCCGCGAAAAATCCGGACGTCTTCCCTGACGAACGTCGGCGTACAGGGTAAATTGAGACACGATAAGCAATTCCCCGCCGACATCCAATAAGCTCCTTTCGCCTGTCGTGAGGTCGCTGCTAAAAACTCGGAGATGGACCAATTTATCCGCCATCCAGGCGATCTCAGACGCCCCGTCAGCCTGCGCAAAGCCTACTAAGACGACTAGACCAGAACCAATCGCCCCGCTCGGCTGCCCTTGGACGGCGACTTCCGCCCGGCTAACCCGCTGAATGAGGCAGCGCATCGCTTAACTCCGTTCTCGGCTGACTCGTCGAACTTGTTGAACAAAGGCGAGCGATTCGAGCCGGCGAATGATTTGGTTTAATTGACTAAGATTGCGCACTTCAAAACGGACATTGACCACCGCGGTTCGGTCCCGAAAGCCGCGAGCTTTGGCCGAAATGATATTGGAGTCCGCCACCACGTTGGCTACATCGGCCAACAGTCCCGCTCGATCCCATGCGTATACCGCAAGTTCCACCGGATGCGGTGACAGTTCCGCTTCGGCAGAGTCCCAACTGACGTCGATTAGTCGTTCGGGATCACGACTTACTTCCCGCTCATTGGGACAATCGATGCGATGAACCGTCACCCCGCGACCTCGGGTCAGATATCCGATAATAGGATCACCAGGCACGGGTTGGCAACAGCGGGCCAGGTGGGTTAACATTCGGCCCTGATCGCGAACTAGGACCTCTGAGGGTGAATGGGACTCGTGATGTTTTCGGCTGATCCCTGTTTTAATCGGGATCATCGAGGCCCCGCGTGCATTCATTTGTGCAGCGACCTCGTCTTTGATCCGACCTACCGCCTGCACTGGGTTGACGCTCCCGTCGCTAATCTGGATGGCCAGATCATCGGAGGTTCCGTATCCTACCTTCTTTACCAACTCTTGCAGCCGATCATTGGCCAAAGTTAAGCCTGCCCGCCTAATTTCACGGTCGAGCATGTCGCGTCCGCGGGCGATATGCTCTTGCCGATGTTCTTTGCGCAGCCATTGTCGAATGCGGTTCTTAGCCTGAGACGTGCGCACAAACTGGAGCCAGTCGGCACTGGGCCCGGCCGAGCCGCGATTGACCAGGACCTCCACAATGTCCCCGTTTTGCAATACCGAGTTCAGCGTGGCAATACGCCCGTTGACCTTAGCGCCCACACAATGGTGCCCGATATCGGTGTGAATCCGATAAGCAAAATCGACGGGCGTAGCGCCTGCCGGTAGACCGATCACCGCTCCCCGTGGGGTAAAGACAAAGACTTCGTCGGAAAACAGATCGACCCGCAAGGTCTCCAAGAATTCCTGCGCATCTCCCATGTCTCGCTGCCATTCCAACAATTGCCGGAGCCAGGCCAGTTTTTGGTCGAAATCGGGATCACTTTTCCCCGAACCTTCTTTGTAGCGCCAATGCGCTGCAATTCCAAACTCAGCCGTGTGATGCATAGCAAAGGTGCGGATTTGCACTTCAATGGGATCCCCTTGGGGGCCAATGACCGTGGTGTGCAAACTTTGATACAAGTTCGATTTGGGCATGGCAATATAGTCTTTAAAACGCCCGGGTACCGGCTTCCACAACGAATGGACGAGACCCAAGACCCCATAACAGTCCTTGACCGATTCGACGAGCACGCGGACTGCGACTAGGTCGAATATCTGGCTGAAGTCTTTGCCCTTCTCCAGTTTTTGATAAATGCTGTACAGATGTTTGGCCCGTCCTGACACTTCGGATTCGATGCCAGCGAGCAATGTCCGCTCGGTGATATCTTGGATGACGCCTTCGACCGCCGCCTCGCGTTCAAGTCTTTTTTTAGCCACCAATTCTTTCGTTCGTTGATAGGCCCCGGGGTCTAAATGCAAAAAAGCCAAATCTTCCAATTCCCATTTGATCCGAAAAATACCCAACCGGTGCGCCAAGGGAGCGTATATTTCCATGGTCTCTTTGGCAATCCGTTGGACTCGATCAGCGGTCAAATGTTTAAGCGTGCGCATGTTGTGCAGTCGATCCGCCAGTTTAATTAAGATGACCCGGATGTCTTTAGCCATCGCCAAAAACATCTTGCGAAGATTCTCGGCTTGTTCTTCTTCGCGAGTTCTCACTTCCAACCGATCCAACTTAGTGACCCCATCCACCAATAGAGCGACGGTCGGACCAAATTCAGCCTCAATGTCGGCCAATGTGTAGGAGGTATCTTCGACGACATCATGCAACATTGCGGCCACAATGGTTTCGCTGTCGAGATGCAACTCCACCAAAATGGAGGCAACGGCCAAAGGATGGGCAACGTAGGGCTCGCCTGACGCTCGGGACTGACCTTCGTGGGCTCGCTGCGCAAACTCTACCGCCTTGCGCACACGTTCCACTTCTTGAGGCTCGCCATGGTACCCCAATTGTTCTACAATTTCTGCGACCGTCAAGTTGCCACCCCCTTTGTTCTAGCCGTCACCTGTCCGCTGTCAAAAGACTATAGCATCAGCGCACTGACTACCGGGACCTGCCAATGCTCCAGATGCGGCCGACCTCCCAAACTGCCTAACTCGATAAGAAAGGCGAACGCTACCGGGATTCCACCCACCTCGCGAGCGAGCTCGGCGGTGGCAGTCACGGTACCGCCCGTAGCCAGCACATCGTCAATCACCACGACTCGGCGCTGGTCTAACCGTATCCCTTGTTCAATCTCGAGGCGGCTTTCTCCATATTCTAACGCGTATGGGCGACTGAGAACAGGTCCTGGCAGCTTTCCGGGCTTTCGCACCGGAACCAAGCCTACCTTTAGACGATCCGCCAGCGGTGCGGCCAGGAGATAGCCTCGAGCCTCTGGCGCCATAATCACCTCTGGAGAAAATGGTCGAATCATGTCCTCGAGCGTAGCCAGGCAATCCTGCCAGGCAGACGGGTCCGCCATCACCGGCAAGATGTCTCGGAAAAGCACACCCGGGACCGGAAAATCAGGGACCTCACGTAACCATTTTGTCCATTGCATCCTTTTGCCGACCTCCCTCATATGCCTCGATTCGGCTGCACGCTGATTTCAGCTTCTGCGCTGGTTCGTAAAGTCCAAGCATGGCGATAGCTGGGACTATCCATGAGATCCCGTCGCGCTTGGGGATTAAAAGCTTGGGGATCCAGCCCTAGTTCTTGGAAAATCGCCTGGCCCGCCATCATCGGCGAGTGGCCCGCTCTTTTGAGACGCCACAGGGAACTCAGGCGATCGCGGTCGGGGACCAGACGCCGCCATTTGGTCAGCACTCCATCTTGGGATTTTGGGTTGATCCACTGAGGATCCAGCCATTGTGTCCCCGTGGTCGTCAAGAGGTTGGCGGCTAAGCCTAAGGCCTCCTGACTAAAGGGACGGCAAAGCCAGACGATATGCTCGGCAACCTCTTCCCACTCTGGCCACGGGCGCCATTGGCTTAAGGCCACCGCGGCAATCAGCCCACGCTCGACCTGGTGGCTCAGAACCGCGCGCTCGGCCAGGGGGTGAGTCCAACTGTAGCTCGGCACTCCGCGACGGCTGAGCTGAACTAGACTGGATTGGTCGCCCACAATCCATAGCACTAAACCGGACATATGCTCCGGAGGCGGTGAGAACTTTACCGTATCTTTCCAGGACCGACTTTTGGCCGGAGTCAACACCTGATCGCATCGGAATCGCAGGTGTCGCCGATTTTTGAAAGTATCCCATTGCAACTGGCCCACGGCCCAAACAGAACCACCTGGGGGCATTTGAGCCGCTTTTGACCCGGATTGAAAGGCGATCGCTGGCCACTTTGCTCCGACCAAATGAAAGCGTAAGTGATCTCCGCCAGCGCCCATGGAATGGATGTCGCCAATGGTGCCTCGAACCATCCAGCGGGGCGGCTCAAATCCATGGCCCGTCGGTTCCAACCGCTCGAGCCATTTTGAAACCTCGACGGATAGGTCGTCGGCCGCGTATCGACCATCGATAGGGGGACCTTGGTAACGTTGTCGGATGACGGCTTTAGGTAAATCGCGGCTGAGGCGGCGGGCCAAATCCGGCAGCGACTGTCGAGTTAGGCTAAACCCGGCCGCACCGCGGTGTCCGCCTAATTTTAAAAAGGCATCCCCCGAGCCTCGGAGGTGGGACAAAAGGTCTAAGCCATCGACGCTTCTGGCTGAGCCTTTGCCCTCGTCATCCTGCCATCCGATGACGGCCACTGGACTGCGGAGACTTTCTTTCAGACGCGAGGCGACAATGCCAATCACGCCGTGGTGCCAGCCACTTCCTCCAACCACCACAAATGGCGGCAGGGTTCGTCCGCTTTGCTGCCACTCATCGAGTTGCAGCCATGCTTGGTCCAAAAGCTGGCGCTCGACTTCGCGTCGTTGATGGTTGGCGGCTTCGAGCTGATCGACGACGGCGGGAAGCTCCTGCTCATGTTCGTTAATCAACAGTTCGACAGCTGGCGCAGCGTCAGCCATACGCCCAACCGCATTCAGCCGAGGACCGAGATAAAAAGCTAAATCGCTGGCTTGAAGGTGGGGCCGAGAGCGACCGATTCGTTCTACCAGCATGTTTACGCCTTTGACTTGCCCAAGACGCAATTGTGCCAAGCCCATGGCCACCAAGGCGCGGTTGTCCCCCATCAACGGCACCACGTCCGCTACGGTACCGATAGCAGCAATGGCCAGCAGACGATTCGAGATCGGAAGATTCAACTGTTGAGACAAGGCGCGAATGAGTTGGAATGCGACCCCCGCTCCCGAAAAACGGTTGGGATTGGCCATCCTTTCCGGGTTGACGACGGCCTCGGCACGTGGCAAGGGAGACGAAATGCCGTGATGGTCGGTAATTAGCAACCTGAGGCCCAAAGTCGCGGCTAACGCGGCCGCCTCTTGGGAACTCGATCCGCAGTCGACGGTAATCAACAACTGGACGCCATCATGGGCGGCTTGGAGCACAGCTTCCTCGCTGAGCCCGTAGCCTTCGTCAAAACGGTTGGGAATATGAAAGTCCACAACCGCCGTCGAATCCAATTCTCGAAGACCTCGCAACATGACCGCTGTAGCGGTCACGCCGTCGGCATCATAATCGCCATGAATGCGAATGGATTGGTGTGCCGTAAGCGCTCGTTCCAAAACCGCTACGGCTCGGGACATATCCGGAAGAAGATAGGGCGAGGAAATCTCGGGTTCGGCGGTAAGCGACTCAAAGTCGCTTAGCGTGCGGATGCCCCTTCGCCAGAGCCATTCAGCAATCGGAATGGGAACCGACCAGGCTTGACTCAACTCGGTCAAGGTTTCACGCGACACGGGTGGCAACAAAGGATACAGTTGAGTACGCAACGAGAGACCCCTTTATGGTGCTGATGGCCTATTCTATCATAAGCGAAGAAATCGGCGAGAGATCTGGCAGGTGGGTGACGGGGCCGAATTCCAGCGATATCTTCGGCACTAAAGACGAAAACTCAGCGCTGGTTGACACCGGGTTAAACGCCCACACGCGGCGAAACGACCGGTTTAGATCTTTCGTGCCGGGTCTATGGACAGCACAAAAAAACCGAATGATGGGAATCGTGTTGCGGTTTTGGCCAGTCACTCCCAACACGGTGGGAATCTCCCTTTGAACGAGTTGACTCGCCTGGTTTACCGAGATCCATTAGGTTAAAATATCCGTCCGAACGTCTTGCCATTTCGGGCGGAGCTCAACCGCAACCACAAAGGCCTCCATGGCACAGAGAAATGATTACCGCCCTAAAATGATCACGATGCTGATCCCGAGAACCATGCGGATACCACGTAATATCAATCGGCGGACGAAGTCGGTTAGCGTGCCTCGGACTCTTAATGCCGCATCAAACCCGAGGCCGAATTGCCAAAGCCCCAAGCCTAGAATCGTGCCCCAGTGCAGCACGGACCAAAACAGCACCGCGCTTTCCAAGCCCACTCGTTCCGACGATCGCGCCAACGGCACCCGGGGCAGCAGTCCCGCCAGCCCTGCCTCGCCGGCCAGCGCGATGCCTAGGGTAAAAAGATACACCCAGCCGGCAAGCGGCCAGTGCTGCTCAGCTTGGATCACCCAACTCCACGCCAGCAACAAAAACAAGCCCGGCAAATCACTCATCCATCCCAGTAATAACGGCACCCACAGCCCGTCAGTCACCACCATTCGAACTCTCGGCGAGACTCAGCTAGCGGCTGTCCGTCGCTCATCGTCTGCTCGACGATGATGCTTAAAAGCCCATCCTTCCAGTCTGCTCTGGCAGATTCCTGATTAATCACAAAGGGTAGTGGGATGGTCCGAGAATGATTTGGATACCGAAGATGGAGACGGTTGGACCCCGCCTCTAGGGCAATCTGGTCCGGATCAACTCCGGCCAGTTCAATCTCAACGATGACTCGTCCGCCATCGCGATAGGTTCTGGCGACAGCAGCTCCGCTTTGGTCGCAATCCCACCATTGGGAGACAACCGACCAGGGACTGTGCCAATACAAAGCGGCCTCAATCGGTTTAGAGTGATTAGCAGACGAAGAAGAAGGTCTAAATCTTGGCATGCCATCGCCTCGCTTTCGTCCTAGATGGACGTCAATTTCCAGAGGACTGTGCCTCTCAGCGATAGCATGCCCGATGTGTAGAATTTATGGCTCCGGTTCTAAGTCTACCGAGCGTCGTGGACGTTTTTTCTTCGGAGCTTCTTTTTTTCGCCACATCATCCAAATCGGACTGGCAATAAACAGCGAAGAATAGGTTCCAAAAGCAACGCCTAGAAACATGGTCAAAGAAAAATCACGGATGTTGCTGCCGGCAAACACTAACAAAGCGGCCAAGGCGATTAACACGGTCACTGAGGTGTAGATCGAACGCACGACCACTTGGTTTAAACTGGTGTTCACGAGATCATCCAACGAATCATTTTTCTTGCGTGTGTGCAAGTTTTCTCGAATGCGGTCGAAGACAATAATTTTGTCCGTAATCGAGTATCCAAAAATAGTTAACACCGCCATGATAAAGTTCTGACTCAGTTGGATATGGATCAAGGCAATCAGCCCGACGGTAATGATCACGTCGTGCACCATGGCGGCAATGCCGGCTACGGCGAAACGCCATTCAAAACGGATGGCCATGTACAGCATAATCGCGGCCATAGCGATCACCACCGCAAGCAAGGCCCGTTGTTCCGTTTCTTGCCCAATCACCGAGGAAACCCGGTTGGTGGAGATCTTGGTAAACGCCCCGACTTTTCTAGACAACGTCGTCAGGACTTGATCGCGCTCAGCCTGAGAAACATTGGGCGTCGTAATTTCGGCATGAGTGCGACCCGATCCCAAAAAAACCACCGTGCTGCCCGAAAGGTGCATGCCGTCTAGCGTGTTGGTAATGGCAGTCGTGGTAACACTCTGATGAAATCTGAGATCCAATTGGGTCCCACCGGTGAAGTCTATACCGTAATTCAATCCTCGAATAAAAAAGCCGCCGATTCCGATAATCACGATCAGGCCGGAGACGACAAACCATAGCTTCCAATGCTGAATGAAGGAAAAGTGAAACCGCATCGCAGAGGCCTCCTAGCCTACAAATAGGGAACGCGTACGAGCCCAGCCCACATCTGCCACCCAGCGAATGACTACACCGGTGACCGTGACGGCTGTAAATAGCGAGATCGCAGTGCCAATCATCAAGGTCAAAGCAAACCCCTTGACATCGCCCGTGCCAAGGAAAAACAAAATCAAGGACGAGACAAAAGCGGTCACGTGAGAGTCCAAGATGGCTCTAATGGCATGGCGGAAGCCTTGTCGAACGGAAGCGGCCGCGGTCTTGCCATTCATCATTTCCTCGCGCACCCGGGCGAAAATAATAACATTCGCGTCCACCGCCATGCCCACCGACAGAATGAGCCCAGCCAGGCCGGGGATGGTGATCGACGCATGAATGGACCACAAAATGCCGACCACCAACAGCAGGTAGATGATGAGCGCCAGATCAGCGACCATACCGGAAAGTCGATACCAGAGAATCAGGACGCATATGATTAAAATAATAGCAATCGCAGCCGCCATGGTGCTGGCGTGTACTGCCGCCCGGCCTAAAGTCGCGCTGACGGTGTTGCTGGCCAGCACCTTTAAAGTGACCGGAAGCGCCCCCGATTGCAGCAGCAGGGCCATATTTTGAGCCTGTTTCAAAGTAGAAAAGTTTCCGGAAAGCTGAGCCTGTCCGTTGGGAATCACACTGTCCACCGTCGGTGCTTCGAGTAATTTCCCGTCGAGGTAGATGGGCATTTTTTGATGCAGATACTTGGTCGTCGCCCGCCTAAAAATGGACGTTCCTTTTGAGTTGAAGGTTAGAGCGATCACGTACTGGCCTTGGCTAATCTCGGCTTGAGCGTTGCTGAGGTCGCCCCCGGTTAAAAGGACTTTGCCTTTGGGACTTTTAATCTGCAACACGGCCGTTTCGCCCAGATATTTTAATGCCTGGTCGGGGTGCTTGACGCCGGCCAATGAAATCGATAGGCGATCGCCGCCGATTTGTTGGATAATGGGTTCTGACACACCCAAGGCATCAATGCGGTAGCTCATGATGCTCATGACCCGGGCCATGGCCTCGCTGTTGACAGGAGCCCCAGGACTGGGGATTGCCTGATAGGTCGCACTGACGCCGCCTTTAAGGTCCAATCCGTAGCGCAGGTGGTTGGTAATCGGATTGGCGATGCCAAAATAATAAAGGGCTGCGAACACTGCCGCAACCAGCGCAAAAATTTTGATCATGCTGCGTTTGCGCGTCTGCATCGTTATGGCCTCCCCGGCAAAAATCGACTTATTATAAACCCGGACCCCATGCCTGTCAATCCTGGTTAACCGCCAAAGCCGCGTCCCATGCGCTCTTGGATATGGTCGACCCCGGATCTCCCAGCCGCCCTAATCAGTCCGATTGGCTTGCGGGAGCCGCCGCAGGGTGCTGTCCCTGTCATCTATTGTGGCCTCCTGCCTTGCCAGTTGGAACCACCAATGGGCGACTAAATCTGTTACGGCCACGGCGCTCAGCGCATCTGTGTGTACGATAAACCCAGCTTCTTGGCGAGCCTGTGCCAGCCGATGCCATTCGGTTTGGTAGAAATCCGGGTTCCAACTGAGATGACGCCGTCGATGGACCGTCTCCCAATTCGCGCACAACAGGACGACTCGGCGAGGACCGTGGCGGCGATAAAGTCCCGGTACTGCTGAGTGCTCCTGAGCGACGACGGCTGCAGGGATGCCTCTGGCTTTAAGCAAGCGGCTGACGGTGGTCTTGCCCGCGGCACAGACACCGACCAAGACAATGCCATCAGTAGGGAATGCTGGCATGCAGACGCCGGAGACTCGGACCTTGGTCATCGCGCACCCCCAGCATCATTACACTCATATCGTCTCCGGGTCGTCCCCGGTCTAGTTCGACTGCGGTGTGAATGAACTCTTCGACCCATTGGTTTAAGTCATCAAGGGATAACGATTCGAGTTCGGTCTCCACGGCTTCCCAATTAATAGCGCGGTCGTACCTTCGACCGGCGGTGAGAATGCCGTCGGAGAACGTTAAATAAAGACTGTCGGCGATGAGAGGAAGTTCAGTGATCGCGGGCTTGGTTTTTCGATACGTCCCGATGACATCGGAATGGCCTTCGATGCGAAATACTCGGCCTTCCTGTCGACCCCATACCGGACAAGCGGCGTTGCGCGACACCAGCACGGTACGGCTATACAAATCGGCGGTAATCACCGTCAAAGTTGCTGTAACCCTGCCCTCGCGGGCGGTGTAAAGCATGTCCTGGACCGCGCGGGCCACGGCCCCATCGCGGCTGCCCTCGGCGATGAGCGCCACCGCTTTCATCGCCACCATGCGTGCGATGCGTTTGGCGGCGGGACCCGAGCCCTGGCCATCCGCTAAAATCAAGCTCAGTCCTCCCAGGGGGCGCTCGACCAATTCGATGCTGTCTCCACTTTCCCCAAATCCACCCTTGGGCATCTTAGCCCAGGCCACTTCGATTCGCATCGATATCGCTCCTTTACGATTTTGTTCTGGGCGATTCACCCGGGGAGATGACTTCAGAGCGGAGTACTCGCCCGTCCCCTGCTCGACGGGTTACATGCTGGGAATCGAGCAATTCTAAAAAACTTATGGTGTATCGACGGTTGCTAGAGAGCCTTTCTTTCAATTCGGAGGTGCTCGAGATGCCTAGGCCAATGGATTCGACGACGACTTGCCGCGCCCATTCGTAGGTGTGTTGACTGATATACACATCATCATCTAAACGAAGAAGACATCCCTGACGCACCATCCAATGCAAAATCTCAGGCAGAAGGTGCGGAGGACCCTGCCAATGTTGCATCAGCCAGTCTTTACCGTCGGGGTTCAGCCGGGATTGGTCGATGGCTTGATATAGCGTAGTGGCGGCCTGGATCCAGGCCGGTTCGAGAACGGGAGAAAAATCTTTCAAGGCGACCCATTCGCGCTCGATGCGCACGGCGGAGATAAAATCCATGACCCACCAAAATGATTTGACCGACCAGGTATCAGCGACTTTTTGCCGAAGCTCTTCGCGGCCGATCCCTGGCCTTAGCGGGAATTGCGCGTGATGACGACCAACCAAGGCGATGACCTGGTCGCGCATTCGTTCAAAGGGAATCCGAGACCACCACCACCCTCGCTGTTCATCGTGTAAAAAAATCCCACTGTCGAGCTCGGCTGCAATGACGGACCCAGGGAGCCCAGAGGATCGAGACAACTCGTCGAGGCTCAAGGGTCGTGGACTCTCGTTGAGCAGGGCAAGCGCCCACTCGCACAGATCAGACTGAGACATATGCTCTAAACGCGCAATGAGACCCGATTCTTTTCGGTGATGATGGATCCCTAGCTCGATGACGCTGCCCCCACCAATCGTATACAACGGACTAGGCCAACGAATTAAAAATCGGTCACCGCGACTGGCGGCCAACGGCTGATCAAGGCGCAGTTCGGCAAATGTGCGCTCTCCGCCATTGACCTGCATACGGTCGAACAGATAAATCCGGGCGACGGTTTCAGCGGTGCCTATATGACAGTGCACGCGCGCATTCATCTCTAGAGGAGGAGATTTTTGCAGCAACACCAAGTCGACCGTGAGCACCGTCGCGGGTTGCATCGCTCCGGAGACGGTCAAGACTTGACCGCGCTGAGGAAGGATGTGGTCGATGGCGGTGAGGTTCACGGCTACGCGTTGCCCTGCGACGGCTCTGTGCACGGGGTGGTTGTGGATTTCTAGACCCCGGACTCGGGCGGAGGATCCACTCGGTTGCAGCACCACCATTTGTTCCGGCGACAGAGCGCCTGAGACCAAAGTGCCGGTGACGACGGTTCCAAAGCCATGGACACTAAACACTCGGTCCACCGGCAGTTTTGCAAACCCATCCACCGACCGTGGGATTGCCTCCTCAGCCAGATGGTCTAAGGCCCTGCGCAGTTCGTCCAAGCCGCGACCGCTGGCCGCGTCGGTGATTACAAGCGGGGCTTGGCCAAGAAAGGTGCCTGATAACGCCTCTCTGGTAGTTTCTTCAACGAGATTCAGCCAGTCTGCTTCGACCGTATCGGCTTTGCTGAGCACGGTGATTCCGGAGGACACGCCCAAGAGCTGTAGGATATCAAGGTGTTCTAAGGTCTGCGGCATGACCCCTTCATCGGCCGCAACCACTAAGATGGCGGCGTCCATCCCGTGGACACCGGCCACCATGTTGCGTATAAAACGCTCATGTCCGGGCACGTCGACCAAAGCGGCCACACGACCGGAGGGCAACTGAAAATGGGCGAACCCTAGCTCAATCGAAATCCCTCGGGATTTCTCTTCAGGCAGTCGATCGGTGTCTTGTCCGGTGATAGCCCGCACCAGCGTCGTCTTGCCGTGGTCGATGTGGCCCGCCGTGCCAAATACCACCGATGTCATAAGCGAAGACCTCCTTTTGTGCCAGGGCCATGGCCACCTTCGTGCTCGTGGCCTTGCTTCGGCCGATTGGTCTCATCCACACTTTCACACATCCAACAACCAGATTGGCTGTCTACAAATATTATACCGTGGGTTAGTCGTGCTAAATGGGTCCATCTATCTCCGATGAAGGAGAGTCTCGCGAAATATGGTGGACCCAAACACGGGGTGTTTAGACATTCATCGGGACCGGATCATGGCGGAACCAGAATTCTGGTTCCGCGCCACCTGGCATAGAGTCGGATCGTCCAATCACGCCTCGGCCCTGTCACAATGGCTGGTGCGATTGCCTATTTTTAAGGAATTGGATGCGGTCAAAGAGCCGGAGGCGCATGCGTAATGCATGTTTCTTTAGTCGAGAGAGAAGTATACTAAGGGGGAATGTGGGCTGAAAAGTGAGGGGATATCTATGGAGACTTCTTACCGAGTGATGATTTTGGGTACGGGACCTGCGGGTCTAACCGCAGCTATCTATGCGGCTCGAGCATTTTTGGCGCCGATGGTGATTGACGGCAACGAACCAGGTGGACAACTGACTTTGACCAGCGAAGTGGAAAACTTTCCGGGATTTCCCACAGCTATTCAAGGCCCCGACTTAATGGACCAAATGCGGGATCAAGCGAAGCGCTTTGGCGCTACCTTTAAAACCGGAGCCGTGACTGCAGTCGACCTCAGTCACCGTCCTTTTAAGGTTACCGTCGATGACGGAGCAGAAACTTTTTTTGCGGAATCTTTGATCGTCTCTACCGGAGCTTCAGCAAAAATGTTGGAGATTCCCGGCGAATCAGAAATGGTTGGTCACGGTATCTCGACCTGTGCCACCTGCGACGGGTTCTTTTATCGCGATAAAAAAATCGTCGCGGTGGGCGGAGGAGATTCGGCAATGGAAGAAGCAACCTTTCTCACTCGGTTTGCTTCGGAAGTCACCATTGTTCATCGCAGGAGCCAATTGCGCGCATCTAAAGTGATGCAGGATCGTGCGCGCAAGAACGAGAAAATTCGCTGGGAACTCGACGTCACGCCCGTGTCCGTCGTTCACCGTCAAGGTCAGGTGGTTGGCCTTGAGGTCCGGGAAAACAAGACTGGAGTCGTTCGTGCGATTACTGCCGAAGGCGTCTTTGTGGCCATCGGCCATCGCCCGAATACGGATTTTCTTAATCACCAATTGGATATGGATGAATTAGGCTATATTCGCACCGCGGGGGTCACCAGCCAAACGAATGTGCCGGGAGTCTTCGCCTGTGGAGATGTGATGGATCGCCGCTATCGCCAGGCGATCACGGCGGCCGGGTCTGGTTGCAAGGCAGCTATGGACTGCGAAAAATATTTAGAAACCCTCGAATAGGCGACGGCGGGGTGCCCCCTATCCGTCTCGGAAGTGCTTGACTAAACCCTGACGGGTGAGAAGGTCACGCACTTCCATTAGGGCGGTATAGGTAGGCAGAATGTAGAGAGTTTTTTCTTGACTGCCTTTTATGGCTGCCGCGAGCGCGTCCGATACTGATGGCAGGACGACGATTTGCGTCTGTGGGATTCCGGCGTACTTTAAACGCAATGCCATATCCCAGGCGCGGATACCCGATACCCACCATTGATCAATCGCTACCCGCAAACCGCTGCGTTCAAAGTCGACGTCCCATAGCCAGGATACATCGCGGCCGTCCGCATAACGATCATTGATGACAATGAAGATGTTGGGCTTGTCGCCAGAATCGATGATGGTATCCATGACTTGATTAAAGCCTACCGGATTTTTGACCAATGCAATCCAAATCTTGGTATCGGGCGCAACCACTATCGCCTCCATCCGGCCAAAAGCGGGGGGCATGTCCGCCAGCGCCAGCGCCATGCTCTCCGGATGGATTCCCAATACCCAGCCGAGAGCTCCGGCAGCTGCTAAATTGTACAGATTATATATTCCCGGTATCGGCAGGATGATGGAGAGGTCCCCAAATTCGCCAGATAACGTGGCCCCCCCTCCTTGGCCAGGTGTTACTGTGATTGCGGCCGAGGGTCGCTGATAACCACAGTGAGGACAACGATAATGGCCGAGGTGAGCATAAACCCGCTGAGGATACTCTAGCCGGGTTGCACATCGCGGACAACGGTCGGAATCAGAGGCATCGTAGTGATTGTCCAAAGAGGAAGCCAGTGCGGCTGAACTAGGATCCAGGCCAAAATAAACGACATTGGCCCTCCCCTCGCCTAAGTAGGCTACTTGGGGATCGTCCGCATTTAAGATGAGTGAACCGTCCTCTGCAAGCCTATCGATTCCGCGTTGAATGTAGCGAAGCGTCGTCGAGAGTTCCCCATATCGGTCTAACTGGTCCCGAAACACATTGGTCACAACAATCGCCTGGGGCCTCAGTTCGTCAGCCGCTCGAGGCATGGTCGCCTCGTCGACTTCTAATAGGGCCAGATCGGCCCGGGGAATAAGGTGGCGTCGATCCCGCATGAAGGAGGTGGCCAAGCCTGCCAAAAGATTGGCGCCGTTATGATTGCTGACTAGGTGCCATCGATTGTAACTCAAAATCCGTCGAACCATAGCCGCAGTGGTCGTTTTTCCATTGGTGCCGGTAATTAGAACGGAACCCTGGCGAAGCCCGGTCTTGAGGTCCCGTAAAAGTGTGGGCTGCCACTTTAAGGCCAGCATCCCCGGCAGCGAACTGCCCCCGTGGCCCCGCAACCGACTCATCCAACCCACCAGCCGTGCCAACAAAAGAACCACTAAGAGTCGCATGCGATGGATAGAGGTGTCCCCGCTTTCGTAGGCAAAATAATCAATAAGCTCACTCTAAATCCGCTCTGAAAATCCTCAACAAACATACCCATGAGGATTTTCGTCTTATTGTTCGCTCTCTGCCGATGGGCCTGTGCCCTGATTGAACCGCTCAATCGAGGTACCCACCGTGGCGCTAGAGTCCAGCCGGGAGCCGTGTACCCACTAAAGGGGTCTCCTTCCGGCGACG
>DAHXNH010000253.1 GCA_027365485.1 Clostridiales bacterium
CTGAGATTACCTTCCCGACGTTCGATGAAAGTTCCTGGGTTTGAGGCGCCTGCCTTTCATGGCCAGTAATCTTAGTCAATGGGAACGTACAGCGATCCTTTCCCATCTCAACAGTTTAAAGCCCTCTGTTGGACACATGGCCCTCTGAATAGGTTACGGGTATCATTTTACGGACATTAACAATGTTCCGTCGATTTTTAGAAAACAACGTTATATACTCTCAACATGAGGCTGGCGTGCGTGGTGTTATAACGACCGAAGTCGGAGATCCTGACATCTTGAGTCACACGGTGGTCGATGCACAAGAATACGTACGGTTTTATTGGCGTCCTCGTACTCCGATGTAATACGGGATTGAGGGCATTCGATCCGCTGATCGCTATTGGTATAATGGCCGCTGCGCGATTCCGGTCTATTTTTGCGTGCCACTCGACGATTTACTCGTCCATCCAACGGTTCGGTTTTCTGATCGCAACGCGGCCTCTCCGAATGCCGCCTTTGGCCCAACCGCCGAGTTCGTTAAGGGTATTCCGTTTAGCAAAGTCTTCCACGATGGTTCCTTCGCCCCAGTTGACCGAGACGAGATAGTAGCGCGTCGCCAAGCGGAAATTCAAATCCATCATTCTTTTAGATTGTCACCAAAGACCTTCCTTCTCGTCCGCTCGGCCGCTGAGCTACATATGTTGCGAGATAAACTTCCAGCTTCCATACCTAGCATTTGGGACAATCGCATCAGCATTGCTACACGCGCACCGGCATTCTTTAAACGGTGGCTTTTTGTTGAACGCATTGAACGCCAAGACAATAGCGCACGTCTCTATTGGAACCCTCAAGCTACATTGCGGGCAGTAGGACCCGTTGCCCTACGTGTAACCTTTGAAAACCTAGATACCGGACATCTGGCCGATGTCCATCAACCGTCGATTCCGTGGGATGGAATGCTGGAGCATGATTATCGTGGCTTCCAATCGTATCCATGGAGAATTACCGTCCGGGTTGAAGATACCGTAGCATTTACTGGCACTCTGTTTCCATAATACGTTCGGCCTGGTAGCAATATATCGCGTTTTCGCATAGGACGCTTTGTTGTACTGGAGTGACCGACTCGCTCTAGAGAGATTTTGGCGAGAAGCTCACGCGAGCTATGTTCGCGTAAAGGATTTACTAAAAGCCTCTCAACTACTCGCCGGAGTTGGTTGGCGGTTTTTTTACGCGTTGATCGCCCGCGTGTCCCAGACGGGCCCAGCAAGTGATCGCCCGCCCCGCCAGCGCGGGCCAAGTGCGGCTCGCCCTGGGATAGATGGCAACGGCACCCCAGCGCGTGAAAAGTGCCCTGAAAGATGCGACCGAGCGTTAGTGTCCAGGGAACGAAGATGATCTATCTTAGAGTCCGTTGATGATTTTAGAAAATCGCCCTATCACCGGCTCGAAGAAGGAGTGACTCGCGCGAAACTGTGGCACGACAAGCGACGAATCGCTGATCAAGCCCATGCACTCGCCATCGCTCAATAGCTGGGGTCCGCCGGGCTGGCCTTTGAGCGCCAAGACCTGGATAGATATCCATGCATCTTAACATAGGTCAGGTTGTCAAGCGGTGCCGTTTACGACGGACGCCTAACTCTAGCTAGGGGAATGATATCCACTGGCCCCGCTTATCCACCGCGATCAGAAAAATGGCCCAACACCACACTGGCAAGGCCACTTTGGTTCGCTGAAAAATGGTCCCGGCCGTCACCGATGCTTGATGGCCACACGCTGCACATTCGTACCCTGGTCCCCCCTCCCCCCGGGACCGTTTCCCCGTCCAATACTAGGTGCCTTGACAGGGGGGCAAACGAAGCCTTCGGGCCGGCGTTGATCCAACAGATAGGTCCGACAGGCTTCGTCATCCGAAAATGTATCGTGCCCTTGGAGCCATGTCATCGATGCGTGCCTCCACTTCCCGCCCGGAGTTTACTCTAAGTATCGGGCAATTCCGGGATTCACTCGAGCTTCCCTGACTTATCTTCGATTGCCTGTGCCACGATTCTCTGCTTGACGTCACCAATCCAATGGAATATAATCCCCATATTGTACTTAGTCTTTAGGGGTGGGCGATTTGTTGGAATGTGAGCATGTGGGATTCGAATATCACCGCCGTCCCATTTTTCAGGACTTAAGCTTTACCGTGGAGCAGGGAAGCTGGTCGAGCATTGTGGGTCCCAGCGGAATCGGTAAAACCACGCTCTTATATCTGATTGCCGGTTTCCTCAAGCCGACCCGGGGTCAAATCCTCGAGTCGGGGTCGCCAATTGTTGGCCCCGGGGTGTCTCGTGGTGTGGTGCTGCAAGATTTGGCGCTGTTCCCCTGGTTGAGCGTACTGGGCAACGTCACCTTTGGCCTCGACATGACGAATGTGCCGCGTCACCAAAAGATCGCCCGGGCGATGGCTAATTTAGCCATGGTCGGCTTGGCGGATCATGCCCATGACCGGATCGACCAACTCTCTGGGGGTATGCGTCAGCGCGTGGCCTTGGCCCGTACCCTGGCGATTGGTCCCCACATCCTGCTACTAGACGAGGCGTTTAGCGCCCTCGACGCCAATACACGGAGCGTTCTTGGCATTGAGCTGCGAAGAATTCACGAGCGCCAGCATCTTACCACCATTCTGATTACGCATTCGATTGACGAGGCGCTGGCCGTCAGCGACCGGGTTATCGCCATCAACGGCCATCCCGCCGAAATTCGAGGCGACCTCACCGTTCCCCGGGGTGAGGACCGCGCGCTCCTTCAGTCCTGTCATGATACCGTCCTGTCCTGGATCGCCTAGCGGTCCGAATCCATCTGAGGAGGTTTTGCATCATGAAACTTTGGCATCGGATCCTTCGCCGGTGGCGCGCTTCGGTCATGGCACTGGCCCTTCTTGGGTTTTTCGCCGTCCCCACCCAAGCCGCTGATCCCTCGCTCACCATCGGCTATGTACCGGTCCTTGGTCTCACCCCGGCCCTGGTCGCCAGTTCGCTGGGGATCTACGCCAAGGAAGGTCTAAACGTGCATCTGGCCGCGTTTGCAAGCGGCCCCGCGCTATATCAAGCGATGGCCGGAGGTCGTGTCCAAATGGCCTATGCCGGGGTGCCGGCGTTGTTGGAGTGGGGATCGCGGGGGCTCCAAGTCAAAGCGGTAGCGAACGTAGAAGATGGGACCTTCGACCTGATGGCCCGCAGGGGGTACCACGGTGCCATTGCCGGTGCCACCATCGGTGACGTCGGACCGGGTAGCGGACAAGACGTGATGCTTCGGGGATTTTTGCTCCCTGCCCATCACTTGGCCCTATCGAAGGTCTCGGTTCGCTATCTGCCGTTGTCCGATATGTTGGGCGCCCTCTCTAGCGGTCAATTGGACATGGCTTTATTGGGTGCCCCGCAGTCGACCTTAGCAAGGTTAAAAGGAGCGACGGTGGTGGCTTCGGTACCCGACCCCGGCTTTATCCTCTTGGCTACCCAAAAGCTTATCCAGGCGGAGCCGCAAGTCGTGGCGAAAGTGGTTCAGGCGCACATTGAAGCGATTGCCTATGTGCACCGACATCCTGCCGCGGCAGCGGCCATTTTGGCTAAGGACTTAAACATTCCCGCGGTAGTCACTGCCAAAGGTAGGACCGAATCGCCCACCAAGATCGTGGAGATCGGTCTTAAGACTATGCATTTCAATGCCACGTTTGCCGCTTCAGATTTTTCGCTGTACCAAAAGATGAATCAACAGCTAGTGAAATTGGGTCTCACGCAGCACTTGGTCAAGGTCCGCTCGTTCTTTGATTTGCATTGGCTCCACTGATGAGGCCAACCACTCTCCGTCATCATCGTCGGTGGCACTGGGGCTATGCCTCCGTGCCCATCGTCTTGCTTGGGTGGCTCTTAGCGACTCGGGGCGTCCCGAGCTTCGTGTTTCCGGGCCCCGCTCTCGTGTGGCGCACCGCCGTTCAGAACCTGGAGACCGCCACATTTTACCTCAATGTTGAGGCCAGTCTGATTCGCCTAGCGCTCGGGTTTGGTATGGGCTCCCTGCTGGGGGTCATTATTGGAGTTACCCAAGGCCGCTTCGAGTGGGCGGACGAAGCCATGAGCCCTTTTATTTCCTTCTTCCAGTCCGTTCCCCCGATTACCTGGATTCCGTTATTCATCATTTTGATGGGTATCGGCGACTTGCCGATCGTGAGCGTGGTCACGATGGCGACCATCTTTCCCGTCGCCATCGCCGTCAATCACGCGATGCGCTCCATTCCCCAGACCCAAGTATGGATGGCCTGGGCCCTAGGGGCCAAGAACTTTCGCATGGTTCGACAGTTCTACCTGCCTGCGATTCTACCCGCCCTGGCCAGTGGCCTGCGCGTGGGGTTTGGCATCGCGTGGCGCACGTTGGTCGCCTCAGAAATGATTGGCGGCAACAACGGGATTGGCTTTTTCATCCAAACCGCTGGGCAAGTGGGCAACACGGGCGCTGTGATTTGGGGCATTTTTGTCATCGGTGGCCTGAGTTTGACGTTTGACGCGCT
>DAHXNH010000260.1 GCA_027365485.1 Clostridiales bacterium
CATGCGTGTGCCCTCGACGTTTTATCCCGAAGAGTTTGGCCCCGTGGAGCGCGATGCGTGGGAAGCCCTCGGCGCAGTCCAGGGGTGACGATCACGATCACACCGGAGCGGGCCCGAGAGTTTGCTGCCCCAGGGACACCCGGTGCCCGTGGGCACCGAATTACGCCTGCGGGTGATCAAGCTCCTCTTGCCCAGTGGCGAGACCGAAATCCTCGCCACCAAGGGATCGGTGCAAGAATTGCCGTACGAAGCGACTGGGGCGGTGTATTTCAGCCGTTGGGGGGTCGAGGTCCATTTTGATGTCCTCAAAAATCGGTTTGAGATCGCTAATTTTGCGGGCATTTTGCCCGCGGCGATTGATCAGGAGCCTCAGGCTACCGTCCTGCTGGGCAATTTGTGTGCCTTGGCCGAGGCCGAAGCCCAGACCTTGTGGGACCCCCAGCAAGCGGAGCATCCCGAGGACGATAAGTACGCACGGTATAAAATCAACACGAGGGTTGCAGTGGGACAGGGGAAGGATGCGTGGGTCACGATCCTGCTCGCCGAGAAGGCCGACGTTCGCACTCAGGCGTTTTGGGACTTTATTCATCAGATTCGGAAACACGTGACGCCGATTCGGCCGAATCGGCAGTTTCCGCGCCGGCCCGCACCGCGGGCCAACCGCTATTCCCCTAACCGTCGCCGTTCCCTTTAGAGCGATCTCCTAAAGGGAACAGCCCCCAACCCCTGTACGACACAATATTCTGACGAATAATGCCTTTCGTCGGAGGAATACCCCATGCCCTCGCGATGCTCGGCCAGCCACTCTCGTTCTCGAAGTCTTCCCAGGAATCCACCCATGCCACGCTTTTCGACCGCGTCTGGGTCAAAACAGCGCGTAGGCAATCCCGAAAACTCCAGCACTCTTCTCAAAACGCCGAATTAGAGCCGCGATTCGGCGTATTCAGATATCGCTAAGTTGACACCATTGATCGGCGACCTAGTGCTGAAAGTGATTGTCGAGACCGGGCTGTGGGAGGATCACGAAATCGTCCAAGCGGCGACGATTGCCGTCGCCGCAGGCGCAGATTACGTGAAGACGTCTACCGGATTTCTGGCCGGAGGAGCAACTGTGCCCGCTGTTCGACTGCTTCGTACAGCGATTGGGGCAAGGGCCGGCGTCAAAGCGTCAGGAGGAATCAAGACCTGCCAGGCGGCTTTGTCAATGATCGCTGCCGGAGCCGACCGCTTGGGATGCAGCCAAACCGAAGTCTTGCTTCAGGGGGAGTAAAAAGGGCGGCCTAAACGGATATATCCAAGGCCATGCTTCGATGGTGGCAAAGCATGGCCCTGGGAGTTTTTGCTAAGCGGAGGTACGTTGACTTCCGGCCGCGTTGGCGTTGGCAGGCAAAACAAACGACAATCCGGCACCGATCAGCACCAAAATCCCTACGACTAGGGTAATGAGTAGGTCGTCTTTGTGGTGCTTGGCGAATCCTAACGTCCAGGGTGAAATCGCCATCCAAATGCCTAACAGGGCTAGCACGATGTCTCGCCAACGACCCGACTGGGGCGCTAGGACCACCCAAAGTGCGCCCAGCAAGATCAGCGCGCCCCCGATAATAAAGTTCCACTCCGGCGCCGCCGAGTGCTTGGGGGCAGACAATATCCAAGCACTCGCTACGAACCACGCTCCGAAAACCGCGACGGCCCACCAACGAATACTCATGGATCTTCCTCCTTCAAGAGCTTCAATGTAGTAGAGAATACGCATAAAGGACTAATGGAGACGGGCGTTGCCCATCTCCATTATATGGGCAAAAACGCCTAAATTGCACAATGGTATCGGCAAATTTTGGCGATAGTAGAAATAATAGGTAGCATTATTGTCGGCGTTGGGTTTAAACCACCCGAATCGCCAAACCACGATCCGCTATGGGCCCACGGTTACAGTTGTGGTGAGACCAATCTTCGGCCCAAAATGATAGGTCACAATTTGCCCGCTGCTGTTGAGAAAGGCGACATCGCCGTTGGGCTCCATGGCCATGGAGACTGGGCTTCCCAAAGTGTCGGAGACTTCGGATAGGACCTGACCGGTGTGGCTTACCAGCGCCACCCGATTGTCTCCCCGGTCCCATATCACCCAGTTTTGACCATCTGCAAAAAGATCCGTCGGATGATGCAGCGCGTCGAGTCCAGGCCCATTGCCAAAAAAGTGGGCGATGAGGTGACCGGTTAAGGAATATTGCGAAAGCACGCCGCCATAGTATCCGCTGATCCAAAGACTGTTGGGGCCGAGCGCGATGCCGTACGGCGAGTCGGGATCCTTAAAGGTTTTCAACACCGTGCCATCTTTGGAAAGATGAACAATTTCGTGATCATCGGTGTCCGCTACCCAAATACTACCGTCGGCGGCAACGGCAATGGCGCGCGGGCCCAACACCCCCTGGCCGCCGGGTTGCAGCCAGCCGACGACGCCGCTTGGCTGACTCGAAGTGGTGGGGAATAGCACTAATATCCGGTTGTACAAACTATCCAGCGCGTAGACCACGTTGCCATCGACGGCGAGTTGGGTGATGGCGGATGGCTTATGGTTGCCGGGGACCGGCGGGATGGTCCATTGCCCCAACACCTTGCCCGTCGGTGAGAAATGGATGACCGAGCCGTCTTGGAGGGCTTCGTAATAGCTTCCGTGCGGGCCGAAGGTGAGAGCGGTGGGGTGCGGCCGCCCAGTCAGCGCGGTGACGTACTTCGGCCAATCGGAAATGGTAAACGTCTTCATGCGGTAGTTGGTGACCAAGAGAGTGCCGTTCGATTGAAGTTGGATCTGCTCTGGGAAGGGGACCTCGCCCTGTTGCAAGTACGTGCCGTTCGGGGTAAACGTCTCAACTCGATTATTGAGGGTGTCAGCCACAAAGACGGTGCCCTTGGCGGCCACGGCGATCCCGCTAGGTCCGTCAAATTGTCCATTGCCATCGCCCCAGCCTCCCCAGGATTGCAACAATTTGCCGGTGGCGGAGAAATGAAGCACACGCTGGGTGCCGCTGTCGGTTACGTAAACAGTACCGTTGGGGGCCACGGCAATCCCCGAAGGCGCGACCATGCCCGAACCGGTGGTCCCATAATGGCCGAAGCTGAGGATAAATTTGCCAGACGCAGTAAATTCTTCGATGCGGGCATTCCCCTGGTCGGCCACATACAAGGTGTGTTGGGGAGACCAGGCCGCGGCTGAGGGCATATTTAAGTCCCCTGGGGCCTTTCCTGGGGTGCCAAAAGAGGAGACCTTGTTGCCGATCTTCACCCAAATTTGGTCGCCGTAGGTGTTGACCACGGCGCTGTATATGGTGTCGGTGCCAGAGCGTTGAGCCACCGGAGCGACGGATCCGTCAACGGATTCTGGGACTTCCGGGATGACCCGGGCTGCTTCGTCAAGCGCCGCTGTGGGTGCCGCTCTCCACGGCGTTGGTGCCGGATCAGGAAAGCCTGTGCGACTGCCAAAGTCTGCCGTCTTCGGGGTGCCGTGGCTGCCAATGGGGACTAGTTGCACCACAAAATAAGGATTGCCGCCAATGGGATGTTCTTTTCGGTTTCCCACCGAAGACAACGTGGCGGCGGGTAGGGGCACATGATAGTATCCGTGCTCTGCATGAATCATCTGAGTCTGGCCCATGTCGTCAACCAGCAGAGCCGTTTTGCTGAATGCTTTCACCGTGCCGGTAATCGCCGGAGCGCCTTGATCCCAAATGACCGAGATGTATCGACCCGGTGCGCCAAAATTGACTTCATCCATGGCTTTGGGATTGACACCGTCAAACGCCGGGATGTAGCGAGAGAGATAACGCGCTCCACTTAAGTAACGGATCAAGGTCTGGTAGGCCGCATAGGCTGGGCGAGGCTGACTGGACTTAGTCAAAAGGCCCACGGGGCCATTGAACTTGTTCAGCGGCTTCGGCTCTGGCAGTTG
This sequence comes from Clostridiales bacterium, assembly GCA_027365485.1. Taxonomy (GTDB): domain Bacteria; phylum Bacillota; class Sulfobacillia; order Sulfobacillales; family Sulfobacillaceae; genus JAMCVM01. The sequence continues at coordinate 3,944 of DAHXNH010000260.1, forward strand.
ATAGACCTCGACCCGGCTGGTATAGGCTAAACTGTCAGCCATTTCTTCGACAATAAAGGCCGCCTGTTGGCTCGGAGTGACTCCGGGATCGTTTTTGGGGGCTTTATAGCCTTTGACGATCGGCGTGACATTGGTCTCGCTGAGCCAGATCGGGGTGCCGCCGAGGCCGTTGGCAGCCAAAATCTTATCGTAGCGGGTATAGATCTGCTGATTGAAATTGATCGTGTTATAAAGATTCAGATCGAGGGCATCAAAAAAATCGTGGTGAGTGGAGGCCCCTGGCAGCGCCGCTAAGTCTTTGATCAATTGCACGGTGACATGACCGTGCGCGTACCAATAAGGGGTGCCCGGCAATAAGATGTGTGCGTTGGGGTCCGCGGCATGGGCGGCCAGATACGCTATTTTAACCATCTGCGCAAATTGTGCCAAGGTGCCGGTCCAGGTGTTAAAATGCCCGGAGGGAATACTAATCTCGTTGCCTATGACCCACGTGTCGATGAGGCCTGCATAGTGCCGGGTCAGTCGATAGATGAAATTTCCCCACGTGTTTTTGGGACTGTTCCAGGCGTCATAGAGGCTTTTTGGCACTGAAGAGTTGGGAGACGTTCGTGCCCAGTTGGGGGTGGATACCAAAACCCCGACCGGAATCCTTCCCGCCTTGACCTCTCTTAGCAGTTCAGAATCATTTTTGGTAAAGAAGTTGTTCCATACCCCCGGAGAGGGTTCGAGAGAGTCCCAGAACATGGTAATTCTTTCCCAGCCGATGCCCAAATTCGCAGCGGCCTTGGGGTCAGCATACGCTTGAGCCGCTCCGAAGCGATAATCCGGATGTCCTGGGTTGTGAGTAATGTACGGATTTTGAGCTGCCTGCACTGGATGATGAGACGAAGTGGAGATTAAGGCTAGTCCTACCGCGACTGCAATCATGCCCACTTGCGTGATTATTCGCTTGCGATGCCGTTTAATCATTGCTGGCGCCCTTCCCTTAGTCGTTCGCTGCGTAGCGACAAATCTCAAATTTTCATTAAAACTTCGCAACCGAAAGGCTGTTTTCCTGCTTGCAATTTATGGAAATAGTGTTCTCTTAGTAAAAATATTGCCGACTTGACTATTCGCTGGTTAAATTGCTTATTTTGGCGCCTGCTCAAAGATGAGGAAATCAGACATGCTCTGGTCCCGAGACGCCATGTTGACACCAAAAAGTCAGGTGCCGGGTGAGTGTGGCTTGGAGTTTTTCGTATGCGCCTTAGGCCGACCATGAAACTCAAGGCAGGAAGTTCAGTGTTTACCTGACTGACCATAGGCTTTTCAAATCTCCGCCTGTCATCTAAAACGGCATTTTAGGCTTCAGCAGTGCTCATGGTAAAATGAGACCAAGCGATAGGCTAGATCACCGCGATCAAGCGACTCTGAGGCCATTTGCCATGATGGTCTGAAGGGTTCCCGATGCCAACGCCGAGTCTTGGAGTGAGACCACGGCGATGAAAATGCCGGTCAGAACCCCAGCCCTTAGGAGCGGCAAGAGGCGCGGCAGATGGCCTTTGAACGCTCGCGGAACTCCTGAGCTACCGCTGACATGGTTCCTTTAGCGGCGTTTTTGGCGCATGTTTCTCTGACGAGGTGGCTTTTTCCCGCTGTTTGCCCTCTATCGGGTCGAGCCTGGGGATCGGAGTTGCCCTGATGGCTCTGCGGGCCCTAGAATTGGAGCCGGCGGTAGAAATCACCGATGAAAGAGGAGGTCGTGTTGGAGACAAAAGCGCCCTACACAAATCTCGTGAAGTCGCAAGACGATAAGGCCGAGGCATCCGATGCCACCGAGCCCAGGCGTGTGGATTGGCAGGTGGCTGAAACCTTTACTAAGTTTCTTTATCCCTTTGTGTTCACACATCGCCTGAAGTTGAGTGTGGAGTCATGCGGCAACGATTTTTCCCAGGCGCTGTTATCGGACCCGGAGTTGTCAGGGGTCTTTGTGGAGGATCCGTTTGATGCGTCGGAATTAGAAAATATGTTGCCCTATGTGAAGCAATACTTGAGCCTGGCGACCAATCAACGGCGCTTTCGGATGAATCTTGCCTGTTTGTCCGCCGGTGCTTCTTATGCTTTTTTGGCTGAATCCGAAAATTCCTCGTCCTTTCGCATTAGTCAGATTGTGCTGTATGTGTTTTTTAACGGTGTGGCGTGTCTTGCCCTTGAGATTCGACCGACCTCAGAAGCGGGTCTGGCACCGTCGGTCGAGGAGGTGGAGCGAGTCAACGCGCGTTTAGCCTCCCTAATTCATGGCGCTCCGTTTCATATTGTCGCCTATAAGCCGTCAGACATCGAACCGGTGGTCGAACCCCAAGGGTGGAGTATCGGATTGTTGTGTCAGAAAAATTCTCGGATTACCCTGAAGTTGCTGATTGATGATTTGCTGAAATCATTTTTTTCTGAGTCTAGCCTCTTTAGGATAACGCCGATGGTCGACCGCTTTTTGCCGGTTTATGGTGCTATGCTGCTCCGGCCGGATCGGTTTGCTGGGATGGATGTGTTGGATGAACGATTTTATGAATTTGCGCAGCATCACCTGACCATCTTGCGTAAAACCTTTACCCCCAACGACATCAGTCACTTCTCGCAAATTCATTTAGAAGATGCCACCCATCACTACCTGCCCTACCATAATGTCATCCACACGCAATCGTTAGACGGTGGATTTGTCCTGGCTTATGACAACGGCCTTGACCATTTTACCAAGCGGCCCGCCCGCGCCATGGAATCGTTTCAGACGAGTTATTTCTTGATGATGTTAATCCCTTTTCATCAGCGCCTCAGTATCTTGCGCTATGCCATGGGGGCATCTTTGGCGGGTTTGTCGCCGCGTCGCGGCGAAGAACTTCGGACTTTGCGAGAAGCGATTTATGACTTTACCTCGCGTTGCTATTTCAGCCAGGCTTCGGTGAGTGAGGAAAGGGATCACATTTATCGCCGCTGGCAAGACGAATTTCATGTCGTGCCCATGTACAACGAACTCAAAGAGGAGGTCCACGATATCGACAATTATCTGGCCGGCCTCGACCGCGAACGTGAGAATATGCTCAAGGACTTAAGCCTGCGTCGGGACTCGCGCAACATGCATCTCTTTGGCTTGATCACTATGATTTTTCTTCCGGTGACAATCTTGGTGGAGGCGATCCCGGCGATTCCGATTCTTCATCGTTGGATAAATTTTGCAGTCCATCCGGTTCGGGCTCTTTTGACAGTCGCTGCCATGGTGGCATTTGTCGTCGTGTTGTTGGCCTTGCTCTTTCGAAACCTTCGCCAAAGTCGAAAGACGCTGGGCCTTTAGCCTAAGCGCCACTTCCAGGTTCGAAAGGCCAAATCACGCGCGAGCACGAAGATGCTCCCACCTGTTCCCGGCTCTTTGCCAATGATAAGTTGGGGCGGCGGGTTGTGACTGCCGCGGGCGCGAACAGCGGGGAAGGAGATTTCCGCTGGATGTCGAATCGAGATATAACGTAGAGATTTGCGCCAGACGAAGGCCGGGAACGGGTGACGGTTTGCTTTGACCGTAATCTTGGTGGGATGGACCGCCTGGCGTGGGCGAGGATGGCTGGACGATGTAGGGTGTGCTGGAAGCGTCCGGGGCGATGGCAAAATCTTAGCGTCGCCAAGGCAGCTTTTCCCGGACGAACACTCAGAGAGAGGACACAAGAATCCATGGCCTTTGCCGAGACGTTGGACCAGTTGCTGATGGAGGTGGCAAACGAGGGGGGAGCCGATCGTTGGTTAATGTTGCAGACGGCGTATACCGGTGCGGCGCGCCGGCAGGCGCTCTATCGACTGCCCGCTTGCAACCAGTCGCGAGTCGCCGACGTGGGTTGCGGGTTAGGGGCAGCCGCATTAGAAATTGCCGAACACTTTGGGGCGGAGGTTCATGGGTTTGACCAGGACCTTTCCCGGCTGACTGTCGCCGAGCGCTTGCGCCGTGGTTTTCCGAGTCTGGCCGGACGGGTCGCCTTTTTCCCTGCAGATGTGGCTCGTCAGACACCGCCCGTACCCTTTGATATCGTGACCGCAAGATTTGTTCTGCAGTACCTTCCGCCAGAAGAAACATTGGTTCATTGGCGGGACTGGCTCAAACCGGGGGGATGTCTTTATTTGGAAGAGGTTGATGACGGCTGGACTGTTGAGTATCCTCCCGCCCCCCAGGCTTGGCGACGAGTGTTGGCTGCTTATCGAGCGTATGCGTTCGATCATGGTTCGGACCGACAGATTGGCCGGAAATTACCCCAATATCTTGAGCGATCAGGATATCGGTTGACCCGAGTATTGTGGAACCCCCAAAGTTCACTGGGTACCGAACAAAGGTCAGATCCACAGGTGGGGTTTGAACGGGAACGATTGTCCAGCATGCGCGGAGCTTTAGTGGAGGAAGGATATCTGACCCTTGACGAATTTCAAGAAGGGATCGACC
>DAHXNH010000265.1 GCA_027365485.1 Clostridiales bacterium
ATATTTCTTAATCCAACATAAACACTAGGGATAGGAGCTGATGACAAGGTGAGTTGGATACGAATCGTCATTGAATATATTATGGCCTTTTTAGCCATTTGGGTTTTTAAACGTGTGCTCCCCGGGTTTCCAAAGTTCGGGCTCACCCACGTCGCCGTGGCTGCAGCCGCCATTGCCGTACTCGCGTATGCCCTCACAGAAATGCCCGGAGGTTATATCTCGGCCTACGGCCGAGCCGTCCTCGCATGGATAGCAGGCACCACAGTACTCTCGATATACTTTACGGTGTTGCCGCATTATAACGGACATCCCTATGCCTATCTAGAGAGTGCGCTCGCAGTAGGAGTTGTGATTGGGCTAACGGAACTGATTATCGCTCCCAAAAACAGTCGACAGGCACACGGCGTCCGATAATCACCTCGAACACCATCCTCAGAGATCTCGGTCCTGGTACAATCGGAGTGAGATCCGGAAGGGATGGTGTCTAATACGGTACGGTTAAATCATATTCCCGGTCCGACGGGCGCGTCTTTGAGTCGTCTGCACGCTTTCCACCAGAACCCGCTTACATTATTTGAGAAATTGTCCCACGAATACGGACATCGAGTCCAATTCCGCATGGGTCCGTGGACCTTTTTATTATTAAGTGACCCTGAAAGCGTAGGACTCATTTTATCCCACCATCGTCCCGCCTTTCACAAGGGTCCGGGACTCGATCCGAAAAATCCTCTGATTGGACAAGGCCTCTTAACAAGTGAAGAAGAGGACTGGGTAGAGCAACGTCGATCACTCGCACCGGTATTTCGAACGGCTAATATTCGATCCACCATCCCAGAACTGACAACGGCCGTTGAACGACTGACGGCGCAGCTTCCCGAAGACACCGCATTCGACTTGCAACCCGCTATGCTCCGCTTAAGTCTCACACTCATCATGGAGACACTCTTCGCCACAGATCAATTAAACCCTCACCAGTTGACCACCATGAGCTCCGATATTGAATGGTTGATGGCCCATTTCTATCACCGATCGCGAAGTGTCTGGCGTTTCCCCTATAACGTCCCCATATTTAACCGTCGCTACCATACACGCGCTAATCGATTAAACCGCACCATCGATAGTCTGGTCCCTACAAACCGCCCCTATGAGGTAATTTGGCCCCACCTATCCCAAAGTCGGCCCAAATGGTATCACGAGGCGCTCACCCTCATTATTGCCGGCCATGAAACGACGGGGCATGCGATGGCCTGGTCGCTCGATTTGATGAGCCGTCATCCGGTCATCGAAGAGGCGGTATTAAACGAGAGCCACCAAGAGATGACTCCTACGCCGGACACCCATCCTTGGACCTACGCGATCTTTCGAGAATCTCTGAGACTCTACCCACCTGTGTGGATTCTGAGCCGCGTGACCCATGAAGAATTTCCTCTAGGAAAGACCAAAATTCCCAAAGGGACGTTCATCCTAGTCTCCCCATGGCTTATCCACCGTAATCCGGCATACTTTACGAAGCCTGACCAATTCTATCCAGAACGTTGGTTCAATAACCCGATTATTCCCCCCTATGGGTATATCCCGTTCGGGGCCGGACCTCGCGCTTGCATAGGAGAACATTTAGCGACCACAGAGGCGCTCATCGCCATTTCTGCTATGGTGCGCACCTATCGTCTGACTACCCACGGACCTCGTGATGTTTTTCCTGGCATCACCTTGGCTGCAGCCGAACCCATGTGGACCATCCTAAAGAAACGCTAGGCTGAAAATCATTGGCTAGTGTTTCTTATAAGGGCTATATCTCGAGTTTCGCCGCTATTTTATAAATAAGTCATCAGAACCCAGTGGGTGAGAAAAAATGTTCGGGTTTGGCCAACAACGAGATCGAGGCATTGAGCACATGTTTAACGTCGGCGTACGAAGTGACATGAGTCCACTCTATACATGGTTAAATGAATAGAAATCCAAAGAAATTCCCGGAGGTGCCACGTCTTTTTAGTCGGGACCGTTGGATGACGTCATAACCACGCAAAGGCAAGTCGTACCAGCCAACGCCGGGCTGCGGGGATATTGTATCGGACGCAATAGCCAAAACGTTCTCAGGGCCGATGAGTTTGGGGCAAACGCCAGTACGCCCCAGAGAGTGGTTATGTATCACGCTCCTCACCTCCTGTTGTACCAAACAGGGTCTTCCCAGTGAGGTATCGGCCACGTCGCGATCGGCCGATTGGTCATGGCTCCTGGGTGGCGTGGCACGCCTTAGCGTTAGTGTTGATGAGCGCGGGGATTCTTGGGGTCATCACCACCGGGCTCGTTCATTGGCGTTAGGCAGCGCGCATTAATTACCTGAACCATGATGAGGATTTGAAAGCCATAAACAGTTGGATCTGCATTTCAATTTAAGCAAGTTATTTTTACGCGGCGCCTTACTGGCTCCTGAAGCGCTGCCGCGGGGTGTCGTGCCTCCGACGTGCCCGCCTCGGCCGGCGATTACTCGCCGGGGCAGGCCCAATGCTGTCAGGTTAATGAAAACGAGGCATAAGAGATGACTTGAGCTCGTGTAAATCGTTCGCTCGCGACCTGTGCGGGATGGAATCCCGCGGCGAGGATTCCCATGATTCTCATGGACTCGATGCTATTATCAACCTGATAATATTTTTCGTTATCGTGGTCGTGCTCAAAGGAATTTCCATCGTCCATCGCGAATTCATCATGATGGACATCTACCATTCCCTTCCTCACGAGGCTCCGGCAGTGCCGAAGCTCACGAATCCACACCGAAATGCGAGCCGTATGGTCGCCGACAAGACCTCGCGGCTCAGCGCCCGGATCCGAGAGTATCTCGATAACGAGCACTTTAGAAGGGAGGCGCGACGGCGGCCACAAGCCTTTACGCGCCGTCGCAAAGTCGGACTGCTCGGTGTCTTATCGATTATTCTTAATATGGTTCGTAAAACAACCCAAGTCGAATTAGACGAGTATCTCGAGCGGATCGATCCGGGAGGGGAAATGATGTATACCAAACAGTCCTTTGCCGAAGCACGACAAAATCTCCGACCGGAAGTGTTTACACGTCTGAACGACGTGTTGATTCAAGGCTATTATGCCGATGGGGACTACGCGAGGTACCGGGGATTTCGCTTGCTTGCGGTGGATGGCAGCGTCATGGAACTCCCCAACACCCCGGCGCTGCGGGAGCAGTATGGGGCGGCGGAAAATCAATCCGAATACGGGACGCTAGCGCGTGCCCGCTCCTCGAGTCTCTACGATGTCCTCAATGGTCTGGCCATCCACGCCATCCTTGGTCGGTACGATCGGAGCGAACGGGACATGGCCAAAGAGCATTTGACCGCGCTCGCCGATCTTCTCCCATCGGATACCCCCAATTTGGTGCTCTTTGATCGTGGCTACCCGTCGGCAGACCTGATTTTATGGCTCATCGCCCATAACATCCGCTTTGTGATGCGGGTCCAGCAGGGGTTTTATGCCGAAATATCTGAGGTGACCGAGGCCGATTCGATCGTCACTGTTCGGATCACTCCAGACCGCGCTCGTCGTCTGAAGGAGCAAGGAACGCCCGTGCCGGTCGGCACGGTGATCACGCTCCGTGTGCTGAAACTGACCCTACCAACGGGAGAAATCGAAACCCTGGTGACCGATCTGACCCCCGTGGAACTGCCGTATGCGGAAGCGCTCTCCCTCTACTTTCGACGGTGGGGCCTGGAAACGCATTATGATGACCTGAAGAACAAATTTGAAATCGAAAACTTCTCGGGCCATACCCCCGTGGTGGTCGAACAGGATTTCGGCGCGACGATCTTTCTGATTAATATGGCCGCCATCGTCGCAGAAGACGCGCAAGCCGCCGCAGACGAACGCCGCCGCCAGTCTCCTCATTCCTACAAATATAAGGAATACCGGATTAATCGCAACCTATTGGTGGGCACGATTAAACACCGGCTGATTAAAGCCGTCATGGAACCTGATGCTGGCCAACGAGACCAAGCATTTGAACGCATCATCCATCACATTCAGCGGGCACTCATTCCGGTTCGACCGGGCCGTACGGCCCCGCGTCACAAGGGCAAGAAAGCCAATAAGTACTCGCAAAACCGACGCCGGCCGCTCTAGCCGTTCTATCGGCTCTGACTGCTGGGACATATTCCGTGAGCCCGTCTTGCGCACGGGTTCTTCTCCAGCAGGACATCGTCTCACCATCAAAAGATGGCTGCCTTCCTCCTCTTTCATATCG
>DAHXNH010000280.1 GCA_027365485.1 Clostridiales bacterium
CCCATTCCGAACACGGTGGTCCCCCTTGCCTACGCTGGTGGTACTGAGGGCGCAGGCCCTTGGGAGGCCCAGGCCATGCCGACAAGCTATTGCATCCCCCCCGCTCTGAGTTTAGGCTCAGAGCGGGTTTTTGTGATCTGACGGATGAGCTGCTGCTAGAGATTCTGAGAATGTTTGGGTGGCAAGCCGAATCGTGGGTACGCTCTGTCGTCGGCTTGAGTCTTCGAGATGCTTTTTGACACGGTTTGATCCATCACAAAGCGCTTCGGTAGGATAAAGCATAGTACCAGCCGACTGCGATCAGGCTCCCGCTTGTCTCGGCCCGAAACCTCTTCCAAGAGCTGGTCTCGGAGCCGATCACGCCAATTCGGTAAGAGGGGTGTCCTACGCCCCATGACTTCAAAAATGGACTCTAGGCGCGGCTTGTTACCGCATCGCCCCATCGACCGCCCCTACTCAGCGCCGATGGGGCCCGATCGAACCCTGCGGTGGACATTTGCTCACCGGAACGGACAAGCGAAACTATTCATATTCTTGAGTCGGGCCAAAGGGGAAGAGCAGGTCAGTCATGGGCTGCCCGACTTCGTCCCCAAATACGCCAAACGCTAGGATTAAAGCGACCTTGGGCTAGCGAAGACGCCTTCATGGTGAGATTCAATACTCTGGGTGAATCAAAGGGGGGGCATTGACTTGGTGTGGTTGGTTACGGTGGCCCACTCACCGATTTGTTTAATCACCGCACGAGTAATTTCAGTGGGAGTGGACGATCCCGACGTCACAGCGACTTTAGACACCTGGTGAAACCATTCGGGGTTCAAATCCTCGGCACTTTCCACCCGGATGGCCCGCTTTTCTCCGACGACTTGCACGACTTCGACCAAGCGATTGGAGTTGTTGCTCCGCCGATCACCGACTACGATGACTAAATCCACTTCAGCGGCAGCTTTGACCGCAGCTTCCTGGCGGGATTGGGTGGCCATACAAATCTCGTTGTAAATTTCAGCGGCTGGAAAGCGTTCCCGGATGACGTCAATGATGGCTCGCGTATCCCATTGACTGAGGGTGGTTTGGGTCATCACAGCGATGGGCATGCCGTCGGGAACGGCAATTTCGGCGGCTTCGGCGCGACTGGCGACCAGCGCAATGCGATCGGTTGGAGCTTCGCCCATGGCGCCTTCCGGTTCTGGGTGGCCAGGCGTACCAATATATAAAACAAAACGGCCTTGGGCAATCTTTTCTTGAATGAGATCGTGAGTGCGAGTCACATCAGGACACGTGGCGTCATAGACGTGGAGTCCCCGACGGAGGGCCGCCTCTTTTACGGCCGGCGACACGCCGTGAGCAGTGAATATAACGGTGGCTCCGCTAGGCACCTGATCCAGCAATTGGATGCGGACGGTGCCATCGAGGGTAATAATACCGAGTGCCTCCAATTGGTTGACGACATGGCGGTTATGCACGATTTGCCCCAACACATAGATGGGCCGGGGTACATTAGGATCAGAAGCCACGCGCTTGGCCAACGTAATCGCATCGACCACGCCATAACAATAGCCGCGGGGAGTCACTTTTAAAATTTCCATCAAATCACCTCATCTTCAAGGACCCGGACGCCTAGCCGCTCTGGGCGACTATTTTAGGAGACTAACGCTCCCTCTAGATTGTATCGAACTTTAGCGCTTGGGGCGAATCCGCCATGGGATCCGAGGGGCCCACCCGAGACATATTTTCAGCAGATTGGCTCCGCGTGCTTTGACGGACAATGAGTTCCGTGGGCAGCACATAATGGTGGGGCGTGTCTCGACTAGGCGCTGACATCATCGAGTACAGGACTTCAGCCGCCAGCCGACCCATTTGCTCTTTGGGCTGGCGCACCGTGGTTAAATTAGGAAATACTTGGACCGCAGCTTCGACATCGTCGAAGCCAACCACACTGATATCTTGAGGTACCAAGAGACCTGCCTCGCGAATCGCTTTTAGGGCCCCGATAGCGGTCATATCGGAAGCGCAGCAAATGACTTCCGGCCGATTGGGACCGGCAATGATGGCTTTGGTTGCAGCATAGCCGTCGGCCATCGTGAAGTCGGCAAAGGCGACCCACTCCGGGTGCACTATCATTTGGCACGCCGCCATCCCCGCATAAAATCCCTGAAGCCGTTCCATGGCCGGAGGTACCGCAAGGGGTCCATGCAGATAGGCAAACTGGCGATAGCCTTGTTCCGTTAAGGTCAACACCAGATCCTGCATGGCGCGTCGATTATCTGAGGTGACACTACCTACGCGATGGCCGGAAATGACAAAATCGATGGCCACCACCGGGACATCGGCGGATAAAATTTCCTCCCATGCCCCCTCAGGTTGACCGATTAAGAGCAGTCCATCGACGGACCGATGCTGAATCCGTTCGATGATACCGTAATGGTCGAACGGTGTCTTGCGATTGGTAAACCATAAAATGTCGTAACCCTGCCGCCCAATTTCTGCAGAAAAGATGGTCAATACGTGACCCACAAAGGGATGACGGAGCCCCGATCCATCGGCCGGCGAAAAAAATACGCCCACGGTGAACGTTTTACTAGTGACCAGATTCTGTGCTGAGGCGTTCGGATAATACCGCATTTCTTCGGCCACTTTTAGGATCCGCGACCGAGTCTTAGCGCTGACATCCGGATAATTGTTGAGTGCCCGCGAGACTGTGGCTACCGAGACGCCCACGCGAGCCGCAATCTCTTTGATGGTGGACATCGAGCGTCTCCCTTCTTCACCTCAGGCCGTAAACGTTTTCGGCGCGCTGCGCATCATCTCGGCCATAGTGTCCTTTCCCACAAAAATTCCCAAGAAACTCGATCGGATACCCATAGTAGTCAAGAGAATTCGACTTTTTGGACTAAATCCCTGCTCGAATTCGGTACTTCTCTTCAATTTTCTTAAACGGTCCACGATAAAATATCGTACCAAAACGATTTCGTCATCAGCAGGAATCTTGGCGATTTTAGAGAATAAGATGAGGAATTGGTTATGGCAGGGTTCGACAAACCACGCGCAGGCAAACGCTTAGATTGCTTGAAGTTAGGGAGTCTCTGCACAGCAATTCTTTAGTCTAGGGCTATCAGGAAGCATTCGCCCATTAGGTCGCAATCATAAGGGTGTCGGGGTAATGAAGTTTAGCAACGGACAATGGTTGACTCGCGAAGGGTTTACGATTCACTCTCCTAAGCGTCTTCATCAAAAAGTGGCGGACAACCATCATTTGACGTTATATGCGCCCAATCAATATTCTGAAGCGCGGGCGGCAACGCTAGCCGGACCACTTTTCTCGATTTTTCTGTCGGCTCCCATGGAAGATGTCATTCGTGTTCGTGTCGAGCATTTTCGCGGGGCCGTGGGCAAGGGGCCAGCATTTGTTTTAAAGACCGAGGCCGGTGTCGGACAAGTGGGGGAAGATGCCTCCTCGGTATGGCTGGCTAGTGGGAATTTGACCGTCCGGGTCGAAAAAAAGGCGCCGTTTAGGATCCAGTATTGGGATCAGGATCGGTGGTTGACCGAAAGCGGCCCAGGAGCAATGGCTCATGTGGTGGACAGAGACGGTCTCACGTATATGCGTGATCAGCTCAATCTTGGCGTGGGCGAATCCGTGTACGGATTGGGTGAGCGATTTACTGCGTTTGTAAAAAATGGCCAAAACGTCGAGGTGTGGAACCAAGACGGGGGTACCAATTCGGAGCAGTCGTACAAAAACATTCCCTTTTACCTCACCAACCGCGGTTATGGAGTGTTCGTCAACCATCCCGGGCGAGTCTCGTTTGAGGTCGGATCGGAAAAAGTTTCGGTAGTGCAGTTTAGTGTGGCCGGAGAAAGCCTTGATTATTTAGTGATCAACGGGCCGAGTCCCAAACAGGTGCTGAGTCGTTATACGGCGCTAACCGGGCGCCCAGCACTGCCGCCGGCGTGGTCATTAGGGCTTTGGCTGACGACTTCCTTTACGACTGACTACGACGAAAAAACTGCTAACGCCTTCATCGAAGGAATGGCCGAGCGCGGGATCCCGTTGAGCGTGTTTCATTTTGATTGCTTTTGGATGAAGGAATACGAGTGGTGTAATTTTGAGTGGGACGAACGTGCGTATCCCGATCCGGTGGGGATGTTGGAGCGATTGCACCGTCGCGGCTTGAAAGTATCCGTGTGGATTAATCCGTATATAGGTCAACGAGCGGCGCTGTTCGATGAGGCCAAAGCGTCAGGGTATCTAATCCGGCGTCCCAATGGGGACGTATGGCAGTGGGATATGTGGCAACCGGGTATGGCCATTGTCGACTTTACTAACCCCGAAGCAAAGCAATGGTTTAAAGGCAAATTGAAAGCATTGCTAGCCATGGGCGTGGATGCATTCAAAACGGATTTCGGTGAGCGCATCCCTCTGGATGTTCAGTACTTTGACGGCTCGGAGCCTGAGAAGATGCACAATTATTACGCGCTGTTATACAACCAGACGGTTTACGAAGCCTTGGCCGAAGAACGGCCGCACGAGGCAGTGTTGTTTGCTCGTTCGGCCACCGTGGGCGGACAACAGTTTCCGGTGCACTGGGGCGGAGATTGTCATGCCAGTTATGCTTCGATGGCCGAGAGTCTGCGTGGAGGGCTTTCATTAGGGCTTTCTGGGTTCGGATTTTGGAGTCATGATATCGGCGGGTTTGAAGGAACGCCGACCCCAGACCTCTACAAGCGGTGGATTCAATTCGGATTGTTATCCACTCATAGCCGCCTTCATGGCAACGCCTCGTATCGGGTCCCTTGGCTGTTTGACGAAGAGTCAGTGGAAGTGTTGCGCTATTTTAGCCGACTAAAGAATCAATTGATGCCGTACCTGTATCAAAAATCCCAAGAGGCCCGTGCGTTTGGCTGGCCGGTGATGCGAGCCATGGGTTTTGAATTTCCTCACGATCCCGGATGTGACGGTTTGGATCGGCAGTACATGCTCGGAGACGCACTCTTAGTGGCTCCCGTCTTTTCGGAAGATGGCGTTGTCGACTTTTACCTGCCCGACGGCCTGTGGACGCATTTGCTCACCGGGGAGAAGGTCCTCGGCGGTGGGTTTAGAAGGCAACGCTCCGATTATTTTAGTTTGCCGGTTTTCGTTCGGCCAAATTCCCTGTTGGCTATGGGCGCAGTCAATGAACGACCAGATTATGATTTTGCTGACCAGGTGACCTTCCATCTCTTTGCTCTGGGCGATGGCAGCACCGCTGAGACCCAGGTGCCCGATGGGCGAGGGAACACGGTGTTGAGGGCGAAGGCGCAGCGAAAAGGTGACGAGATTACGGTGGATCTCGAAGACCTTCGGGACGACAAAAGTGCTTGGAGTCTCTGTGCCCGTGGGGTATTTGCCCTGGCACAATCGCCGGCCGAGGCTTCGATAGAGGTTCGTCCGGAGGGCCTCCATCTTCATTTCCCCCCGGGCGCTACGCGCGTGATTCTGAAAGTTTTCGAGGAAAAATTTTAG
>DAHXNH010000289.1 GCA_027365485.1 Clostridiales bacterium
CGTGGGATTTCCCACGGAAATGAATTGGACAGCGCCGCTCCTTCGGGATTATATTCAGAAGACGTTTGAAGTCACGTATTCGGAACGAGGGGCCCGGGGGCTCCTCTATCGCTTGGGATTCGCCTGCACCCGGCCCACGTACCCCCTGGCGAAGGCCGACCCGGAAAAACAAGCCGCCTTTCGGACCGATTTCGAAATCGTCAAAAAAAAGTTATTGGACGGCGAGATTGATCGCATTCTCTTCGAAGACGAATCCATGACTGGCGATTATCAGGCCATTGGGCGCACCTGGTTTCCGAAGGGTCAACAGCAAAAGATTCCGACGTACGGGAAGCATTGGGGCGATGAGCTGTTGGGGACGCTGGACTATGAAACGGGGGAAGTGTTGTGTGAGCATGCGGAGCACTATACGGCCGTGGAGTTTTGGGATCGCCTAAAAACAGTAGTTGCCCGCTATGCGGGCGAAAAAATTGTGATGGTGCTGGATCATGCGGCCATTCACCATGCCAAACTGATTCAACCGTTTCTCGAGGAACATCGTAACCACCTGACGTTGATGTTTCTACCGTTGTATATATACCCGGCATTAAAGATTTGATGCTGGTGCCGACCAGGTTTGAGTGCCTTGGTCTTCTTCATCAAGGAGTACGTTTCAATTCTTTAGTGCCGAATATATAGTCCGCAATTCAACCTGATTGAGGGGGTCTGGGGATGGTTGAAGCGATCGGTCCTCTACAATGTCTTCTTTCGGTCGGTCAAAGAAATCATTGCCGCCGTCGCGGCCTTTATCGAGCGTATTAATAAGAACCCGATGGAGACGGTCAACCGTTTCTGTGTGCGTCTCTAGTGCTTCCTAACCCAATATTGCCCTGCATTCCCTCCGTTCACCCCTTCAATTGGGAAGGGGCTCAAGGCATGAGCAGGTTCGTGTGTGCGGTCACCGAAACATGGACAAGAGGCTCTTCGACATAGCCCGGTTCGTCGCAACCACGTCAGTATCCTGGTTCGCTTGCTACGCACCCCCCGACGATTCTCGCCGCTGGCATTTATCACGGGGCCGATCCGAGGATCGGCCGATCGTGGGGGCTGTGATTACGGGACCTTTCAATTCTTTACGACCTGGTACATAGGACACCTCTCCAGTGACAATTTCTGGCACTCCGGGATCGTCCGGCCGGTCCACTCAGTCTGTCACAATACCATAACTATGGCATGTCCTCACAGTGGGATGCATATAACGACACATTACACATCCTTGGACTAGCACTTCTGGAACCGTGCCACTGACCCACGCGTCCAAGCCATCACCAACATCATTACCGCAGGTTTCGGTAATCACTTCCGGCGACATGCTATCATAGGACAAAAGGAAACACTACTTGACCGTAGATTTAGGAGAGAACGTCATGGCTCTCGGTACCCAGAAACATCCCCGAATGAACACAAGACGCTCACGATCACAGCGGGCAGTTATCGTCTTTTTGTGGCGAAATGCATGGTGGTTAAATGCTGCAGTTAGTTTATTACTGCTAGCGGAGCTGTTTTTCTTAATTCACATTCCACTCTGGATATTCTTCCTGATTAGCGCCGGCACTATTGCTTTGGCCATTACGCATACGCTTGGGCCCCGAATGGTTCGTTCCCAATTCGGCCAAACGATCATGCACGTACTCTTAAAAGACCTTTTAGACTCCTTTGACCAAGACATCGTGGACCGAGCCAAGCTACGATGTAACGTTATGCAACTCGACGATGATAGGCTCAGCATTCTGGCAGCATATCCCGAAAAGCGTGATCCGATGGGTTCCGTAACATGGACAACTCAGCAAGGGTGCTGCGGACGAGCCGTCCGCGAACAGGAAGTCGTGATCCAGAACTTGGATGACTATCGAGGTAAACCATACGGGGCACTGTTAAAACCCGAGGATGGGCTTCCATTATGGGGCATCACGCAGAACCAATGGGAGCACACACGGGACTTAGGCTCAAATTGTCAGTATCCCGGTATTCTCATTTGAGCCTGTCCCTATTGTCATCGGCGTCTTAAATTTTGACGCGCGTGAAGCGACTGCGACGTGGCTGGACCCCAACCTTACACAAAAGAGCAAGTTTTAAAGCGTGCGATGATCGTACGGCGAGTGTTGGGACTCATCTTAATGGCTCATAAACAAATTGGTACGCTATAATAAGTTAGAGGAGGTAACTATTCATGGTGCAGGTAGAACAAGTCGACAATGCAACCCAAATAGTCACCGATCCCCGATTCGGTCCTCCTTCCGGGGTGTCTTGGTTTGAGTCATCGTCCCGCAAATCTGACTTGAACACCTGGATGTTGATGGTTGGGCTCTTGGTATTTGTACTGGGGTTAATCCTGCTCTTATCCGTACGCCGTCATGATGCGGACTAATTCGACGAATTTTTTACACCGAGTAATTTCGATGCGGTTGCAGTCGCCCTACTCGGCCAAGGACTGCCTTCCACGCATACTGCGTTCCGACAGTCCTTGGCGGACATCTGCTCGCAAATGTATTATCAGGCCACTCCGAACTCAATTGACGGAATATTAGGATGAATAGCTATCCGGCCCAATGGCGGCCGACGCCATACTGCGCATACGCCCCCGAGTGTGCCATAATCCGATCAAGAGCGAACATCCTCAAGACTCTCACGGACTTTCGGACACCACATCCCCTGAGTTCCCGATCACACCGGGCTGGCCGCCCAGTGCGACAGGCGATCCAAATCATCTCGAACGGGCAAAAAGAACAGGAATCCACTCGCCAAATTTAAGGCCCCAATGATCACAAAGAAGACGCGGAGCGGCACGAGTTGGTGCTGCATCCCTAAGCCGAACATCAAGAGACCCAGCGGACCCACGGCCAGACAGAGGGCGGCATACCCGCCGAAAAACCGGCCGCGGATGGTCTCGGGCACACTTTTGGCCATGATGGCATTGACCGTACCATTGCCAAAGGACAGCATCGCTCCGATGAGGGCCATCACACCCACGGCCACGTACCAATGGCCCAGCACGCCTAAACCCACTAAAGCCGCCCCCATCACCAAAAACGAGCCTTGCACAATGCGTTCGGAGGACTGCACGCGACCGGCGATACGACCTAAGAGGATGCCCCCCGTAATGGCGCCGCCGACCAGGAACATCTGCAAGATGCCTACCAGGACGGCGGTTTCGTGCAATGGGCCTTTGACCCAAGCGATGATGACGAACATGAGCGCGCCCATGCCCACATTCGAAATCAGGGACGCGGCAATGAGCCGAAGAATTACCTGCGACTGCACGATCAAGCGGATGCCTTGCCACCATTCCTGCAGAAACGGATCACGGGTGTGCTTGGGCCGCGGAGTCTCTGGCACGCGAATCAGTCGCAAGCTGATCACCGAGAGCACAAACGAAACGGCATTCGATAAGAACAAGAATGGTGCGCCAATCCACGTAATGAGAGCTCCGCCCAAGGAGAGCCCTACGAGGGAAGCAACGCCGCTGCTGGACTGCTGCAACCCCATGGCTCCGGCCAGTTCGGATTCCGACACGACGAGCGGCGTCAATGCGGAAGCGGCGGGTCCAAAAAATGATCCGACAACCTCGAGCAGCACCACCAAAGCGAAGAGTCCGAGGAACGAGGGAGCCATCCGTGCCATCATGAACATGGCCAACAGCACCAGAGTCCGCAAGGCATCCGCATACAGCATAGTGTCGCGCTTCAGCCAGCGATCCACGTAGACGCCAGCAAACATCCCGGCAATCCCGGGAACGTACTCCGCCATGCCCGAGATGGACATATCCAACTTGGATCGGGTCAGGGCATATACATACCAGGGCAGAGCAATCCCATAGAGACTGTTTCCCAGGGACGACAGCAACTGTCCCGAATACAAGATCGCAAAATTACGGTTTTTCAAAACATGCATTCTTTCTCGCCCCCCTTTCTCCCAGACCCATTTCCGACCGATCTCTTCCCTCCGGTTCCTCCTGACATTTTCTTCCACAAACGGGTGACCAAATCCTCCAAGGATTCTATTCGTGCAACCTCGATATACGTGTGTATTTAGCTCATAGCTCCATGACGGTTGACTCAAAGCCACTGCGAACCGGAACGGTTAGCGCACATACCTGCCCGTTAATCCCGTAAGTTCTGGGGCACAAACGCCCCCGTTAAGGACTCAAAACTTAATCGTAACCTAGAAAATCGTTAGAGCTATGTGTTCGGCCCCAATTCGAGAATGCGAATTACCTGTTCATCCCGTGATCTCTAGCAAGCATCGAATGGCCCAATTTCTGTTGTCTCTCGGGTCGATGTCGGTCGTCGCTCGGATAGCTTGGCCTTCGTAAAAGCCGATGTGCTTCCAGCC
>DAHXNH010000304.1 GCA_027365485.1 Clostridiales bacterium
GACACACGAAACGCTGAATTCGTTGACGGATAAGGACTGCAGGGCATCTGAGCGACACCCAAGACCCCCGAGTGCGGTTCACCGGTTCGAATCCTGCCAGGGACACCACGAAAGCCTTACGCCGCAAGTGGTTGCTGGCTTTATTGTGTTTGTGTTCCGTCCCGTCATCCACCTCGGCGTCACCCAGGGCCGATGGAGGCGGCCCGGTCGGAGAGACAGGGTAGACGGTCCATCGGGGGCGAGCGGTGATATCGACGGGCTCCAGGCCATTGCAGCGATGTGATGGACGTGTGGGGGCGGGATTTACGGTCCACAATTCCCACCGATGCTCACACTGGTGCATTTTTGGCACATTTCCTTGATCCTTAAGATACCGAATGATGCACGTACGGGCGAGTCGCGATCTCGCATCTTGTTCGGTTATTTGCGCCAATAGCAACCGGGTTCTGACATGCTCATGTTGTTGTCCATAGGGGGAATCGGTACGATAAGAGGGCGTACCGGAGGTCACCGCACGGATGGCCACGTCTATGAAATCACCCGGACGTCACAGGAAGGAAAGGGTGCGTGGCGGCAGTTTGAACCGGTTGGCGTTCCATGTGTCTGGCCCGCGACCGGATACCACAATACTGGCGTACGAATTGGTAGAATGACGATGAGCGCAGGAGGAACGGTAGTAATATGAGCGCTGGGGGACAATCATGACAGATGAGAGTCGACGCATTCTGACTGAAGCGGTGGCCTTGCCACCGATGGACCGAGCCGAATTGGTCGAGCAATTACTAGCCAGTTTCGATTTCCCGGAGCGGGCGGAGATTGACGCGGCTTGGAGCACGGAGGCGGAAGATCGCTTGCGTGCATTCGAACACGGAGAGATGGAGGCCATTCCGGCCGAAGCGGTATTTCGCCGGATTCAACGGCCGCCCAGCGAATGACCGTCGAATTCCTTCGGATTGCCACGGTCGAGTTGGAGGATGCGGTGGCATATTATAACCAGCAAAGCGAAGGGCTTGGGTATCAGTTCGCGGTTGAGGTGCAAAAGACATTGCACCGTATTGCCGAGTTCCCCGAGGTATGGCCGGTCTTGTCGGAACGGACCAGGCGTTGCCGATTGCGTCGTTTTCTGTATGGCGTGATCTACCGTGTCATCAATGACTCCCTCTTGGTCATCGCGGTCATACATATGCATCGACACCCGAATACGTGGCGGAATCGAGTATCACAACGTCCTAACGATCCCCAATGACGTAGAATCTGACCATATCGCGTGACTACTCCATCGCCGCTCTGCTTGCCGTCTATCGAACCCTTTTTGTCGCGCCATTCGAACTATGGGAGCATTGTCGGCCCTATGGGGGTTTGCTCCGCGAAAAGATCCCGAAGCTGACATGATGATCCTGACCATGGATGATCAGGATACAAGGATCGAGTAATCATTCTAAACAAAAGCGCACGGATTGTTTTACTTCGTAACCACCGTACCGCCAAGCGTATAGGGCGTCGCGACGATAGAACGGCGCCAAATCTCGTGGTGGAAGTTCAGCGCATCATTCCGGATGAGCTTTTTGCAATGTGCGATTGGAATGGTCGATCGCGGATAAAATCCCAGGTCGTATGGAGCCTTTCAGACGGATTCTCCGCTAAAAAGATTGAAAATGTTGGCAAATGGGCGTCAAATTTTGCGTTATGGCCTTGCTGCGCGGAAACCGGCAGGTTTTATACGAATATGTGTTTGGCTATAGAGGAATCGGCTCGCCTTGTTCCCCCCGCCCCGTGGCGAGACGGTCGTCGGCCCATCGCAAACCGGGTCCAGGGCATGATCCTCTAAGACCCTGCATCCGCTGCGGGTCGACTTCTGCATCGACGATTGGGTTGTCATACCGCTCGCATCGCGAGCGGTTAGATGGCGGGTCGGACTAAACTCCGCAACTGGTCCGCCTGATTGGCCCGAATGCGGCCGAGCGCCATGGCCAACATGACCACCCAGGCTAACCCCCATCGCCACCGCATTTTCTTGAGGCCTCGAATGGTATGCCATTCGAATCCAAAGGACACGTTCAGCCGGCTATTGACCCGTTCCACTGCAGTGCGAGCTTGATATTCCTGGCTGTCACCGGTAGCTCGCCCGGTCGATCGGCGGGAAAATCCGGCGATCGGTGTCTCACTGAATCCGAAGCTGATGCTTGACGGGGCACTCCTCGGCACCTTTCGAGACGCCCCCCGGGCACACCTTTTTTAGCGTCGTCCGGTCTTGTTCGAAGCCTCCGTTGGCCATCGTCCGCTTGATCCCCGTGGCCGGGTCATCACATGCGACGACCCTCTTGTAGTCGTACGTGAAGTGGTCATAGCCCGGTAGCACATGGCTGATCTCCCCATCCTTCCACAGATTCCGGATATCGATGACGGGTTTCATCCGATAGGCGTCCCAAAGTTCGGTGACCCGGGGCCGACTGTCGTACCCCTTGTCGCCGGTCAAGACCCGGGCGGCTTTCAGAGCCAAGGGGTGGCGCTTCGCCAGTGGCGCGAGCAAGACCGGATCTTCCCGAATGTCGGCCACCGACGCTTTGGTCACGGTGAACGCGAGAGGCAGTTCATACGTGGAGTCGACCAGGAGATGAATTTTGTACCCAAACCCGTGCACGACCTTTGCCACGGTTTCCCGTCCTTATTTTTGCCGTGATAGTGCTTGACGCCATGGTCGGCATCGAGGTCCCGACGCCCGTCGGGCGTCCGGTTCTGGTTGGCGTTTTGAGCAAAGGCGGGAATGGCT
>DAHXNH010000307.1 GCA_027365485.1 Clostridiales bacterium
GGTTCCGGTTGATCTGGCAAAAGTGCATGTGTAGCGCAAATGCCAGTCGGATGCGATCGTGTCCGTCCCACTGCCCCGTTTCTAAATGCTGCTCCACTGTCTCTAGTATTGCATCGCCGTCCATTTTGCGCAAATAAATTCGCTCCACCTGGTAGGTCAGGGTGCCGGCGTCAATCGTGGTCGACCGCGGCGGATACCGATCAGTATACAGCACGATGGTGCGAATCGGTTGGTGCTACTTCACGTAGAGGTAGGCATCATAGACCAGGAAGCGATCTAACATCGCTTCCGACTTGCTCTGAAACTCCAAGTGCAAGATGTGGTGATCGTGCAGCTCCAAGACCACATCGGTGAACCCTTGGCGGACTTCGATGATGGGCAGTTCGGTAGGCAGAACACGCTCGACGTGGATCCCGCCCAGGCCCAACACCGCCAAGGCGTCATCGGGAAAGGCGCCGGTGAGATGTTTCAGCAGGATATCTTTCGATTGCCGAGGCAATCGGATCATTCAAACCCCTCCTCATCCCTACCTCACGGTCAACTAGGAGTCCTGGTCAATCACATAGGCCCGTCTTGATGTCGCGGAACAATCTTCCAGGTACACGTTCAGAATAGAGGGCAAGGCAGCCGCAGTCAAGCACAAACGTTCGTCACCGTCCGACAGCAGACAGAGAGCTCTATTTTTTTAGTGTTCCGAGGTTCCGAACACGGCGCTTGACGCAACCCACCGCAACCTGTTGCCAGTCCATGAGGTCAAGGTATCATCTGGTGTTTTGGCTAACTCCTTTTGTCTATAGTTTGGCTAAGTCTGTAGTCATCAGTTCTAGCCTAATTCCGAGGTTGCACTGGTGGTCGGGAAACTCGCCCAATAGTATTCCCAGCATTTGCTGATTGGCGTAGACAGTGGGTTTTCTGGGTGCGTCAATCAGCGAATCCCAGCCCTTTGGGCTGATCTCGACTTTACGTCTGGCCCTGATCAGTGGGGTATCTGATAGCACGAGAGTTAGTGGAAGTGATGACAAAACCAGTTAGCGCCAACATCTGGCCGGCGGGTTCAGGTCAAGAAGGGCGCCGCCCACGGGACCGCGCTCCGATGCTCACGAGACGAACGCCTGCAAGAGGTGTTGGTATCTATAGTCCAACCCGGGATCAAGGGATCCCCAGCGACACCCCCGCATTCCCCCAATCGACACTTCATCGAACGGCCTCGCCATTGGTCCAAGGGCCGTATGATGAGAAGGGAAGCGCTTTTCATTAGTTGGATGACCAGATTCTCTCGGACTTTTGGGAAGCGATCACGAACGGTTGGCCAAAAGTCTCCAACAACCACCCAGATCAGGGAAACCATCCTGGGCGAAGTCCACGAATATCTTGCTGATGGTCGATTACGGTTTAAAGTTTCATAAGGTTCAAATCCGCATCCCATCAAACGGAAAGTTTGGCCGGTGGCAGTATCCCCGGGTGTGGCAGGGCGACCGTCCGAGTCTATTCCTGGGAGACTCTCTATATGCTGTCCATAGATCATGGTCCAAAAAAGCCAATCCTCACGGGAGCGTTTAGGCGAGTCGCCCCGCGTAACCTCCGATTGGGATGACCACTTATGGTGCTGCAGGCGATGAACCAAATACTCCTACCTTCGCTCAAAGACAATTAACAATCCCTCAACCCATCAGCAAAGTCAGCATCCTGGCCGATGAAGTGTTTTAACGGCAGCACGGTCATCGATGGATCATCCACGGAGCATTTCAAGATCTCCAGTCACCACCGATTCCCAGCAGTCCGACAGGAACTTCTTTAACTAGAATACGACCCGATCGGGTGTGCTAGGAGCGCCCGCCAAGCCTACAGATATCGCATTAACTGTTGGAAGTCGTCGTCAATCCAGCCGGTTTTGATCTCCCATATTTGTTCCATCTCCTCCCTTGTGATGCGTCCTCCTTGAAATGCGGCGAGTTCAAATCCCAACATCATTAACGTGTTATCAAAGCGCGCGGCGTGAAACGCCCGCCTAAATTCTTCGCTGTCAACCGGCCATCCACCATCCCTTAAGATAGCCTGCCACGTGAAGAAAAGAGCGTCTTGCAAGGGTGGCTCCCATACATCCTGGAGCAAAATGGTCACGTCGCGCGCAGGCGCTCCCATGCTCAGATACTCCCAGTCGACCAAACGAAAGTCTCCATTGGCCGTGGTCAACCAGTTGCCTAAATGAGGATCCCCGTGAATTAGGGTCAAAAGAACCGATCGATTGGTCCACGTAGCAAGATGAGACAACACGGCTTCGCTTTGCATTCGAATCTTGTTCACCCAATTTCTGGCCCCAATCCAGCCCTGATCCGCCAACCACCCTATCTCCGCGATGGCAGTTTTTTCCCAGGCAGACGAGGACGCTATCGAATATTCCTGGATCTTCCCCTGCTTTAACCAGTCCCTCACAGGAGCTCCCGTGTCCACATGCATCTGGGCTATCTGGCGCACAGCAGCTTTCAGTTTCTCCTCGCGGTCGGGCGCCGCGAGAGATTGCAGTCTCTCCTTAAGGGAAGCTCCCAAATCCGGTAATAGAACGTAGGGCATCGGTACTGTGCCCACCTCCACGGGCATTACGGTGTATTGTTTTCCCCAGCGAAACATCAACTCGCTGTACCAAACGCTTTCTTGGAGACCAATGCACTTAAATATGGTGTCCACTACCTCGTCCCGATCGTTTCGCCATTGAAGGCGGAAAACACGGTCCGTCTTTCTCTTCGCGCTGAGAAGTTCCCATCCGCGTCTTTGCCCGATATGTTTCCACACTGCCTGCCCTTGCACCAAATCCACGCCACATCCCCCTGACCCCATCAAACCCTCTTCAAGCCGCCAACTCGCTGCGTGTGGTATGCATAAGCAAGATAGCGCTGGTTCATCCATGGCGCTAGATTCTTCTCTACGTTCAGTTCTGGGTAGGGCGTTGGATAAATTTGCCCTGAGACCACGGAGTGAGTTTTTGGTCGGCTTGCTCTTGGCCGTCCCGTAAACCGAATGGCTCAAACCGATTTGAGCCAAAACTTCCAATCGCTTCCCTTGGCGCCAGCCATCAATGCGGTCGCATGGGCTGGCGCCTCATTGAATGGATGCTAGGGGCTCTTTCGTGCATCATTCACCAGGTCTGCACCATAAAACGGCCTGATTAGAGTTCCTGCCCACAGCGCTCGGATCAATGTGTGAGACTCACACATTGATCCCCCCTTGGCTTTTTCCGTGACTCTACGGACAGCATAGCCAGTGGCGCATAAGATAGGGCAAGCGAGTGGCGAATGCGCACGAGGTTAAACGTCCCATCCATCCGGCCGTCTCGTGAGAATGAGGTAGGGCACGTAGGCCGTCCCTGGTATCATGTCCCCTCGCTCCAGCATTTTCGACGTCCGAGGCAGAAAGCCTCTAGACCATAAATTCAATCGGGCTTGCTGCCTGAACCTTCTGTCATTGTCGCCATCCATGCGAACCGAACAATCGGGGCCGCGAGTGAGATCCATTTAAGCTCCCCGGGGCGCCCTTAAGATCCCAACTTGACGCGCCTACCCCAGCCCTCTACCATAAATAGGTAGAGGGCACAGGTGAAAGAGACTTCGGAAAGAATCCTTACAGCATGGGTTGGCGCTGACGCATCTAACCCTTCAACCCAAGGAATCCTTTCCGCCCCTTCGGGCGAGAAGTCCACATGTTGTGCTTGAGGAGGAGGAATCTCTTATGGCCATCCGAAACATTCTCTTAGCAACCGCCGGAGGCCCCGGCGGCATTCACGCCGCCGACTGGGTCAGCAACAACTTAGCTTCAGAACACACCATTGTACACGTCATCGTTTTGGAAGCCCTAGGAGACGAATACGAAGGCGCCGGGATTAGTCCCACGTTCCCTTCCATGTCGGAGACAGGAGACCGCTGGGCACAGCAAGACGTGAACGAAGTCATCCGCCATACCCTCAAACATTTGAACGGATTTGCGGAAATCAAGACCGGCTCGATCATCGGTGGCCGCCCAGTGGACGACCTATTGGTCGCCGTGAAGCAAATTCAGCCCGATATTTTGGTTTGGGGACGAAGGGGCCTGCACCGCCTGGAATCCCTGTTTTTGGGTAACATCTCATCGAAGACTGCCTCGGGCAGTTCCGTCCCCGTGCTGGTCATCCCTTACCCTAAATAAAGGGCGGTGTCGAGCGGGTTGAGCTTGAATTGCCCGCTCGCTTTCGTGCTTTGGCAATCCGTGCTTGCCTACACCCGTGACCCGAGATCTCGAGGTGATTCACTTCGGTCCAACGTCTCGTGCAAATAGGCTGACAGGACGACCAAGGGGACGTTATATACTACGCGCGGGTCATCGTTTTCGTTTTTGGGAGAACGCCATCGTGTTGGAAAACCGTTATGCAGCAAGGTGTTGAGACTCCCATAACCTTGGCATCAACCCGTCAAATTTGACCCGCGCGCAGTATAGTCAATGGCATTTTCGTTGACCGCAAACGCCTCGGTCCTATCTACATATCCAACTCGTAAGAGACTTCTGTCCAAGTATCACTCCATTCAGTTCGGCAGTCTGGCAAAGACAAATCAGAACCGGCGACGGTCCTTGGCGCCAATTCTGCCAACAGTAAAATCTGACCTACGGTCCACTCCCGCAGTCTGCGTATACCGACCATAATCGCCCGCATCGTGCCCTCCCCCTGACACCTGCACGACCTCCGTTTGCGACGGTACGTGCTGGTCGCAGGAGGCACACGGGATGATGGACTCCGAGCACCGGATCGTCCCGCGCGACACCACATCGCTGGTACAGATAGGATCGCATCGCCAAAGAAAATACCGTGCGATACGGCTGACCCCCGATAAAAAAGCTCGCCGACTATACTCCCTCCGCCACCACCCGATACTGGCCCGGCGTGCCAAATCCGCTAAAGTCCCATCGGTACAAGGTCTTGCCTAAAATCGGATCGCGTGTCTCTTCAACCGTCCCAGCACTAAAGCATTCCGCCCCGGTCATATCCTCGACTAGATGGACGCTTCGCATCGGGCTCAGAGAAAAACGCCACTTTTTTGGGGTAGACCCCCTACCCCATTTGATTGATCGCTCCTTCAAATTCCATCGAACCCCTCCATAGTCTTGATAGACGACCATCATTATGTAACCATTCGCTCCTCTCGGCTAACCCCCGTGAGTAGAACGCTTTGAGACAAAAGAAAAACAGGGCAACCGTCGCAAGCGACCGCTGCCCTGTTCGCGGATCCCATCTTTATTCCGCAAAATGGCATTTCACGCTGTGGCCCGCTTCCAAGAGGCGCAATTGCGGGACTTCCGTACTGCAGATATCCTGCGCAATCGGACAGCGTCCATGAAAGGTACAGCCCGAGGGCGGAGAAAACGGGGATGGCATTTCTCCACGCAAAGCCTCGAGTTTTTGTTGAGGCTCGTCTGCTTTGGGCACGCGCAGAATCGAATCAATCAACACCCGAGTATAGGGGTGACTTGGCCGAGTAAAGAGCTGGTCTGCCGGCGCCTGCTCCACGACCTGGCCCAAATACAGCACCACGACTTCGTCGCTCAAGTATTCCACGACGGCCAGATTGTGCGAAATAAAGATATAAGAGAGGTTCATCTCCGCTTGCAATTCTCGTAAGAGCTGGATGATCTGAATTTGAATCGACACATCCAGGGCCGACACCGGTTCGTCACAAACCACCAGTTCTGGACCGACCGACAACGCCCGGGCAATCCCCACCCGTTGCAATTGGCCGCCCGACAATTCAAACGGGTAGGCTTGGGTCATGCTCGCGGAGAGTCCGACCCGCTCCATCAAGGCATCCACGCGTTTCCAGCGTTCCTTCGGCGTGCCGATATTATGCAAGGATAAGGCATCGAAGACCGCCGCGCCCACCGTCATCCGCTGACTCAAAGACGCCAACGGATCTTGAAAGATAATTTGCATCGCCCGCCGCAGCGGGCGAATGGTCTTGGGCGTCATCTTCGTTAAGTCCTGGCCTTTGAAGTAGACGTTCCCGGCCGTCGTCGGCAACAGCGACAGCCCCAGCCGTCCGACCGTCGACTTGCCGGATCCACTCTCGCCCACCAGCCCCACGGTTTTCCCTTTGGGCACATCGAACGAGACCCGATCGACCGCATGCAACACCCGATGCCGCACAACAAAGTCCTTCGACACATTTTGCAGTGACAAGACTGCTTCCGCCTCAGCCGGCACGTGAAATCACCTCCTCCGAGCGATGACACGCCACCAGATGCCCGGATTCCAGCATCCGCAACGCCGGGAGTTCCTCGCGGCAACGATCAATGGCAAAGGTACACCGTTCAGCAAACGAACACCGCGTCGGTGGCCGCGTGACCACCGGCGGCAAGCCCGGCACTGGCACCAGTTCGCGATTGCGACTGCCCATCTCTAGAATCGATGCTTTGAGCCCTAGCGAGTAGGGATGGGCCGGACGGGCAATAAAGTCCTGCACCGTCGCGCTTTCCACAATTTGGCCGGCGTACATGACCATAATCCGGTCGCAAAAATTGGTGGCCACCCCAAAATCGTGGGTAATCATCATGATACTCATGTTCCGGCGTTCTTTCAGCTCCTGCAGCAGGGCCAAAATCTGCATCTGCACGGTCACATCCAACGCCGTCGTCGGTTCGTCGGCAATCAAGAGTTCCGGCTCACAAGCCACCGCAATAGCAATCATAATCCGCTGGCGCATCCCGCCCGAAAACTCATGGGGATAATTGCGAAATCGATTGACGACTTCGGGAATCCCCACTTCGTGAAACAAGTCCAGCGTCCGCTGAAAGGCCGCTTTGGGCGTGGCATAATGATGGGCCATCATGGCTTCCATCACCTGATCACCGACCCGCATTACCGGATTGAGGCTGGTCATAGGATCTTGAAACACCACCCCAATCTCTCGGCCACGAATATCTTCCAGCGCATGACTGCCCAGTTTCTTCAAATCATAGGTCTTAAAGCGGGCCCTATCCACCTTGACCACGGCGTTGCCTCGGACCAATCCCAAGAGCGACATCATCGACACCGATTTCCCGGATCCACTTTCCCCCACAATGCCGACGACTTCCCCCGGATCCACGCTAAAGCTCACGCCATTGACGGCATAGACCGTGTCATCGGCCCGCCGGAACTGAGTGTACAAATTTTCGACTTGCAATAACGGTTCCGCCACCGCCTAGCCTCCCCTCGGATTGAGCGCATCTTGGAGGCCGTCGGCCACAAACAAGAACGAAAGCAGCGTAATCGCAAAAATTCCCGCAGGATAGTACAGTAGCCACGGATAGCCCAAGATATTGCCGCCAGCGGCGGCAATCATGTTGCCGAAACTCGGCAAGGGCGGATTCAATCCCATCCCCACTACGCTCAAGGCGGCTTGCACGGTCAGGTCACTGGGAATCCCGAAAGCCAAGGCAATCACCATGCTGTTCACCACATTGGGGAACAAATATTTCTGCATGATGTGCCCATTCGAGGATCCGAGCGCCCGCGCTGCTTCCACCATCTCCCCATTGCGCATGCCTAGGACCAAGCCGCGGATCAATCGGGCATACCCCGCCCAACCGGTGACGGC
>DAHXNH010000315.1 GCA_027365485.1 Clostridiales bacterium
ATATCGGATTTACCCCAATCAGGAGCAACAACAACGGATTGATGAAACCCTAGAACATTGCCGACTCCTGTATAACCGTCTTCTCGCGGAGCGGATTGAGTCCTATCAACAATTTGGGCATTCCGTGTCGTGGGTGGATCAGGCGAAGAGTTTACCGATTCGGAAAACCGCGATTCCAGATTTGGCCTCTATTCATTCCCAAGTGCTCCAAGACGTGCCCCGGCGATTGAACAAAGCGTACGATGCCTTTTTCCGCCGCGTGAAGGCGGGAGAAGAAAAACCTGGGTTTCCACGGTTTAAGTCTTTCGGGCGCTATCATTCCTTCACCTATTCGCAAGGGGGATACGTCATTCGGGATGGCCGCCTCCATCTCTCGAAAATCGGGGACGTGAAGGTGAAGCTTCACCGTCCTATCTTTGGAAAGGTTAAGACGTGTACCATCATCGTGAAGAATGGGAAGTATTACGTCTGTGTTTCTTGCGAAGTCGAACCTACCCTACTCCCTTGGAGTGATCTTACCGTAGACGTGGACGTGGGGATTAAGCATCTCGCGATCACGTCCGATGGGGAGTTTTTCGAGACTCCAAAATTCTTACGAAAATCCGAACGGAAACTCAAGCAAAAACAACGTCAAGTCTCCAAGAGTAAGAAAGGGTCACAACGGAGAAAGAAACGGGTTCGGGCTTTAGCGAGACTCCATGAACATATTGCGAATCAACGGAGGGATTTTGCGCATAAGGTGTCCCGATATCTCGTGAACACTTACGGAGTTATCGCGTTTGAGAAGCTCAACATCTCAGGACTCCTCAAAAATCACCACCTCGCGAAAAGTATCGCGGATGCAGGATGGCACCAACTCATCAATTTCACCATCGCCAAAGCGGAAGACGCTGGGCGCCATGTGATTTTAGTGAATCCCCAATCCACGAGTCAAGATTGTTCCACCCCGGGATGTTCGTATCGCAAAACCGATCTCGCCTTGAAGGATCGGATGTGGCAATGTCCTGAATGCCATACGATCCATGATCGGGACCTCAATGCAGCGAACAACATCTTGACTCGTGCTCTGGCGGGATAAACCCAACCAAAGCAATTCGGGCTCGGACGGAGCCTTCGGGGAGCCGATAGCGATGACGCTACGGCAAGGAACCGAGAAGCCCCCGGCTTTAGCCGTGGGGAGTCGTCACCTGGTGGAATCCTTCGGTGGTTCCATGAGCAATAAGATCTTGTCGCCCCCCATCGGCCTCATAGCGCTCTGTTCCGCTGCCGATGATTGGGCTTACCGCCCCAAAAGGTGCACTTCGTTGCTCACCATCCCGCCTTCGACCCCGTCAAATTTTCCTAAAGGAGAGGATTTCAATGCGTATTCGTGTCATAGCTCATCGGTGGGCCAACCATCGCGCTGCTGCCAACGTAACGACTCATGGTACGTGGATTATTGTTGCCGCCGCGATTAGCCTAATGTCCATTGGAGCTATCGCCGTTCCCGGTAGCCCCATGCATCATTGGGTCACGTGCCAGATTGCACACGTTGGGCAGATCGCCAGCCATTCAAAGACAACCTCGGTTTGTACCCTGGATGCGAGCACATCTTCGACGTCTTCCAATATCTCGTCGACCAGCATCGAATCCGTACCGTTTTTTATGGCCAGCACTCAATACGGTGCTTCTGATCCGAACAATGCTTCTCAGCCGATAGTCCAATGGACGGGTACGAGTTGGCAAACGATTTCGCCGTCGTCAGGACATTATAATCCCCTTGCGAGCGACAACTATTTAGTGACTACCATTACTAGCCCTTCAGGCACTACGTCGGCCGTAATCTGGACGAATGGAACGTGGCAATTCATTAACGCTCCGTCCGCCTACACTAATTATTTAAATACCATGCCTTTGAACTTGATCAGTCCACAAGGGTATATCGGAGCGAGCTCGAATGGTGGCATAGTATACACAAAGATCAATTTAGCCGATCCGACTAGTAGTTCATGGAGTCTTTTAACCGCGCCTGAGTCTGGCTCTAGTGGATTAAATGAGCCACTGGCGATCAATCCCAACAATGGAGATTTTGCTACCACCGAGGCTACAGGGGAAGATGAGCCCGGAACAACGTGGGCCGAACCGCAAAGTAATCAATTTGCTATTGTGAGCCCCGAGAATCCTTCCCAACCCGTGCTTGCTCCAACTTTGCCGAGTAATGCGGCTACGCCCAGTGGAGCCGTGAACAACGTCATTACTCTACCCAGCGTATTTGATTCAAGCAATAACGATTTACTCGTAGCCGGCAACGATCACATTTGGATCTGGAACGGATTGTCTACAGGATCGTGGCGTTCGATTCCTCTTCCGAACCTCTCAGGATTAAGAGTAACGTCTACATTCTTGGAAGTCGATCCGGTGTCCGGTATGATCATTCTGATTCAACAGTTCAATGACGGGGGGGTGACACCGAGCACCATCGTGTCAACACTCTCCTCGCTATCCGGTACCCCTACTGCTGCCTCTTGGGTGAATCTGTCCCCTCCATCGGGATATGAATGGCCAACGTTCAGTCGTCCCACTATCCTAGAAAACGGAGATCTTGTGACTTTCTTAACCGCAGGCACTTCAGGTCCTGCTAGTTTGTGGACACTGAATCTTGCCACGAACAAGTGGACCTCCTTTCCCGCGAATCCGTTCATCTTTCCCTCCGGCACAAGCCTTGATCCCGAGTTTACGTGGATCGGTGGATATTAATTCAATTGGTAAGGCGAGATGGGTCTTCGGACCTAGCAACCTTCACGTCTCGGAAGGGGCGTCTGGAGCACTTCGCAGAGGAACCGAGGATGGGCCCATCCTTGCCCCTAGTGGGGCAACCATCGTCGGAGAGCCGGATGTGAGAAAACCACAAGTTCAGTTCGATCAGTAAGAGGGGTTCGGAAGAGCCCTTCTTACTCTACCTACCTACCTACCACCGCATTAGAAGCCTATCTTTGTTAGATTCTGCAACTGCAAAGTGTGATCGCACGTTCTGGCCATCAGCTATTCTTCCGCCACAAGGAATGGGTACGTGACGTAGCGACCGGAACGGCTAGATCGTCGTCTGGATGACTGCGCTTGGGTGGTACGGATTGTTCTCCCCAACACCGTTTCTGCGATGAGCTTCGCATTGACCCTCTCCGGAGTGCGGTAGCCATGGGCTCCTCTCGAAGCGAATGAGGCTACAGTTCACACGCTTTCCATCATCCCATTCTAGAGGGCGGATCCACCCTCCGAATCCTCGAGGAGTCCCAACGCCCAAAGACAAACCAGTAATGATGCACCCCAATCTGAGAACAAATGAGGTGTTTCGGTGCCCCCTAAACATATCAAATCCTTAGATTCTGTCCGGGGATTCGCCGCGCTCACGGTGATGGTTCAGCACTCACTGATTGTCTTCCCCGCGTTTCTTGCGGTTCTTTTGCTACAACCCACGCATGGAACGTGGATGTGGATTTTCACCCATACTCCGCTGCATATCGTGTGGGATGGTCATGAAGCGGTGATCTTGTTTTTCGTCCTCAGTGGATTCGTGTTGTCGCTTCCCTACTATGACGAAGGCCCGAATGCCTATGGAACATTTCTCATTCGTCGGTTTTTCCGCATTTATTTTCCCTATCTCGTGGCCGTCACCGGGTCCATGGTCATTTTAACCTTGCATCCCCACCTAGACTCGGCAACAACTACGCAAGTCAGTAGTTGGTTTCGCTCGATGTGGGATGGCACCGTCAACGGAACCATGATCACGAACCTGGTATTCATGAGCGGAAAATTCAACCAAATGGTCGACACGTCCACTTGGAGTCTGGTGTATGAGATGCGCATTTCTTTGTTCTTTCCGATCTTTCCTCTGATTCTTCGCCGCACGCCCTGGTATACCCACCTGGGGCTGAGCATCCTCCTGTTATTCATGGGGGTCGTGTTGATGCCCTTTCTACCCATGGAACTGGGAGGCACGGTCTATTACACGGCATTTTTTGTGATCGGCGCTTCATTTGCGAAGTATCGCCACGCCATTCTTCGTACGCTTACTCCGCTCTCTTCCCGCACCAAAGGAGCGTTGCTGCTTTGCGCCCTCGCTTTGTATAACTGGACGTGGCTGGTGCCGAACTTTGGCCATTTGCCGATATTGCAAGACTTGGATTCTATCGCTCCGGTGGGAGACTTCTTTATTGCCGTGGCAGCGTTGGTCTGGATCGCATTCGCCCTCGTGCCCGGGCGTATTCAACAGGGCTTGGAACGTCCCACGGCGCGGTGGTTGGGGACCATCTCCTATAGCCTGTATCTCACCCATCCCCTCGTGCTGTTGTCTTTGGTCTATGGGCTGAGCGCCTATCTCCCGTTGCCTGTCTGTGTCCTGTTAGTGCCGCCAGTCTCCGTCCTGGTGGCAAGTCTCTTCCACTTTGCCGTCGAAAGTCCCTCCAATTGGGTGGGGCG
>DAHXNH010000322.1 GCA_027365485.1 Clostridiales bacterium
GCTAACTCCTTTTGTCTATGGTTTGGCTAAGTCAGTGGTCATCAGTTCTGGCCTAATTCCGATGGGGCACTGGTGGTCGAGGAACTCCCCCCGATGGTATTCCCAGCATTCGCTGATTGGCGTAGGCAGTGGGTTTTCTGGGTGCGTCAATCAGCGAATCCCAGCCCTTTGGGCTGATCTCGACTTTACGTCTAGTCCTGATCCGTGAGGTATCTGATGGCACGAGAGTTAGTGGAAGTGATGACAAAACCAGTTAGCGCCAACAGACCTGGACCAGCGATGACTCCGATGCGATCGATCGTCTTGTGACCCAATATGGCACCAGCCTGGTCTATCCGCCGATTGCAATGACCGCCCACGTCTCGCAGGTACCGAGTCAACAAGTGGGACGCATCACCCCTCTTATGACGCGGGCTTGGGTGGCCATGTCGGCCACCTTTGGCTACGAGTTGGATGTGACCCGGCTGTCCGCCAAGGAGCGGGAGGCCATTGGTCGACAGATTACGGTCTATAAGGCAATCAGACCCTTGGTGCAATTCGGCCGATTCTATCGCCTGCTGGACCCGGCCCAAGGCAATGAAGCATCGTGGATGTTCGTCAGCGGGAACGGCACCGAGGGCTTGGTGGTGTGGGTGAATCGGCTGGCAGAGCCAGCCGCACCCGTGCGTTGGCTCCGCTTGACTGGACTCACTGCCGAGCGCAACTACGACCTTAGCGAATGGACCGATGAAGGGTCTTGGCAGTTTCTAGGGCAGTATGGTGGGGACCGGTTAATCAACATCGGGATCGCCACCCGATCCGTCTCCGATTTCGGAGTTAGGGTCTGACGACTTCAGGCCTGACCACCTATGGAACGCGGCCGGGGGCATGACTTACCATTCGGCGTAAGTCCCATCTCCGTGCTGCCAATCGGGATCTTTGACCAAAGGGCCATTTGCTTCGCGAACTGCCGCTTCATTAATGGTGACGCCCAAGCCGGGCCCGGTGGGAGTGCGCAACCGACCTTGGTCGGTTAAGAGCGCCTCCGGGTTCTCGAGATATTGACTAAAATCCCGAATCCCCAGGTTATATTCCTGCCAAACGACATTGCCTAAGACGGCGTCTACCTGCAGGGTTGCGGCCAGGCACAAGGGACCATTGGGACAATGCGGAGCCACGGTGACGTCGTAGGCTTCGGCCATGCGGGCAATTTTTTCCAACTCAAATAACCCGGTGATGGAGGCGTCAGGCTGAACAATATCGACCCGGCTTTCTTCCAAGACATGCTTGAAGGCCCAACGATCGACTAGCCGTTCTCCGGTGGCCAGGTTGATAGGAATCCCGTCAAACACCGAGGGTTAGAGGTCGTCATGTTCCGGCAGCAAAGCTTCTTCAATCCACAAGAGATCATAGGGGACAAGCGCATGCGCAAGCTTGCGAGCCACCGCGCGGTGCACTCGGCCGTGAAAATCCACGGCGATTGCGATCGTGGGGCCTAAGGCTTGGCGCAGTCCAGCGATGAGTTGGATGAATCGGTCGGTGCGCTCTGGCACTTCTAAGTAATGGAAAGACTCCGGAACGCCTAGTTTGACCCCGCAAAATCCCAACTGAACACGAGATTCGGCTTGGGCAAGCATGGTCTTGAGATCGTCTCCGCCAA
The DNA here is from genome assembly GCA_027365485.1 of Clostridiales bacterium. Lineage (GTDB taxonomy): Bacteria > Bacillota > Sulfobacillia > Sulfobacillales > Sulfobacillaceae > JAMCVM01. The sequence goes on from DAHXNH010000322.1 coordinate 1,640, forward strand.
TGCCACTGTAAGCGCTGACATGGTCGCGAACTCTACCGCCCAAAAATTGAAAGACGGGAAGACCGTACCGATGTCTCTTTAGATCCCAGAGCGCTTGTTCGATCGCGGCCATGGCCGAGGCCAGCACCGGACCGCGGCGAAAAAATCCTCCGGCCCGCATGCGCAGGACTAAATCTTCAATCCGATCGGGGTCTCGACCCAAAATATTTTCGGCCAAGTCATCAATGGCTCCGGTCACCGCTCGGGCGCGCTTGGGGATGATGGCTTCACCCCAACCTACCCAATCGTCTTGGCTTTCCACCCGGACAAAACACCACCGGGGCGGAACTAAAAACGATTCCACGCGAGCAATTTTCATCGCAAACCGCCTTCCTCTGGATCGGCATGGGGATGTCCGCTGACCCTTCGAGCCTGTTCCGACCACGGGTCGCCGCCGCCGGGACTAAACAATCCAAATTGGCCGTGAGTCGGGATGCGAAATCCAGGGCCGCTTCTCGCTTGTTGGTTCAACGCCTCCTCGAGGGTGCTTTGTTCCATGGCATTTTGGCTCCACATGTCCCAATGCATGGGAATCCACCGTAAGACACGCAGTTCGCGCGCCGCCACGGTCGCCTCTTGGGGGGAAAGATAGAACTGGGAGACGTCGTCGGGACGTCCCACGCTCAAAACCGCATAGGTAGGCGCCAGTTCATCACCGATGCCATCAAACAGGCCGTCTTGCCACAACGTATCGCCACCATGAAAGATCCTTACGCCTTCGGCAGAAATGGTATACATCACGGCGGACCGGGCCGTGGTGTCTCCTGAATCGAAGACGGAAATGGTCCACGGTCCCACAGTTTCGATACGACCAGGCCCGACCGTCCGCCAAGGGCCGGCACGCTCGCCGGTGCGCTGCCAAGCCGCCATCGCCGACGGCGGTAGCAAGACCACCTGGTCACGGCGCGCCATTTCGCTGAGTACGGTCAGGTCACAATGATCCCCATGCTCATGAGTCACCAGTAATGGGCCGATCGGCATCTTTGTGGGTGGAAATGGCGGCGGCACCCGACGGACCCAGCCTGGCGAACCGTAGGGACGAAGGAATAAATCGATAGACAGTACGGATCCATTAGGGTGCTTGAAGATCCAACTGGCGCCACCTAACCACCAGCCGCCGAGATAGCCTTCGGGTACGTGTTGGTCGATGATCTCGGATGCCAAAGACAGGTTCCATGTCATAAGTTTATCCTCGCTTAGATTCGGACCCGATCCGAGCAACGCGGTCCACTCCCCCAAGGGCGGGGAAGCGACCCCAAGACCGCCACTCCGATCGAGTCGTTGGAGCCAAACGTTAGACGTTAGCTCAGCCGAGTTTTCAACGGTATCTTCTTCACCACCATACCATAAGCCCTTGCGTTTCGCATTGCGAAACTATCCCCCATCCTCTCCCGGGGACGACACCCAAAAATGGTTACCAGCGTCATGAATCCCGCGTGTTTGTGGTCATTTGAGATCATTAGACTACGATCCCAAGACACCAAGAACAGGGGAATGATGCGCGAAGCGGGGTTTGAGATCGGAAACCTTCGGAAAACGCATCCGGCTCGATGACGCGTGTGCGTTCAGGCCGCGCCAATCTTCCAATTAGCGTCCATTGTGAGAGGTCCAAGATTCGAACAGCTACTAGGCTATCGGGTGGTCGCCAAGTCGCTGCCAGATGACCTAAATGCTGCGACTCTCTGGCGTTCGGCTCCATACGGGCTAACGTTGCTACGCCTACTGATGGCCACAGATCACCCAGAGGAGGGTTTTAACAGTTTGATTGCAATGTATCTATACCTGTCTTATACTATCCAATATGGATAGTATTGTCAGCATTGGAGAAGCAGCCCAAGCCTTGGGGGTCTCTATCACCACCTTGCAGCGTTGGGAACGCGAAGGAAAACTCTTTCCAGCCTATACTTCTGGCGGTCACCGTCGCTATGATGTGGCGAAGTTGTGTCCTGAACGTTTCCGGACGGCTGCCGACGTGACGCGAAAAACCGTGGCCTATGCCCGCGTATCGAGCCACGACCAGAAAGACGATCGGGAGCGCCAAAAGCAGGGACTGGAGCTTTATTGTGCTCGCCAAGGGTGGACCTTTGAGGGGATCGCCGACCTCGGGTCGGGGAGGAACGACCACAAGAAGGGCTTGAAACGTCTCTTGAATGACATCCTGGCCGACCGGATTGGTCGGCTGATCATCACCCACAAGGATCGATGGTTGCGTTTTGGGGCAGAACTGGTCTTTGCCATCTGTGAAGCGAAGCAGGTGGAAGTCGTGATTCTCAACCAAGGGGAGGACCCCACGTTTGAAGAGGAATTGGCCCAAGACGGGCGGGATATCATCACGGTGTTTTCGGCCCGACTCTACGGGAGTCGATCCCGAAAGAATCAAAAATTGCTGGAGGGCGTGAAACACGTGGAGGAGGAGGAGGAGGCGTCATCATGATTCTGGCCCATAAGATTGCCCTCGATCCCAACGATGTACAGGAGACGTATTTCCGCAAGGCGACGGGCACGGCACGCTTCGCCTACAACTGGGCCTTGCACCAATGGCAACGACAGTACGAGGCCTGGAAAGCGGATCCGACCGGGACAAAGCCCTCCGATCCGGCATTGCGCAAGCACCTCAATGCCATCAAACGGGAGCAGTTTTCCTGGATGCTCGAGGTCACCAAGAACGCCCCCCAGATGGCGATTATCCATTTGGGCCAAGCGTTTCAGAACTTTTTTGCCGGAATCGCCGAGTATCCCACGTTCAAGAAAAAAGGTCGCCACGATAGCTTCACGTTGACCAATGATCAATTCACGGTCAAAGGACACAAAGTGCATATTCCGAAGTTAGGTTGGGTACGCCTGCACGAACCATTGCGGTTTATCGGAAAAGTGGTCGGAAGCGCCGTGTCGCGAACCGCTGATCGCTGGTTTTTGAGTGTCACCGTGGAGATTCCCGATCCGCCCAGTGTCCGTCGCGAAGGCCAAGCGACGGTCGGGGTAGACTTGGGCGTTTCGGCGCTGGCCACACTCTCAACCGGCGAGAAGATCGTGGGACCGAAAGCCTATGCGACCGCCTTGACCCAGCTTCGTCGGTTATCGAAACACTTCAGTCGCCAGATGGAGGCCGCCAAAGTGCGGGCCGGGCTAAAGCCGGGCGAGGCCATCCCGAAAGGCATGCCTATTCCCTGGTCGAAGAACATGCAGAAAACGCAGCGTCGTCTGGCCCGGCTGCATGCCCGGATTGCGAATATCCGGGCGAATGCCTTGCACCAGTGGACTACCCTGCTCGTTGAGCGGTTTGACGTGATTGCCATTGAGGATCTCAACGTGGCCGGAATGCTCAAAAATCACAAGCTCGCTCGGCAGATTGCGGATATGGGCTTTGGCGAATTCCGGCGGCAGTGAGAATACCAGGTGGCACAGCGGGGAAAGACGGTCATCGTAGTGAACCGTTGGTATCCGAGCAGCAAGATCTGCTCCGAGTGTGGATACAAAATGCCGCTCTCGGTGCGGGAGTGGACGTGCCCGCAGTGCCAGGTCCCTCACGATCGGGACATCAACGCGGCGATCAATCTAAAAAAAGTGGCCGAGACGAGTTGTCCGGCGAGTCCTGGGAGTTCGTTGGACGGCTGTCCATCCGTGTCTGCCTCCATGTCCTGAGCGTTGCGAAGGAGACGGCAGACCTGCTCGGTGCTCGCTTGGGGAGCGTCCTCCGGTGGATGAGCCTTGGAAAGCCCCGACGGGGGCCGACCGGTCCTTGAGACCCTAAGACGAGCTATACAGCGAGTCCTGGGGCGCCGTGGCGCGATGAACCAGGAAGGTGGCAACAGATTTGATCAGCAATGATCAGAAATGGATAAGTCCATCAGAACGGTCCTTCCGACCTTTGCAAAATCACCAACGCCTGCCATGGCGCTCAGTCCGGGACCGAGTGGTCAAGCGAGGCAAACGTGGGCCAATCCAGAACCAATGGTCGCGCCGAATGCGGCCGGGATTGGTGATCAGACTCGCGACGTCGGATCGTACGCTATCCCGGTCTATCGCGATCTTGTTTCCTGTATTGTCGTAAGCACTCATTAGATGAGATAATGGGGTAGCCAGCATTTTCGAGGAGGCGAATTTCATTGTCGGACTATCCACCGGACCTCAGTCCGAGGCGCCGGGCCCCCAGAACTCCTGAGGACTGGAGGCGCTTTATGTATGATGAATTCGACGGGCCTATCATTTCTCCCCACATTTCGTTGCCTGAGGGCCTCGAAAGATACTCGATGGAGTGGCTGAACGCCATGCTGAAGGCGCTTCGAACCAAAATCCCTAAAGACCCCCAAGCCAAAAAAGCGTCCATCTTTCAACGGCTTACGGATCCCGAGACCCTTCGCACCGTCTTAGACCCTTTAGGCGCCAAGGAACGATCGCTGTTATCGAAACTTCTCGGCGCCGGCGGCTGCCTCCCCTATCAGACGCTTGCTGATCAATTCGGAGATGAGACCGGAGACTCTTTTTCCTGGTATACCACCGCCCCCGTCAGCACGATTGGTCGCACTCGATTGCGTGGGCTCATCTTTGTCGGAAAGCGCGCCGGCGGTCGGTCTGACGAGAAACTGGTCGTCGTTCCGAACGACTTAAGAGCCCTACTACGCTCCTCCCTGGATGTCCTGGCCTCGTCCGTCGACGATTCACCCTCGACAGAAGATGCCGACTTGGTCTACGAATTAGAGGTGTCCTTCACTGGTATTACCCCAAAGATCTGGCGCCGCTTTAGCGTCCCTGCCCGCATCACCTTAGCACAGCTACACGAGGCCATTGAAACATCTTTTGGCTGGGCAGGCGGCTCATACTATGAATTCGTGGTCGCGGGCGAACGCTATGGGGATGCATCACTGGATGCCACCATCCATTCAGACGAGACCGTCCGACTTCGACAAGTGGCCAGCCGAAGCGCGCGCACATTCCAACATCGCTACCGCGAGGGAGGCGATTGGACCCATCGAGTCAAAGTCCGGAACATTCGATCCCGGGTCCTCGGGGAAAAGGTCCCCTCCCTGTTCAGTGGCGCGCGCAATGGTCCTCCTATTGACCTTAATGACGAGGGGGAATATGACGAATGCCTCCGTATTTTAGCTGATCCGACCGATCCCTTCTACCAAGCCACTATCGAAGACATCGGACCATCGTGGGATCCGGAAGCCTTTGACCAAAAGACCTTGGAACAAGCCCTCGTCGAGCTCGCCGAAGACGATAAATGGATGATGTCCCCCACCTAATGCCGAGTTAGCTGAACGCCAAGAGAATTACCGGGATGCGATTGAGCAGCCGACCAAACGGGATAGTAGACGCAGCAATCCGTCGAAAAACAGGTGAAGCGATCGAGGAGTAGCCGAGTCCACCCAAGACATTTTCTGGCCGTGGCTGGGCAAGATGTCCCGGGTGAGAAGTGCCCCCTGGCAGCAATGGCTACCCGATGGACCGGCCATAGCCTCCGCAGCCGCTCGCGTTGAAATGCCCCTACCGCAGTGAAGACTCAGACTTGGTTGGCCGGCATTGGCCAGCTAGCACAAACACGGACGCCCGCCACGAGCCCTTGGCGAGTTTGGCCGGAGGGGTAAATTTCGAAGTGGCACCTCTCATCGGGTCTGCTCCAACCGGTCGGTTGGCGGTCACCCGGAAATCCTTTTGGCCGAGCTCACCGATTCGGGTTGATGGCCAAATGCTCTTCATCATCGAAAGATTAAGCCATTTTTTCGAAAAAAGGCACGGATCTACCCCAAAAGCCTGTGGACTTAACCGAAGGTTACTCATCACTCAAATACACTCCCCGGTCGATCCAAGCTTCTGCTCATCCATCCCCTCCCTGGTGGTTTAAATCCGCCAGTAGGTCCGATGCGATGCGTTCCCTCCTCCCCACACTGGCGCAGTCCCGCACCCGGTCGCGATCTCCCTTTTCGCCCGCACCACCAATCAACGCTCTTTAAAGGCCAAACCGTCGACGAGATGCTCTGAACCGCTGCGATCGGACCTCGGACCAAGTCCAAACTTGGCTTAGGACGGTCTTAATCCCAAAATCCCCCCCAACCATACCCTCGTCTTCCGCGCTCGCGGTCTGAGTGAAGGGAAGCTTAAAGTCTTCTCCCCGCTGCTCGAAAATCTCAAAGGTGCCTTAAAAGCATGGTCACCACCTGTTATCTAGCCAGCCAATCGACTGCTACGCGTCTTGGTGCAACCCGGCCCTAAACTCAAAATATCGGGATTTGAAGAATTCTACGGTCTCACTGTCGGTTAGCATACTGCCGACCATCTTCAATAGGGGCTCGGCAAAACTGCCTTGCGGAGCTAGGGCCATTAGCTTAAGGCCATGAAAGTTCCAAGGATGATCATCGTCATCGACCGGATCAAAATCTCCCATCCAGTCTTGATAGAACGATTCCGACTCCCACCCAAACGTAAGTTGGGCCAATTGCCCCTTTTGCATCGATACCACAGAAAGATAAGCCACTCGACAATCACAGTCGGCATCCGTACAATACGAGTCGATGATGCCATACACGCCCTCAGGAACATATGGATTCGGACGGGCCGTTAACGCCAAGGTTTGGGCGCCGGGATGGAGTTCGGCAAACGCAACGATGGGATCCAAAATATCGTCCGAGGGTAGCAAGGACTTGCGCGCAGATCCCGTCGGGTTAGTCCCATTTCGCTGCTTAGAGCTTTTCTTTTCGGGGATGATAACCACTCTCCTTAGTTGAGAACACTATTGGTTTAGCCAACCATTCATTTTCACGTCCAACTGATCCTCTACAATCATACTCTAATCATATCGAGTAGTGCAGCTCATCACATCGCATCTCTTCGCGCCACGGCTACCCTAACGCCGCACGCTGAGGACGCTCACGTTCTGTCAGTTCTCATCGGCAACCATGGGATCTTGGCGCTCTTTTTGCACTCGTCGTGCCTGTGTCAATGTGGTGACCGGCGAAATTGAGTCCCCCTTAAAAGTCCTCGGCGTAGTCCGGGGATTCAACCCACCCGCGCCGAACTCGATTTCGCGAAGCATATTGCCAACGTGGTGAACCTGGCTCCGGCGGCCAAGCATCTCTCCATACCCAAACCGAGACCGCACAGTATCTTGTCGAAGACAAACCGGCCGACGACGTCATGGAAGTCAAAATGAATCAACCCAGCGTGTACGAAGCGATCGCGGCTGCCGAGTGGGACGACTATAGCCTCCCGAGCATCACCTTCGATAAAGGGCATGGCCATATCGGGCAGCGGACCGTGCGCGCCTCGACCATCCTCAATGCCCATTCGGGCCAGATCTTTCGCATTGACTGCCATGTGACGAACCTCGTAGGAGGAAATCCCCGCCATGAAGTAGCCTTCGGTGTCACGAGCTTACGTGCGAAAAAGACCCCGGCTCAGTGGATCGGGAGGCATGTGCGAGGGCATTGGGGCATTGCCCCCCCCTGCATGGCGTCCGGGACGTGGCCTATGATGAAGACCGGTCCCAAGTCCGGACCGATTGCGGTCCCCAAGTCATGACAACGCTGTGCAATGTCGCCATCGGCTGGATTCGACGGATGAAACTCCCCAATATTCAACGAACGCTCCAACACCTCGGACGCCGACCCGAAACAGTGTGCGCGTTACTATTGAGTGAGTCCCGAAACCCTCCATCGATCGCGCTATCGGATTTCCCGATGGATCGTCGGGGATTTTGCTATGCCGTCGACCAGAAACTTGGCCAAAGTTATGACCGGTACAGCAAGAACGCCCCGACCTTTAGACCCAGAGAACCCAAAGTCGCAATTGAATGATAAATGCTGTGACGGGGCCTTGACGAGTGCGCAGCGGTCTTTGCGTGGCCATCGCTGGCCAACTGTCCTACCGATCGCAATGAAGGGGATGGGACATCTTGTAATATGTGGGTAAACTCGGTTTGAACGTACGCTTTTGATGAGGAAATTACTCTACATTCCTGCCAACTGACGGATGGTGACGACCTGTACTCCGCCCGCCCTCAACGTACGAAGCTGCTCTAGTACCTTGGCTGATACGACCCCCCTGGCCGAAACCAAATAGACCGCGAACCCAAAAGGACTTAATAATTCGATTAGCAGTTGCATGTACCGTAGCTTGGTCCGTTCTGTCTTTCGCGAGTTATCCGTCCAAAAATTCTGAACAGACACCTTCATCTCAAACCCTACGCATTTTCGGCGATCACCTGATTCGATGACTAAATCAAGATCGCGCGAGCCCTTCTGCGGTTCGACATCTATATATTCGTTACATACATCGTCCCCAAAATTAGCCTTGCGATATCTCGTGTAAGCAATGCCACAAGTTTTCTGAAAAAACGAACTTCCGTATTCCTCGGTCATCCATTCATGAATTTGTCCCTGAGACTCGCCTGTTTCGTCTGAGCGGGCATGTACAATGACTTCAGCAATCCTGTCTGTCATCCTCGAGAGCACATCGTTATAACGTAACATCTGCAACCTTGGGAGTCCGACTGAGTTGTATGATGCCAAAGTCGGGCAATCTACAAACCTGAATCCGTGACGAAAACACGTCTGAAAATAGAGAAATGTTAATCATCTACTGATACTAGTAGTTTATGGGATATACTGGCAGGATTTGGCGATATTCTTGCGGCAAGAGACAGATAATTATGATAGAGCGGATACCTGCGCGCAACGCTTCTGCGGCTTCTCAAGGCAAACGTAGTGCCGCCCCGAATCGCGACAACGCCAAGGCCCCGTTCGGTCCGAACGGGTGGATGCGAAGCGCTATGACGGTCGGATCCCAGATGCATCGCCGGTGAAGTTAGGGGAAGACGGCGTAGAGTTGTCCTAAAATTGTGCCCCAGGGGTTCGTCTCTGCATAGCGCGGTCGTCGTCCTCCCGTGGGTGACGCACTTAGCCGCGCATCCAATGATTTGCCGGACCACGGTGCGAAGGCGTCGACGGACCGTAACGGAAGGTCGGTAAAAGCCAGCGTTTCCTGCCCAATGACGCGCAAGATGTTAAAGGCCAACATGCCTAAGTGCAGGATCAAATCGTTGGTCGCAAATTTTCCCGAAGGCAAGCGTTCCAAATCTAAGTCGGTCTTGTATTCGCTGTGGTACTGTTCCATGGTTCCATGATCGGGATACCAGGGTAACAGTTCCGGAGCGGGATCGGGGAGCGAGGTCCAATAGGTGGCGACTTCGATCTCCGGGACACACAGAATTTGGCCCTGAGCGGTAATCGTTCGTTCGATGACTTGGTAGACAATCCGTTCCTCGGCATGCCCCTGCTTCGGGGCGCGCAAGACCTCCCCTTGATAGACGGTCTTGCCGGGGCGAGTGGCAAAACTGCGGGAGCCAGCAGCGTCCTGGTTCGCCTGGGCTACGGCCAGCCAGCTGGTCGGCGTTTCGCCTCGGCGCAAGTTGCGCTTGATCAAAAATTCGCCTCCGTGCTCACGGATGACGTCCAGGTTCTCCGTACTATCATTGCCCGAGTCTA
>DAHXNH010000329.1 GCA_027365485.1 Clostridiales bacterium
AAAGCGATGACCCAGCAACAAATGGAACGATGGGCGAGGGTTCGGGCCAGAGGGAAGAAGCGATACATCTGGCTATCGGGTGTGATGGGTTGGGGGATCTCTACGGGGATTCTGGTTTACGCGATTAACAGACTCGGTGGAACCTCATGGGTGCAATCGGCCGCCAGCCTTGTCCTATTCCTCATCGGAGGATATTTTTGGGGCTTATTCATGTGGCACTGGATGGAGAGACAGTTTAGCCAAAGTTAGCGGGACGTATTGACTCTTGGGTTGTGCGTCCGGAGGGAGTGGTTCATTGTGACCCGCATTAAGCGTGGATTGGTGTATGCGCTGTCGATGCTGATGTTCTGCCTCGTGTATGCGTTCCTGGGTGTGGAGAAGCACGGCATGGTCCGCATTGCATTACTCGTCGCGAGCAGTGGCTTCTTCATTATGGCTGTCGCCGGATTTGTGAGTTGGCGAAAGAAACGCCACGTGCCGTAGATTCTTCTTGCATGAGGGGCCCAATGCCAATGAATTCACGGAGGGAGTTAGTTGTTTGTGAACCATCACAAGGTATACGTCGGGGACGGTATCTACGTCAGCAGAACCCAAGCCTATACTCTAACCACCATATTCATTGTGGCGTTCGAGTTGGCAGCGGATTTCTTCATTTGGCCCGTAATACCTGCATCTCCTCATAAAACATTGATGGACAGTTTAGTGGCGGGATTAGCGGCAGGTCTGGCAGTTTATCTCGGGAAGAAAACATTGAGAATCTTGAAAAGATGATGGTATCGTTCGCGGCGATTTCAACGCCTTTCGCGGGGCAGAAGTAATTGCTAAGACTGGGTAAACAGGCTATCCCCTTGCGTGACGTCGATCGATTCGCTTGTCGCCTGGCTACGCATACGGGGGTTCGTACATTAGTACCTACCTCCGGTCAAGTGATTTTGACCGACTATTCCTTTCTGGCAAGCGATTCGATTATACTGCGCGCGGGTCAAAGTTTTCGTTTTAAAAGAAAGACCTGATGCGTGGGCCCCTTCATTAAGCAAGGTGGTGGGACGAACTAGGCTTTAGTCTCAAACCGTCAAGTTTGACCCGCGTGCAGTATATCACCGCTCGTGGTCTGAAAAAAGACGGAATCTCCGCAGTCTCTTCCGGTATGGTGGCAGTGGAGGTGGCAACCATGGGCAATAAGGCGTTCGATCGCATCAACACAGTCGGACAAAAACTACAAGACTGGAACGTCCGAGAACGATCCAAAGAACATTCCACGGATTCTACCCGCGACCGCCAGATCGGTTTCGTGGGGGTCCTGTCCATCATTTTCAATTTGGTCCGCCGAACTCCCCCAATTGAGTGGGATGAGATCGGGATGGGAAAGTTGACCCGGGAGTTCCTGCCTGGTGGATCTTAGATGGCGTGGGGAATCGAAGGGGATGAAGCGATCGAGTGGGCCAAGCTTGAAGAGTCTCCTCAGGAGAGGGATCGACCAACACTCGCCGCCACCGTCATTGACCAAGGCCCACTGCGCGTCTTCAATGAAGTGACCATGCGTTTGGACACTCCGGCCGAATGGAGACTCTATCTGCACGGTGGGATCTTTCCGTCGGTGATGGCGACACTATTGTCCGAGACGTAGTCCACACGGCAACGATCCCAAAGACTGATTTAGATGTGGGCGCGGGACCGTGATTGAAGAGACTTGGCCCTACCATCGAGAGTGAGCGTGAGAGTCGGAGACGGTTGGCCTATCTTTAGCCAACATAAACCATCGGTTCTATGTGATCAGCATCACTCACTATGCCATCACTGGCGAGCATGATAGGGTCATGGCGCTTCATTGTCATGGTTCTAACAATAGCGTAGAGAGATGTAGAGTAGGCCGTTTCGCCTTGACCCACAAGAAAGGAGAAGTCAACGATGAAGCTTATTTTGGAGAGTCCAAATTTAGAAGATTTCTTGGAAAACACGGCGATCATTAATTACCAGGAAGCTTCTATTGCGAAAAAAGTTCAGGAAATTCGAGATGCCATTCCAAGCTTGGAGGCTCAAGCGAGGCTAGCTTTCGACTTTACACGAGATCAAATACGCCACTCATTCGACAAGTGTGACCTGTTGGTAACCGTGTCGGCTTCTGAGGTCTTGGCAGCAGAAACAGGAATCTGCTTTGCCAAGGCGCACCTCTTGGCAGCGTTATTCCGTGGCCTGGCAATTCCGACAGGGTTTTGTTATCAACGCGTCATGCGCCAAGGGACCCCTGAATCGGGTTTTGCCTTGCATGGGTTAAACGCGGCCTATTTCTCTTCCGTGGGATGGGTGCGGTTGGACCCTCGAGGAAACCGCGACGGAGTCCTCTCGACGTTCAATTTACGTAAGGAACAACTGGCTTATCAACTCAATCTGAGTCTTGGGGAAAGGGATTATCCCTATGTCTACCGTAGTCCCTTGTCGTCGGTGCTTCATGCGATGGATGAATCGCACGACACCTCGGAACTATTTTATCGGAGACCCGAGCAAATCGATGAGACCGAAGTCCTCGTGTAACATGAGTTCCATAGACGGCCTGCCCTTAGGGCTTGTCAAGCCCGTTTAACGAAGCGGACGACCTTTGCAGGATGCTGTGGCCGTTCATCCAAGGCATGCTTGAGTGGTCATCGGCTCGACGTGAGCTTACAGCGTTCCCAAGGGGTCTTGGTGCAATGTCAGGTTGGTTGAACGACTTTTGTAAAAACATGTGATGTCTGCAAGCGGTGTCGGTGGTTTTGGGGGGAATTGTAATGGAGCGGCACCTGAATTCGGGTGCGACGGTATGAAGCGGCTCAAACCGCAGGATTTGATGGTCAAAGAAGAACGATGGGACATGGCACACACGAAAATTCAGCCGATGACACCTTTAGTTGTCGGGGGATGTCGTGCGCCAACAAATATTTAAGGCATCTTGTTTATTATGAAGCGCCCCTTGATCCTACCGAGTTGGTTGAGTTGCTGAGGGATCGGTTTGAGGTCGAGGGACTGGTGGACTGCGGTGCCGTCAATTACCAAAAGGATATGGCCGCCAAGGGAATTAGTACAGCCCTATGGGCCTACACCGTAACGTTTGGTAACCCAGTGGGAGGAGCAAAATTTTTGGCCGTGGCCCCAGACGCCGTAATAGACATGCCCATCCGGGTTGGGATCTGTGGTGACAGATCAAGATCAACATTGGTGTGTCATAATATGTCGTCATTGTTCGCAGCGCACAATGAGTCACTTCGCCCTTTGAGGCAGAATATGGATCAGTCGATAGGGTCTGTGAAAAGATTGGCGCGGTAGAACGGCACTCAGTCGAGGATTGAAACTAGAATCCGTAAACCAACCGGACGATGAATATTCAAGACCTTTTGGTGCTATTAAAAACGAGTCTCGAATCCCGGAGGGCATGAACCGGCCCCTCAAATGTCCAATAGAGGATTCCATCGGATAACTGCGGGCAATGGCCCATAGTGCATTTTGAGGACAGTTATGATTGTCGGCGGGGGTTATGTTAATGGTCGGTGTTGACAGTGCTATTCGTAGAGGAATGGTGCTTTTCGATGTCTGACCTGACCGATCTGCGGAAGAATGAGACCAACATGGCTTTGGTTGAACTACAACGTGAAACTCCCTTACGTTAGCGTTTCGGCTCCCGCACATCTGCACACCGACTAAAGGAGCCTTCTCTGGCTTCGAAGATGCTCCGGATAAGGCGACCCAAGGCGGAAAAGTAGCAACCACGCCTGATCGGTGATCTGGTCGAACCATGGATCCTTGCGGCAAAGTGCCTTCATTGGATGGTAGCCGTAGGCTATGCGTTTATCGAATAAGTTCTTGCCCATGTTAGGGCTTGAACCGAGTGCCGAGGACTTGTTGGCCCTTGCTATGCGCATATCGCTCGAACATCATGGCGAATAATGGAGCCCGTGATTCATGGAGAACTACCGCATTAGATCAAGGATACCAAGCAGGAACATGCTCTCATGTTCTGATTGCCGTACATATTTCGCAAAAAACTCTTGCAAATGTAACCGGCGCCCTTTGTATTCACCCTTTCCAGGACGCGGCTGCATCGTTTCGTGAACGCTATCAGACCTTGCTATCGTCTCCGTACCCCACGGCAAACCCACGTTCACTCTTGATGGGGGATGAATTCCTACCACAGCATACTCCGGTACCATCTTATTGTTCCGTTCTTGAATAGTTGCGCAGACCGCGGTCATTGTCTTCTGGTCAGCAATCAAAGCCAGGGAAAGGAAATCAAGCTCAGTTGTGTGACGGTTGTCACAGCGTATGGCTCCGTCTGCGATATGATCTAAGGGAAGGTTTTCAATAAGTACGGAGGAGGAATTTTGATGTCGAATCGGGATATAGCCAGGGCCATGCGCGACCATCACGCCTTCATGGCGCAGCAACTTCAAGATCGGGTTCAGAGCATCGAAACAGCCAGTACCACCTGGGAATCGGCTCGAGATGCGGTGGCCGCTTATCTTGTCGATGAGGTGCTTCCCCATGCCGCTGCGGAGGAGTCGACCGTCTATCGGGTGGGTGCGAAACTGGAAAGTCTTCGGCAACTCATTGAGTCTATGTTGTTTGAACACGTTGTGATCCAGGGACTCACGGAAGATTTAAGAGAGTCTAATCAGCAGAGCCGCGCCCTCACATTGGGCGCTCAAGTGGCGAAACTCTTTGAAGTGCACGCAGAAAAGGAAAATCGTTTTATTATCGCGGTGTTGGAGCCCATGGACGAGATTAATCTGGAGGCCGTTTTGGGTGACATGCACGAATTGTTGGCGCACTAACCCTGCGGCCATTATGCTCCCCGGGGCACGGTCACTGTTCGCACTCTGGTATCGATGTTCAGATGAGAATTTCATTCGCGAGCATCCTGAAGCCCAACGAGTACCATATTATGGAGCTCGTTGGCTCTGGGCTTGATATGTCGTCCGTCTTGTTGTGGGGTGAAGGAGCTGAGGCTTTCAGCGGTCCGGCGGGACGGGCGACTAGACCGTTAAACATACGCCTTAGCAGGAGTCTTCTGGTCTTCATGCGTTTGTCTTTCGATCCTGCTCAAACTGATCGGTTATAAACGTCGTTCAAATCAGCACCGGTTGGAGAAAGATCTGACGTTGAACGGTTTTATCGAATTTCTAGGGAACGGGTGACACCGAAGTCGGCCAAAGTAATATAGACCTTTCCAAAGAGGTTTTGGGATGCCGTCGTATGATATCGTTACGGTCCTTAAGCTCTTGACTCGACAAAGATTATAACTTTAACGGTTGTAACTTCCATAATCAGGGAACTTTACTGCTTGCGTCGGGTGCATTTCTACCAGAGATGGACGGTTTGCTCATGGTCGATACCTGGGCGCCGATGATGGCGGAATCGGATGGATTCGAAATATGCCGTTGTGCCCACGTTCTTCAAACCGTTGGTTGCATCGGTGGGAGTGCAGATCGCAAGCTGCCCTGGCATTATACGGGGCTGGCCGGTCACTCCTCGGCGGTAACGGGAGTTCCCCGGTGGCGGGGGATTAGAGTACGGGGTGACTTAATCGCCGATGTGCGAAGACCGTATTTTTTAGGGAGG
Source organism: Clostridiales bacterium (assembly GCA_027365485.1). GTDB lineage: Bacteria > Bacillota > Sulfobacillia > Sulfobacillales > Sulfobacillaceae > JAMCVM01. The sequence continues at coordinate 5,590 of DAHXNH010000329.1, forward strand.
CGGGTAAACTCAACGGGGCGGAGGGGCTATAGAGTGCGGGTTAGGGGGCTTCCCACTTACGGACCATGATAACGATTGTAAGCACTTCGCCTTCATGATCACCGAGACTGATTTGTGCGCAATGACTATGCCACTTTAAGGGAGGCTTCCATGGCATCTTCGGTATACCCGTATTTGACCCAACCCGGTCAACTCGGGCCGCTTCACTTGCCTCATCGAATGTTGATGGGAGCGATGCATCTCGGGATTGAAGGTGACCATCAAATGTTGGACCAGTTGATTGCCTTCTACCGAGAACGTGTCCAAGGAGGTGCGGCGCTGATCACTACCGGCGGAGTTGCCGTCCACCCGACCGGGGTCGAAGGCCAGATGTTTTGCTTGACCTCTCGTGAACATCAGCACGACCTAGAGCAGTTGGCTCTGGCTACGCACCAGGCAGGTGGAAAAATGGCCTTGCAACTCTTCCATGGTGGGCGGTATAGCCGATCGGAAGAAATTGGGCAGGCAACCTGGGCACCCAGCGCTATCGCTTCGAAATTGACCCGCGAAGTACCTACCGCCATGAACCCAAGCCAGATCCAAGAGATTATTGAATCTTACGGACGTGCGGCCCATTTCGCCAGTGAAGCGGGATTTGATGCGGTAGAAATCATGGGTGCAGAAGGATATTTGCTCAATCAGTTTGTGTCGCCTATGGTTAATCACCGTACTGACGCCTACGGCGGCTGGGAAGGCGGAGTGGCATTCATCGACGAAATGCTAGCGGCGGTTCGTAGGAATCTTCCTGCCGACCGTGCTCTAATTTTTCGAATCTCGGGTTGGGATCTTATGCCCGAAGAGTACGATTTGGCGAATGTTTTCGCCCTGGCTCAAAGACTGGTCGCCGGCGGGGTTGACGCTTTGAATATTGGAATTGGGTGGCACGAATCGTCGGTACCTACTGTCGCGCAGCATGTCCCTCCCGCGGCCTTTGTTCAAATCGCGACCGCGATTCGACAACATGTTTCAGTCCCGGTAATTGCCTCGAACCGGATTGCCCACCACGATCAAGCCAACTTTCTCATTCAACATGCTCGAGTGGACTTTGTGGCCCCGGCGCGGTCATGGCTCGCGGACCCAGATTGGGCGGCTAAAAGCATGAATAACCGACCGGGAGTCATCAATCCTTGTATCGCTTGTAACCAGGCTTGCTTGGATCGCATCTTCAATCGGCCCCCGCGACCGGTCGGTTGTATGGTTAATCCCCGAACTGGTCGGGAAAGGGAGTTGCCCATGGCCCATGCCCATAGGCACGAGACAGTGGCAGTGGTAGGTTCTGGGCCTGGTGGTATGGCGGCTGCGCGAGCCGCGGCCCTTCGCGGGCATCACGTTGTCCTTTTTGAAGCGGCCGACGATATCGGTGGCCAGCTTCGATGGGCAGCTCGCATTCCATGGAAACACGTGTTCTGGGGAACGATCGGATATTATCGACACGAGTTGTTGCGTTTAAACGTTGCCATTCGGTGCGCGACCGAGCCAACTATCGAGGAACTTGTCACCTTCGACCATGTCATCTTAGCCACAGGGGTAAGACCGCGAATCCCTTCCATCCCCACCATCAATGGATATACACCTCTTACCTATGCGCAGGCATTGGAGATGCCCGAGCCCCTGCCGGGACGCCCTGTCATTATCGGTGGGGGTGGCATTGGGATTGATTTGGCGTTATTTTTCGCCATCCACCAAGGGTCCTTCATGGGAGTCGAAGCATTCTTTCGAGGCTTTGGATTGCGGAGTAGCACGAACACGATGCCGCCGGTTACCCTGGTTACTCGCCAGACTCGGCTTGGAACCGCCCTCGGCCGAACGACTAGCTGGATTATTCGGGATGCCTTAAACAAGTGGCGAGTAGCTATCGAAACCGAGGTTCAGGTTCTCCATGTCGCGCTTGATGGCGTGACTATCAAACGCCACGGTGATCCTGAGTGGATTCCTGGAGACTTTACGATCCTCTGCACCGGTCAAGAATCCAACCGTGATTTAGAAGGTGCACTGCAAGGCAAAGTGTCCGTACAAACGGTCGGCGGAGCCCGAGAGACGAGAGGGCTCGACGCGGTGCGCGCGTTTCGGGAAGGATTCGAAGCCGGCAATGCTCTATAAGACCGTTCTTCGTGGTGAGAAAATAGAACACCAAGGCCGCGCGATGGCGTCGCCCGCTTTGGCTGCATTTGCCTATGCAAGACCGATCAGAAGAACGGGTTCACTTTAAGGGCTTGCCGCCGGGGCCGTCTAGTGGGCCAACCAGGTAACGATTTGTGACTCCACTAACTACGACGTATCGCGCTGAAGAGTCGATCAGGGTGAAGAGTGCGCACCCACGGGCTTCCGGGAAAACGCCGCTCACAAGACAGGTGACCTTGAGCACGGCGTCCAAAAACCAGAGTGTCAACATTTTGATGGCGATCGGAGCATGGATCCACCGGATTCGATAATCCGGTACCCAACTCAATCGACAAGTGGGTCGAGCGCTTGAGACCCACCCCAGCGCCTGGATGGCGACCGCTTAACGTCAGCCCTGGGCCGTGAGTTGTTCCGTCGGCATCAGATCCATTTGCTCGATGGTTCTTGCTAAGAAGCGGTAGATTTCCTGTGCGATGTGACCATCGGGGACCAATCCCACTGAGCCCGCCTCGCCGATAACGACCCACGGAACCTTGGCCAGCACTGGGATGTCTAAGGACTCGGCGACAGACTCCGCCCCTCCGCGCCCCAAAGGAAACCATCGATGTTCGCACTCCGGACAGTTCATATAGGACATGTTTTCGACGACGCCCAACAGCCGACGGTCGAGGCTACGAGCCATCTGACCTGCGCGTTCCGCTACCCGTGCAGCGTTAGCGTCGGGGGTGGTGACTAGTATGGCCGCCGCATTGGGAAAGTAGTTATGCACATCCATGGCAATGTCGCCGGTACCGGGCGGAAGATCTAGCACCATGTATTCGGGTTCGTTCCACAAAGTATCCTCCATCATCTGGCGAATGGCCTTGCCCAACATGGGACCACGCCACATCACGGGTGCATTGTGATCCACGAAGAATTTCATCGACATGACTTCAAGGTTATGGACACGAGGAGGAACAAACTGCCGTCCGTACATTTTGACCGGTTCTGTCAATTCCAGGAGATCGGGCACGCTGAATCCGTAAATATCGCAATCTAGGACGGCCGTACGCCATCCTAGATCCGCTAGGGCCTGAGCCAGGTTGATGCTGATCGTGGATTTTCCGACTCCACCCTTGCCGCTTATGACCGCAATCATTTTAACTCCCGCAGGCACTCGCGGCGACGTTGGCCCCGGTTTAGCTATCTTGCGTGCCGCGTTCGCTTGCTCTTTGGATCGAGGGATTACTCGCACTTCCACCACGTCGGAAAACCGTCTCTTGACAAAACTACTGAGGGTCTCGCGGTCACTGTCTTCCACGGCAAACCCTTGCCAGGCATCATCCACATGGATGTTGATGTGGATACCATCGGCATGCGGCTCAACGGCAATATCTTGAATATATCCAGCTTTCAGTGGCTCAATCCCGCGCGTTGTTTTAAATGGGGCTAGGGCCGCCAAGACATCTTTCGGAGTGAGTGCCATTAGGAGTTCCCCTTTTCTAGTGCTTAAGCGAAACCGAAATACCGCTTTGCATCGTCAGACATCATCGATGGTTCCCAGGGCGGCGACCATACCACGTTGACAGTAGCATCGTCTACTCCATCAATGGCTAGCAAGCGTTGATGCGTGCCTTCTTGAATGTAGTTGGTAGCCGGGCATCCCGGCGTGGTCATGCTCATGATCACCTCAACCTGGGTGTCCTGAATAGTGACTCCGTAGATGAGTCCCAAGTCGACGATATTGTACCCGAGCTCGGGATCGATCACGTCTTTCAAGGATTCTTTGACGACGTCTTCTGTAATCTCGCTCACGCTGACACACCTTCCTAGATGGCTGTTTTCGCCAAACCATGCACCGTATCCTCACGCACGCTATTATCCCGTTTCAGAGGCGAACTCAACGTGATCAAGATCACATCGCAGATAAGAGGTCGCGCTTCCATGTTTCGGCAAAGGAGGATGGAAGCACAGATGCCCACTTTCCATTGCGCCAATCGCATGTCGAAACGTACATCCCCAAATAAGTCGTTTTCGATGCTGGGGATGGGAGCAAATAGGCAAATTCCGATGATTTGGGATCGCTACAACCCGCCACATCCCACATGCTCCAATGATTTGAGGACTCGACCCCTGTCGTCCAAGTTAAGCGACCATGCGTGTATCGCGTACAATTTGTCATCGTTTCCACAGACTTGTCCGTGCCCACGAGCAAACTTCTGAATGAAGGGCCAAGAGTGACTACCGTTGACCGCCCTCATTCCTTAAGACCTGATCCCAATGGATGTGATGGGGATCACTGCCGAAACCATCCAGGCGAAGTACACTGCATTCATGCAAATGAGAGACTTAGCCCCATCCTACGAGACATGACCTGAAAGGAAGCGAAAAAATATGGACCTCATTCAACAGCTCACAGTTGAACATCAAGACTATGCTTTAAAGCTCTCAACCTTGGCAGAGGTGATTGATGGCATAGATGCGAATGGACGTGGTGATTACTTCATTGCCACTTTGGACGAGCTCTTGATGCCATTTACGACGGAATTGGCCGATCATGCCCGTCGGGAAGAGGAATTCCTCTTCCCACGATTGCTGGAGCGTGCGCCAGATAGCCCTGTCTCGGTGATGCTGGCCGAGCATCAAGTCATCCTAGAACAAAGCGCTCAGTTCGGCCAATGGTATAACGTTTGGCGGGACGGGGACGACGACGCCTATCGAAAATGGGCCGGTCCGGCTTTAGACTTGCGTGGCACGTTTTCAACGCACATGCAGAAAGAGAATCTCATTCTCTTTCCGTTGGCTCGGCGCGTACTGACTGGCCAAGAAATTGGACAACTGAGCGACTTGGGGAATAGATGAAGACAGCCATGGGACATGATGGCGAGAGGCATGGAAAAGCCACAACAGATTGGAGAGAAAACTGGGTAAGCTTAGAATGCGTATCTCTTACGTTCCCTACGACGGAGGTTCGTGGGAGTGGCTGGCACAGGGGTCCTGATATGGTTCACCCGACCGTCACAACGCCAGGCCATATGGGGTTGTAAGCTCTGATGTCAGGCTGGGTTCGCGAATCATGGGTTGTGATCCTGCCGGCAAGTGGCTATCGCCAGAAATTTTCGGTCACGGGTCGACCACTTTTCGGGTTCGGCTGCCCACCCTGCCGGCTTGGAAGTCGGGAGCTTACGGGATTTCGGTGGTGGTCGTGCTTTGAGCGTCGAGGTTCGTAACGAGGTGTGCGAGAACCTGGGATTGGCTCAGCGGTGGGCCCATAGAGCTTCGGATTCGTGATGCTTGGGAGTTTCCACCCATCGGTGCCAAGACAGCCTGAGACGCGATCTTGATTTTTGCGGCGTAGGGAGTCTCATTACGGCGCATAGAGGATGCGGCGAATCCTACACCTAAGCATGGGATGCATTCTGGTGACCGTAGTGCTGGCAGTGCATTGACGGGGAGATTTCGACCGATCTCTCTCAGGGCCGAACTTATAGAGTGGGACCATGCAGCCGTACGTGGCTAGCCCATAAAGTGCGCTCCGGCATGTCGCAAGGATTGGTTTCGGCATTCTCGGGTACACCCATCGTATTCCTGACGACGAAGCCATCGCTTGTGATCGCAATCACATTAACGCTCCATAAAAAGGAATATGCTACGTTCGAACCATACTTTAGCAAGCTGAAAACTGGGAGCATACGGCCATTCGTAGGAAGGGATGTCTCAATGTCATGGAACATTCATGACCCGGAACTTCATAAGCCAGACCATTTGGTCGTCAAGCATATGTATGATTCGGACCATGTTGCCGTGGTATGGTTCGGATTTACTCGAGGGCAAACGCTCAGGGATCACGAGACCACAAGCGTCGCCATTATTCAGGTGTTGAAGGGTCGGATTCGTATAAACTGCACCAGCGAACAAGTGCTGGAGGCTGGGAATGCCGTACAACTGCAACCAAACGAACGGCACGCATTGACGGCATTGGAAGATGCATTGGTTCAACTGATTTTAGTTCCGCATCCGCGATATCACAGTTTGGCTGAGGAAATTGATTTGCCTTCACGGGGTTAACGGTTATAGAGAACCGAAGAAGGGCTAGGGCCGAAGGGGGTATTATCAATGGCTCATGTCATTACAGACCGATGCGTTGGGGTGAAGGATCAGAGTTGTGTGGCAGTCTGCCCAGTGGACTGTATTCATCCCAGTTCAGATTTGGATGGTCAGGACGCGTTCGACGCGGCGTCGCAGCTCTATATTGACCCTGAGGTGTGCATCGATTGCGGAGCATGCGTTCCAGAGTGCCCCGTAGAAGCGATCTTCATTATTGAAGAGTTGCCGGAGGAATATCACAAGGACATCGAGGCAAATCGTCAATTCTACCGCACATGGACTTCAAAATGAAGAGCAAGATGGTCTGATCGGGGCGTCTTAGACTCCATGGACGCCCCTTGGATGTCGATGTCGGTAAAGAAAAAGGTCTGAGATCAAACGGTGGCGGCGAAACGGAAGGAGAGAACGCTGTGCGTGGAGTGCGGATGTCTCGATGGAGTATGAGCTACTTTACGGCGGCGGTGGTATCGTTGCTATTGGCCGAGATGGTATGGGCGTCTGGTCTTGCCAATCCTCTTGAGAATATCGGAGGGGCCTGGGTTCTGGTCGGAGTGCATTTAACAGCGATCGGCTTTCTGACACTCCTATTAATGGGAGCGCTTCACCAATTTATCCCGGTGCTAACCGAAACTGAATTGGCTAGTCAGACGTTATCTGGCCTCACCTTTTTGACTGTGTCGGTGGGACTTTTGGGAATGGTTGTAGGGTTCTTGGCAATTCCGGCTGCAGCACCCGGAGGTGTGTTGCCCAGTGTTCCATGGCTATTGCCGTCCGGGGGAACGTTAGTTGTGCTGGGTGTGATTACGGCCTTGATCAATTTAGGTATTACCTTTAAACGGGCATGGCCATGGTCGTTGTCCGCTTGGCTGGCGGCGACAGGCCTAACCTATCTACTAATAACCGTCCTAGTCGGACTCACATTTGCGCTATCCCTTGCCGACCCTCACTTATTTTCATCTCAGGAACTGGATGTAATGGGAGGGCGTGGGCTAGCATCGCACGTGATTGGTGGGGTTGGCGGCTGGTTGACACTGACGGCTATGGGCGTATCTTACAAGCTTTTAGCAATGTTCACGCTTTCGGATGAACACCGCGGGATATGGGGTTGGATGGGTTACTTAGCCACCGCGCTCGGCATCGCGACCGCTTGGGTGGCAAGATGGCTCGGGGCCAATAGAGTGGCTGATGTGGCATGGGTGGTCATCTTAGCAGGTTTGTCGTTCTACCTTTGGGATCTGCATGTGCTCTATCGACAGCGAAAGCGTCGACAACTAGAGCTAAATGCGCGCTACGCTATCATTCCGTTTGGCTTTTTATCGGTCTTGATCCTAGCAGCCGCGGCGATTGTTCGGCTAGGCGGTCCATTGACTCGTGTTGACATCACTTTGACATTTATGGCTCTTTATGGTTGGCTCGGTGGTCTGGCTCTAACGCAGTTGTACAAAATTATTCCATTTTTGACATGGCTCAACCAATTTGGGAAGCGTCTAGGTACACGGCGTACGCCCCGAGTGCAGGATTTAGTGAACGAACCACGGGATCGGTACGCGTATTTTGCCTATTTTGCGGCAATAGCATCGGGCAGTGTTTTCCTTTATCTTGGATGGTTTGCGGAATTTCGAGTGGTGCTGGCGTTGGCGTTCGTCGCAACCCTTGATATCGCGAGAGCGCTTCACCGGGCCGCGCATCCGAAAATCCGAGACATGAGTTCTGACGGCATATATCTGCAGTCATCAGAGGCCAAACCGCAGAAAGCCCGCTAACCACGCATTTGAGCCTTTTTGCAATGGCCGCAGCTTAGGGTAGAACGATAAAGGCCTAGGTTAAGGGTAAGAAGGGGGGATCAACTCATGACTAATAGCCTTTGGGATGAATTTCAGGGCAATGAGATTACGGCGGAGCGAATTCAATCGTGGTTGACGATGGCAGATATCAATAACGCGCTGCTCATCGTGGGTCTGACAAAATCGCAGATAACGGATCTTTCTTCCACGCCTGGGCTCGATGGAGTGGAGATCTATGAATCGCTCCATGGAACCTGTGCCGGCCGTTGGATATCCGAGAGGACTCGAGCGCTTGAGGAGCAGCGGATAAAGGAGCATCGCGAGCTCTTGCTTATCTTGCAAGAGGCATTGATTGACATTTCTCAGCGTGACGCGGATTTGGCCTCTAAGTTGGCAGCGCGGGCTTACGTCAATCTGAAGACGGACTCCGCTGGACAGCGGCGGTATGATGG
>DAHXNH010000345.1 GCA_027365485.1 Clostridiales bacterium
TCCCGATACGTCAGATTCTGGTCCTCATATACCACCGCGACGGCTTCCGGGGTCCGCTCAACCTGTGCCTCAAACAGTTGGTGAATCGTCTGGTCCTTCGGATATTCGGCCTCGGTCGCGTTGAACTCTACCAGCACCTGCTCTTTCTCTAATTTCGTCAGCAAGTGAATCTCACTTAGGTGGATCTCTGGATGCTCGACAATCTGCCCGAGCAGATGCATCCAATGTCCTGCCATTCGCTCGACAGTGATTCGTTCAAACAACTCAGTCGCGTATTCAAATCGAAATTCAAGTTCATTACCGTCAACTACCTCGAGGGTAATGTCAAATTTGGCATCCGAAGAAATTGCCACTTTGGAAATTTGAAGTCCAGCAAGCATTAGGTCATCATACGCCGATTCTTGCATCACGAACATTGTGTCAAATATAGGATTCCGGCTCACATCCCTGATCAGCGAAAGTTTCTCGACTATCATCTCAAGCGGTACATCCTGATGCTCATGGGCCCCCAGAACGGTTTCTCTTATCTCCCCTACAAACTCTACAAATGTCTTGTGTCCTTTGGGATATCCTCGCAGGGCCACGGAATTGACAAACATCCCTACCACATTGCGCACGTCTGGATGGAACCTTCCGGCCATTGCCGAACCCACGATAATTTCATCCTGCCCGCTCCAAGAAGCCAGTAACGTCTGATAAGCGGCGAGCAATACCGTGTGCAACGTGGAGCCGCAGGTTTGAGCCAATTTCATGAGCCCCTGTTGCAACTGAGCATCGGCCCGGACCAAAATGGTATCCCCGCTAAAACGGTGCACCGCCGGACGCGGTCTATCCGTAGGCAACTGCAAAATAGACAATTCCCCGCCCAATTGACTTAACCAGTAATCTTCTTTGAGCTTATATTCCTTGCCGTCGGCTAATCTACCCCTCTGCCATACGGTATAGTCCTTGTACTCAATTCGGGGCATCTCGGCAAGGGGCTGGCCTTCATATAGGGCTTTGATATCACGAAGCAAAATACCCGTAGAGATACCGTCTACCACAATGTGATGAGTATCAAAGACAAGGAAGAAACGCCGCGCCCCTGTTTGCATGATGCCTACTCTGAACAAAGGGCCGTCGCTCAGGTCAAAGGGCCTCCTAAAATTGTTCAACCACTCTTGAATGTCTCTTTCCTCGTGCAACGGTAATTCCAACCGGATTTGGAACGAATCAACAACCCCCTGAATGGGCGTTCCACCACGATTGACAAACACAGTGCGCAAGGCAGCGTGACGCCGGACGAGCTCATTCAGCACCTCTTCGAGTCGATGAACGTCTAAGTCTCCCTCTACCAGGTATCCCTGTGCCAAATGGTATGCGGTACTTTCTGGATTCAATTGCTGAAGAATAAACATACGCAGTTGCTGAGGTGACAACTCACACGTTTCCACGTTAGCGACAGGAATCGGTGCAACCGATTGGGGCCCCGCAGTTTCAACAAAATCCACAACGTCCTGAAATAGAGGGTGTTCCATAAAGTTCCTTAAAGGGATTTCGACTTGAAAGCATGCCTGAATCTGCATCATCATTTCAACCGCTTTTAAGGAATTGCCGCCGACCTCAAAAAAATGGTCCGACAGGTCGACCTCTTGAACGTTAAGAGTCCGGGACCAAATTTCAGCCAGTTCTACTGCAATCCCTGAGTGTTGTTGATTTATTACCCTGACGCGTCCCTCATTTCGCATCAGGGAGCGGACGTCATTCGCGATTTCGTCATACTCACCGTTTTGGCATTGCTCTGCGAGCAGGTACCGCCGGAGTTTTCCACTGGTTGTCTTGGGAAGGCGGCGGATGGGGATCATGTCGGAAAACCGGAAACCACACAACCGATTGATCCGGGACTGAACTTCATAGAATACAGGCGCCAATTTTTCGAGATTGCGGGTCTTAGATTCGACAAACAGTACAATTTTCTCGCAGCCACGATGCGAGTCCGTGAATCCAACCACAGCTGTGGAGCCACTGACCATACCTGCGACAGCTTCAACTAGCCGTTCGACGTCATGAGCATAGAAATTTTGGCCGTTCACAAACAAGATGTCTTTCACTCGACCTGTCACAACGAGCCTTCCATTACGCATGAAGCCCATATCCCCCGTACGGAGCCATCCGTCGGTGGTGAACAAATTCCTACTGCCTTCTTCATTTCTCCAGTAGCCGCTTGTAACGTTGAGTCCGCTGATCTGAATTTCGCCATACATCATCTCTGGCAACGCATGGTCGTCGGCGTCACAAATACGTATCCCGACATAATCAATCGGATAACCTACATCCACAAACTCAGCGCTATGTTCGGATTCGTCCGATTCCACCACCGGCTCCCCCATAGCCATGCCCCTTCGTTTAACTGCCACAACGGCTATGTCCTCCTGAACAGGAGGCATTGTCAGTGCCAGTGATGCTTCCGCCATGCCATACACATTGAACACACTTCTTCTATCAAGACCGTAGTCTGCCAACGTCTGCGTAAATTGACGAACCACCCGTGGCAAAACAGGTTCAGCGCCGTTGAAGATGAGACGTAAGCTGGATAAGTCCCAACCGCTTGCCTTTCGTGCATCGAAGTGTCTGCAAAAATAGTCGTATCCAAAATTAGGAGAACCTGTAAGGGTGGCGCGACACTGAGAGATAAGTTCCATCCACATTTGGGGTCGGAGCATAAACAATGCAGGCGAGACCAAGTGCACGCTGATGTTTACTACAAGTAGCGTCAGGTGGAACCCAACCAGTCCCATATCATGAGTAAGCGGCATCCAAGACACGGCCAAGTCGCGTGCGCTCAAACGTGCAGCCGTTTCGATGGCTCGGATGTTGCGAATCACATTGTCATGAGTGATCGTCACCCCCTTGGGGTCACCGGTGGATCCAGAGGAGAACTGGATAAATGCGACATTTTCAGGGGTTGCTTCATAGATTTGTCCTGAATTGAATTCGGCGTCCATCAACAGCTTTATGTCTAGAAGTCTAGATTCTATCGCATGGTATGTCGACCTCCATGTGTGTTCACGTTCAGAGAAAGACCGAAGTGACTCCATATGTAGGGTATCAGTCACTAGAAATGGATCTTTCAACTGCGTCCATATTCGGAACAACTTTTGCTTATATTCCTCCAGCGTCGCCATAGAGACCGGGACGGGGATCATCCCACCCAGAATACAAGCCCAAAATACGATGACAAATACCTCGTTGTCTTCGATTTGAAATACCACTTCATCGCCCGGCTGAATTCCCTGTTGCTGCAAGACACCAAGCGTTTGAACCGCTCTGCGAAAGACGTTTTCGTAGGTCACAAACTTGGTGTGAGTAGCTTTTACAAAGTGGATCCCCTTGTGACTCTCCGAACGGCGAAGCATCATTGCATCGTGTAAAGTCCGAATCACTTTATTCACCCCGTGTTTTCAATTGCTCAACTTTCCAAGACCTAACGCGCGGTGAATTCAATACCCGGCAACGATTTCAGGAATTTATCTATCGATCTTGACAGCGAAAAAGTGCCGAAAATGCCGGTTTCTCGGTCTACTTATTTTGTCGAACAAACCCTAAAAAAGCCATATACACGATACCACAGAACGATGAAAAGTTTATTCTCACCTTCTTTTTCGGAAATTTGGCATGGGCCGTCTTCTCTGGGCGTTAAGCGTCCGCACCAGGCAATGGGTGCATCGGTTTTCGGCCTCGCCTGATGCGTTCTTCCTCGTCGATGACTCCCTCTTCGATCGGCATCGGCATCGGCATCGGCATCGGAGTCGCCACGTCGATTTCCTATCCAAAGTGTACGATCACGTGGAGCATTGCTTTCGGTAGCCCACGCTAGGCTGGTCCCACGGGACGACCTTCTCACCCGTGGCCCTGTCGTTACTGGGCATTGCGCCCCGCTTGGTCCTCCTCGACCGCTGGTTTGCGACTGGGAACCTCGCCGCCATGATCCCCCAGACCACCGAACTCGATGTGATTGGGACGGTCAAAGCATCTCCCCACGTCTATTACGAGTTCGCGAAGGCTCACCGCGTCGGCCAGTACACGCTCAATCAGTTGGGCTGCCAACTCATTTGGCCCCCGATGGCGATCCGTGCCATCTTGGGATCGTGCCGGGTCACGCTGGCTACGGAATCCGGTCGGCCCCCGCGTCGCATCGTCTTTGTGCGAAATCTGGGCGCGCGCTCTAAGCAATGGCTCACCTTGTGGAGGACCGGTGTGTCCGTACCAGAGGATCAAGTCGTGAGGATTTACGGCAAGCGCTGTCTTGGCCATCGAGACGGTCTTTAAAGGTCGCGAAGAGTCTCTTGGGGTCCCCGCGAATACCAAGGTCGCTCCTGCGAAGGCATGCAGGCCCATGTGACCATCGTCTCTATCCGATATCAGTGGCTGACACGTGGGACGCCTGGACCGCCGAAGATGTTCGCACCCTGGCTGACCCGTTTTTCGTGCCATGTCAGGATCTGGAAGATCTCGCCTTCGGGTGGGTCATCGACCAGATTGCGGCCGCATTCGGGGCCACTCTCCGTGAGGATCTCGAACTGAACGAAGCCCAAATTGGGGCGTTCTTCCAAAGTTTTCTGGAGCGCGTACCCGAGCGACTACGAAATCCGATACAGCGAACGGCATCCATCGCGTTTCTTAAGACGCCGTACTCCTTGCTACATCAGGGATTCGCCCACACTTTTTGCGTGGCCAGTTGAGTGACCCACTCTGAGAACACTACGCTTGCGCTATCTATCCGTGGGCCTCCCACGAAGCCCGAACCACCCGGGCAAAAAGCGGTCCTCCTATGGTACGGAAGACCGCGTCTCGAGTCGTTCACACTGCGTTAATGAGGCTTACTCGACCAAAAGCGTGGCATTACCACGATTACCGCTTTTCACATCCTGAGCCACAGCGATTCGGCTCAAAGCTCTCGCCATCGCCCGCTGCGCGCGATGCAAATCGTGGTCTTCTCCACCTTGGTCTATTCGAGTCTGTGCTCGATCGCGAGCGGCCTCGGCACGGGGCAAGTCAATCTCTTCCGACAATTCTGCCGCATCGGCTAAAATCAAGCTGCCTTGCTCGTTCACCTCTAGAAATCCGCCAGCGATCGCGAGGTGGTGCACACTCTGATCCTCGAGATAGACCGTTAACACATGAGCCACCAACGGGGTGATGATAGGAATATGGTGCGGTAAAATGCCCAGTTCTCCCTCGACCGAACGCGTAATGATTTCATTCACCGCTTGGTCGAAGACGGTACGTTCCGGTGTTACCACCCGCAATCGAAAGGTGGCCATGTTGATCCCTCCGATCTTAGAGGCCCTTGGCCTTCTCTATCGCCTCGTCAATGGTTCCCACCATATAAAACGCCATCTCCGGCAAATCATCGTGCCGACCTTCCAAGATCTCTTTGAAACCCCGCACCGATTCGGCAATGGGGACATAGCGCCCAGGAATCGAAGTAAATTGCTCGGCCACGAACATGGGTTGCGATAAAAACCGCTCAAGCTTTCTCGCCCGCCCCACGGTCAACTTATCGTCGTCCGTCAGTTCGTCCATACCCAAGATGGCGATGATGTCCTGCAATTCCTTGTAGCGCTGCAGCACCGCCTGCACCGCGCGCGCCACGTCATAGTGGTCTTGACCCACCACCGCCGGATCCAAAATACGCGAAGTGGAAGCCAGCGGATCGACTGCCGGGAAGATCCCCTTGTCGGAAATCGAACGTTCAAGATTAGTGGTCGCGTCCAAGTGAGCAAAGGTGGTGGCTGGAGCGGGGTCGGTGTAGTCGTCGGCTGGCACATAGACCGCCTGAATCGAGGTAATCGATCCCTTTTTGGTAGAAGTAATCCGTTCTTGCAATTGACCGACGTCCGTGGCCAGCACCGGTTGGTAGCCCACCGCTGAAGGCATTCGACCCAACAGCGCCGAGACTTCGGAGCCCGCCTGGATAAACCGAAAAATATTGTCGATGAAAAAGAGCACATCCCGGCCTTCGCGATCCCGAAAATACTCAGCCATGGTGAGTCCGGAAAGAGCCACTCGCATACGCACTCCCGGAGGCTCGTTCATTTGGCCATAAACCAAGGCCGTCTTGTCAATTACCCCCGACTCGGTCATCTCCTGGTACAGATCGTTGCCTTCGCGGGTGCGCTCGCCGACCCCGGCAAACACTGAAAACCCTCCGTGTTGCTTGGCAATATTGTTAATCAGTTCCATAATGAGGACCGTTTTTCCGACTCCGGCCCCGCCAAACAGGCCGACCTTTCCACCTTTGGGATACGGCGCTAACAAATCCACGACTTTGATGCCCGTCTCAAATATCTCCGTCGAGACCGCGAGTTCGGTAAAGGCTGGTGCCTGTCGGTGAATCGGATCTTTCTCCGCATCATCCAGCGCCGGTTTGCCGTCGATCGGGTTTCCAAGGACATTGAACATTCGTCCCAAGGTGACATCGCCCACCGGCACACGAATCGGTCCGCCCTCGTCGATCACCCGCATTCCTCGGACCAATCCATCGGTGGAGGCCATGGCGATACAACTGACTCGGTTCTCGCCTAGGTGATGCATCACCTCTAACCCCAGCCCAGGTGTGCCGTCACTTGGCTGTACGGCACCGGGCACCTCACGGGCCTCGCTGACGACAGTCAGCTGATTGTACAGTGCTGGAATGTGCCCTTCCGAAAACTCGACCTCTACAACCGGCCCTAAGACTGCAACCACGCGTCCTTCATTGCCATTGCCAGCCAAAGTAACCCTCCTTGCTTAACTGAGCGCTTCGGCTCCGCCGACCAATTCCGCGATTTCCCGCGTAATCATGGCCTGACGCAGACGGTTTCGCTCTAAGATCATCTTACGGATTAATTCTTCTGCGTTCTTCGATGCCGAATCCATCGCCATCATTCGAGCCCCCTGCTCGCTCGCCTTGGAGTCAAGCAGGGCCCCGTAGATGATGACCTCGAGATAGCGGGGCAATAACTCCTCGAACACATCTTCGGCCTCGGGTTCAAACAAATAGCGCCGCGACGGACCTGCCTTATCCATCTCAGGCCTTTCGACCGGAAGCAGCCGAATCGTCTTGGCTACCTGATTCATCGCGTTGATGTACTGCATGTACGTTAAGTACACAACATCCACCGTATGCTCCAAATAGTGTCCGATAATCGCATCCGCGATGACTCGTGCGTGCCGATACGTCGGCTCGTCGCCTAAATTAACGAACTCGTCCAACAGCCGTTGATTGCGAAAACGAAAGTAATCTCGCCCCTTGCGGCCCACCACCAGGACCGCGGTGTCTGGCACTGGATGGGTTTTTATATGCTGGACGGCTTGACGTAAAACAGCGGCATTATAGGGCCCTGCTAGTCCACGGTCGGATGTGATCACCACCATCCCGGTCGTCTTCAGCGGTCGCTCCACCAATAACGGATGGGGCATAGAGGTCCCTTCGACCGCATGCGCTGTAATCGCCTGAATGGCGTTGAAATAGTCATGGGCATTCCGAGCCCGAGTTTCAGCTCGTCTCAGCTTGGCACCGGCCACCATTTTCATCGCCCGCGTGATCTGCTGAGTATTCTGGACCGACCGAATCCTCCGTCTCAGTGCTTGCAACCCGCCCCCGGCCACCGCTACACCATCGCTTTCTTAAAAGCTTCGACCGCCGCGGTTAGCTCTTGAATCAGTGTCTCATCCATTTTCTTCTGGTCACGAATCCGGTCAAGAATCTCGCGATGCTCGTCGCGCATAAAGGCCAACAATCTCTGCTCGGCACGACGGGTCTCAGCGACCGGAACGTCATCCCAAAAGCCCTTGGTCACCGCAAATATGGAGACGACTTGTTCTTCCACAGACATCGGCTGATATTGCGCCTGTTTTAGGATCTCGACCGTATGCGCTCCGCGCGACAGACGCGCTTGGGTCGCCTTATCCAGATCCGAACCAAACTGCGAAAACGCCTCCAACTCCCGGTACTGGGCCAAATCCAAGCGCATCCCTCCGGCAACTTGCTTCATGGCCCCAATCTGAGCCGAAGATCCCACTCTGGAGACCGAAAGGCCCACGTTAATGGCGGGGCGTTGGCCGGAAAAAAACAGATCACTCTCCAAGAAGATTTGGCCATCGGTGATGGAAATGACGTTGGTTGGAATATAGGCGGAAATATCTCCGGCTAGGGTCTCAATCACCGGCAATGCGGTCAAAGTCCCCCCGCCGCGCTCTTCACTCATACAGGCGGCCCGCTCTAAGAGTCGCGAGTGAAGGTAAAACACGTCGCCAGGATAGGCTTCGCGACCCGGGGGCCGCCGCAATAACAGCGACATGGCTCGATACGCCACCGCATGTTTCGACAAGTCATCGTAAATAATTAAAGCATCACGGCCGTTGTCCCTAAACTCCTCGCCCATGGCACAGCCCGCATAGGGCGCCAGATATTGCAAGGGGGCGGACTGGGCCGCTGAAGCCGAAACCACAATGGTATAGTCCATTGCTCCCCGCTCTTCTAGGGTGTGAACCAAGCCGACAATCGTCGACTCTTTTTGGCCGATGCCGACATAGATACAAATCACGTCTTGGCCCTTCTGATTCAAAATCGTGTCCACAACCAAGGCGGTCTTTCCAGTCTGTCGATCGCCAATAATCAATTCGCGTTGTCCACGACCGATGGGAATCATCGCATCGACTGCTTTGATCCCCGTCTGCAACGGAATTTTCACCGGACGGCGATCAATAATGCCCGGCGCCGGGCTTTCCACCGCCCGCCTTTTGTCGGTGAGGATTTCTCCCTTGCCATCAATGGGCTGCCCCAGGGCGTCCACAATACGACCGATGAGTGCATCTCCGACCGGCACCTCGACCACACGGCCAGTGCGCCGCACGCGGTCACCCTCTTTGATGCCAATCTCCTCGCCCAAAATCACGCATCCGACATTGTCTTCATCTAAGTTCAACGCCAATCCTGATATTCCGTTATCGAATTCCAGCATTTCCCCGGCCATACAATCAGCCAGACCATAGATACGGGCAATGCCGTCACCGACCTCGAGGACCGTACCGACTTCGGAGACCTCGAGATCGTGCCCAAACTTTTCGATTTGGGTCTTTAAAATCGCCGTTATCTCTTCGGGCTCTGGTCTCATCGTGACACCTCACTTTGATTCGCTCGCGTCAAAAGATTGCGCAGTTTACCTAAGTCTCCCGCCACGCTGGCATCAACCATGCGATCTCCGAACCGTACCCGTGCGCCCCCAATTAAGTCCGGAGCCACACGAAAGCTGGGCCAGGATTTCTTGCCCAAAAATCGGTCTAAAGCCGCTTTGGCCGATTCACGCTCTTCAGCATCGAGTTCCCTGGCAGTTTCAATCACTGCCTCGGTGTATCCTTCGCGGGCCAACAGCATTTGATGAAAGGCCTGAGCCATCTCGCTCACGAGACGCTCTCTGCCATGTTGAATGACCACCGACAAAAACCGATAGAGTACCTCATCCCGATCCGCCAACAAGGTTCGCACCAGATCTTGCTTGCTCGCGGCAGAAATTGTGGGATTAAAAAACAGTTTTCGTCCCTCGACCGAAGACAAGACATCGGCCAGGTCGGTGAGCCATTCGTCCCACTCGCTTGCATGATCCTGCGCTAACGCCATCAAGGCTCGCGCATAGCGCCGCGCAATCCCTTGAGCCATCATTGTGGCACCCCAATGCGGTCAATAAACTCATTGACCAACTTGCGGTCGGTGTCCTGATTCATGCGCTCACGGATGATCCGTTCCGCCACATCGATGGACAAATCCACCACCTGTTGCCGAACCTGGTGCAACATGGCCGTGCGTTGCCGAGCGATTTCGGCTTCAGCTTCTGCCAAAATCCGTTTCGATTCGCGATGAGATTCGTCGACGATGGCTCGCCGCTCCTCTTGTGCCTCTTTAATGGCCCGAGCTAGCGTCTCCTCAGCCCGCACCTTAATCTCTTTCACTTCCTCTTCCAGACGAGCTTTCAACTCTTCGGCTTCGCGCCTCGTCGCTTCGGCGGTTTCCAAATCGCTTTCAATGCGGTGCGACCGCTCCCGCATGGCTTTCATGATGCTGGGAAACGCAAACCGGCGAAGAAACAAGAACAATAACAGTACCGAGATGAGTTCAATTAGCACCATCTGCCAGCTAAGTGACACCGACTCACCCAATTTCGGCTCCTCCCTCTCTCCCTATAAACGGGCGAACGTTTTAGCCGGATTAACCGATCAGATTAGGTGCACCAAGAACAACACCAAAGCAATAATCGGAAGTGCTTCTACCAGACCGATGAACAGAAAGGCCAACGGCATTAACCGCCCTTGCGCCTCTGGCTGCCGAGCTACGCCTTCAATCAATCGGCTGGCGACTAATCCGTCACCGACTGCGCCACCCGCCGCCGCCACCCCGAATCCGATCGCGTCGCCAATTGCGCGAGCGCTAGCTAGGTCCATCAGTGTTGTCATGTTCGCTCTCTACCTCCGTATTGGTCTAAGCTTATTCATCTGCCATGGCACGACCTACATAGGCCATGGTCAACACCATAAAGATGAACGCCTGTATCGCATCGACAAATGCCGTAAAGCCCCACCAGACAAAAGCGGCGATGAATCCTCCGAGCACAAACAATAACGGTCGAAACCGAGCGATCAACTCCATAAAGATATCGCCGACCAAAATGTTGCCAAAAAGACGAAAAGCGAGCGTCAGCGGTTTCGACAACTCCTCGATGATGTTAATCGGGAGCAGCGGCAAAAAAGGTTTCCCAAAATGCTTGAAATAGGAGACGCCGTGAGCCTTTAGGCCATAAATTTGAATCAGGAAGAAAACGGCTAGCGCCAGCCCGCCAGAAAGATTCAAGTTGGACGTGGCCGAATGCACCGCCGGAATCATCCCTTCGAAGTTGGTCGCCAACAACAAACAGAACAGGAAAACCAAAATCTCATAGAGAAAGGTATCCTTGTCCGGATCAAAGTTTGTCTTTGCCAAGTCCGCGATGAATTCAAACATGGATTCCAACAGCCCTTGGGCGACCCCGGGAACCCCTGAGGTGACCCGTCGCGCCGCCAGCCAAAGCCCTCCACCCACAATCACAATGGCTATCCAGGTATAGATCACTTCAGACCCATCGATGGCAATGGACCCAATATGCCATGTCAAAGGGACTCCTCCTTCGTTCTTCCGTACAATTTAACCACAAACAAGATCTCGGGCAGAAAAACAGCAATCAACAGCGGCCAAGCGACAAGATGCGGGCCCTTAATGACTGCCCACCACAAAAGCCCGCCAACGACGACCAACCGAAAAAAGCTAGCCACTTGAAACGGCCCTTGCGCCTTGCCCGGATTGAGTTTCAGGACCCTGCGAAGGCCCGACAGAAGAAGGTGAAAATTTAGCCATCCTAGCAACAGCCCCAACAGCAGCGACCAGCCTAGATCTTTGATTTCCGGAATCAACGTCAGGAGTAAGCTTGCTCCGCCAATCAACCACAGCCAGCGACGCACCCACCGGTAGGCCTCATCGACGGCCCTCACTCTTGGCTTACCGCAGCATAAAGTGCCCACATGCCTAGAGCAAAGCCCACCAGTACTCCTCCTGCCGTCAACCACGGGGTGGTACCGAAGCGATGGTCTAACCATCTTCCCCCTAAGACCCCACCTACTACCGCCGCGACCAGTTCGCCACCAGCGGCTGCAATAGTCAGACCTCGAGTCATCCGTCGTCTGGGTTTTTCCACAATATCCGCCTCACACAAAAAGCCCCATCGATGTCCTTTCGATTCCAGGGCTTCGGTGGGCGCCATGGCGAACCTCACCCTATCGACGAGATTCGTCACCAAGACACGGTCCAGGTACACTATCCCCCGGTGTATTATAAACAAAGGTACGACGGTCCACAATAGTCGGATCTCATCAGATTATCGTGCCAAACAGCCTATCTCCAGCATCCCCCAAACCCGGAAGAATATAGCCATCGCTATTGAGTTTCTCGTCCACCGCGGCGGTATATATAGGAACCTCCGGATGACGCAAAAAAACTCGCTCAATACCGGGCTGAGCCGCAATCACCGAGACCAAAACCACCTGACTGGCCCCTTCGCCCTTTAAATAGTCGATGGCCTCGACGGCTGAGCCCCCGGTGGCGAGCATGGGATCCAGCACGAAAAATGGCCATTGCTGACAGCGTTTTGGGAAATTGCTGTAATATCTTTGCGGAATCAGGGTGGTCTCGTCGCGATACATTCCCAGGTGCGACACCACCATCCCCGGGATCAAGTCGATAAACCCTTCGACCATACCCAGTCCCGCCCGCAAAATCGGAACCAAAACCGCCTGACTAGTCAATCCATGGCCCTCGGCCACCACGCCCAGCGGAGTTAACACCTCGACCTTGGCGGTCGCTAAATGGCTAAATACCGGATAAGCCATAATCCTACTCAATTGCAACAGATGGTGTCGAAACCGCTCCGGCCCCAGGCTGGCATCGCGCAGAGCGGTCACATGCACCTTGGCCAAGGGGTGGTTCACCACCGTGAGCATCGGATGCCCTCCATCATTAGAATCGGCCACTCTCCATGGTCTGAATTTTTTCAATCCGGCGTTGATGGCGACCGCCTTCGAAGTCGGTATCGAGCCAACGGCCTAAAATCTCTTCGGCCATAGCCGGTGCCACGATTCGCGCACCCATCGTCAACACATTGGCGTCATTATGCTGCCGAGACAGTCTGGCTGACATCAAATCATGAGCGGTGACCGCACGCACTCCATCCACTTTGTTCGCAGAGATACACATCCCCATGCCTGTTCCACAAAGCAAAAGGCCGCGATCCACCTTCCCAAACGCCACCGCTCGACCCACTTTTTCGGCGTAATCAGGATAGTCGACGCTGTCGTCACTAAAAGTGCCAAAATCCTCGACATCCCATCCCCGATCCATCAAAAACCTGACTAATCCCTCTTTGAGGGGCCAACCCGCATGATCTGCACCCACTGCGATGCGCATGTCCATCCCCCCATTTTCGTCTGAGCATGAAACCTCAACTATCCTTCGACATTCTACCCCAAACCACCTGCCAAAGCTTTAGAAGAAGTGCATCCAACTGTTGGGCCACGGCTTCGTATTCTTGGTCCGAGCCGCCATAAGGGTCGGAAATATCTCCCGAGGGATCTCCGACCAAATCGGTCAAACGCCAGACCCGCTCCGCCCAGTTCGGCCGCATGCGTTTGACCGCCTCTGCCTGATCTTGAGTCATGGTCAAGACGAATCGAGGCTCTTGTGCCACCGAGTCAAGCGTCTTAGCCCGGTGATAGGCCAGTGACGCCCCCAACTTAGACACCGCCTTCATCGCAGCGGGGGCCGCCCCGGCTCCCAAGTGGGCCATCAATCCCGCGGAATGGGCCGTGAAGATCCCATAACGATGGTTCCACAGTGCTTCAGCCATGGCGCTGCGACACGTATTGCCGGTGCACACGAACAACATCGAGTCATTGCCGAGACCCTGGGCTTTATGCAAACGGTTGAGCACCGCCTCGCCGACACCTTGGTGATGGTTCCAAATCACGGCGATGTATTCGGGATGCATCCGGTCGAGTTGGCGGAGACCCTGAAACAGATAATGCGCCCCTTCATCCACTGTCTCGCCCAAACTAAAGCTCAAAATGGTGGGCGAGCGGAGTCTCGTCAACCATGACTCGCGCGCCAGCACCGCGACGCTCCCTGGCCCACGGTCAAGCGCCTGCAATTGCGACGTCACGACGACCGGATCCTCGCTGGAAATGACCACGACTTGTGCCTTAGGCGCATAATGGCGATAGCGCGTACCCGGCGACCGATGTTGGCCCGAACCTGTGGGTTCCGCCAACCGCCCCACGATCTCTTCGATATCCCGTCGTGAGATTCCTCCCGGCCGAAGGAGCGTTGGTGGATCGACCGTGACATCAATGACGGTAGACTCCACTCCCAGTGGGCTGGCTCCTCCATCTAAGACCAGGGCGATGCGACCCGCTAAATCTTCGAACACCGCCTCCGCGTCGGTAGGGCTAGGGCGCCCGGAACGGTTGGCGCTCGGAGCGGCGATCGGTCGGCCTAGCTTTTGAATCAATTCTCGAGCCACCGGATGACTCGGCATGCGCACGGCGACCGTTTCGAGCCCACCGCGCACCTCCAAAGGCACTCGACCATTCGCCCGGACCACCAACGTCAGCGCTCCCGGCCAAAATCGCTCAGCGAGGCGGGCTGCCAAAGGCGTAAGCGGCATTGCCGAGACCTGAGACAGCATCTCCCAGTCAGCCAGATGCACAATTAGAGGATTATCTGCGGGTCGCCCTTTGGCAACAAAGACTTTTCTGGCCGCGTCCAAATTCAATGCATCACAACCCAAGCCGTACACCGTTTCCGTAGGAAACGCTACCAGCTCTCCTAGCGCCAGCAACCGCGCGGCGCGTTCAATCTGATCGGAGCTAGCTGTCACTCGTTGGGTATTCATGAGCCAACCTCAGGCCGCTCTGTGCCCGCCGACACGGTCCTCTGGGTCAAAGCGAGATAGGCGTCAAGACCGCCGGTCAACATATAGACCTTGTGATATCCTTGCTCCTCGAGCACTTCGGCCGCATATTCGCTACCCCGACCACCAAATTGACAAAACACCACCAAATCGTGGTCCTGAGGAAACACCCGGGGCTCGTCTTCCAAATCGGTCACGGGAATATGGATGGCTTCGGCGAGGGTTCCCACCTTGCCCAAACGGACGTCAATCACAGTCAGCGGTCTTGGGCTTGCCATCCAATCGGCTAGCGTCTCAGCGGAGATCCACTCTGCCATCTTATGCCCCCCTTCGCCACCTACCGTAAACCACCCTTTGCACCCCGGAAAGGTCTCGAACCGTTTTTACTTGAGAAAATCCCCGGCGCCGCATTCGCTCTGCCACGACTTCGGCTTGTCGGGCGCCCACCTCCAAGAACAGTCCTCCATTTGCCGCCAGTCGCTTTGGCGCACTGTCGATCAGCGCGTCGAGTAAAAACAAACCGGCATCGGCGGCAAAAAGAGCTTCCGGCGGCTCAAATTGCGTCTCCACGCTCATACCATGCACTTCTTCGACTCCAATATACGGCAAATTGGCACAAAGAATATCGATGGGCTCCAGTGCCCATGGCTCAATCCCTGGCGTCCACGGGCCCCAGTCCAGCAAATCGGCTCGGAGCACCCTTAACGGAAGGCTTAGTCGGACGCTGTTTACCATCGTCACCATCAGCGGCCAGCACTGAATGTCGGTGGCCAAAATTCGCCACCGGGGTCGAGCACTTCTGACGGCCAGGGCAACAGCTCCACTACCGCAGCCCACATCCACCACCAACGGGGCGATCGGCAAATCCTTCTCGGCAAGCACAGTCTCCACCAAATGTTCGGTTTCCGGCCGAGGGATGAGGACGCCGGCAGGAGTAAACAACGACAACCCAAAAAATTCTCGCGAGCGGCTGAGGTAAGCAAAAGGTTCGCCGGCTTGCCGACGGCCGATCAGCGCCTCAAACTTTCGGGCCTCATCTGGGCTGAGAAATAGCGACGGCTCCCGCCATAGAGCCTCCACGGTAGTCTCGAGGGCAAGAGCCAGAATAAGGTAGCCTTCCCGTTCGGGCGCTTCGATCCCGGCCCGCCTCAGCGCGCCGATAGCCCGCTCGACTCTCAAGCGAGTAGGCACAGGAGTTCCCTCGTTCACCGCTATCGCGCCTCACGCATGCGTCCAGCCTCTTCTTGGGCGGCCAAAGCGCTAATCAATTCATCGATATCCCCGTCCAACACCGTTTCCAGTCGATGCAAAGTGACACCCACCCGATGATCAGTCACTCGACCTTGAGGAAAATTATAGGTTCGGATGCGCTCCGAGCGATCTCCAGTGCCGACTTGACTCTTTCTTTCATCGGAAAGTTCTTTTTCGCGCTCGCTGTCGTACAACGCCTTCAACCGCGCGCGAAGAACTCGCATGGCTTTCTCCCGATTTTTTAATTGAGACTTCTCATCCTGGCAGGAGACGACGATGCCGGTTGGCAAATGAGTAATTCTCACCGCCGATTCGGTCTTGTTGACGTGTTGGCCGCCAGCGCCGCTCGAACGCATGGTGTCAATTCGCAGGTCATCAGGGTCCACTTCGACATCCACTTCCTCAGCCTCTGGCATCACTGCCACCGTGACCGTAGACGTATGAATCCGACCTTGGGCCTCGGTAACCGGGACTCGTTGGACCCGATGCACTCCGCGTTCAAATTTCAGCCGGCTAAACGCTCCGTAGCCCTCAATCAAAATAATGATTTCTTTAAATCCCCCGATATCTGTGGGACTCGAAGACAAAATTTCGGTCTTCCAGCCTTGACGCTCGGCGTAACGGACATACATACGATATAACTCGGATGCAAACAATGCCGCCTCTTCTCCACCCGCGCCGCCTCGAATTTCTACCAACACATTCTTGTCGTCATTGGCATCGCGAGGGGTCAGCAACATCCGCAGGGTTTCTTCCAACTTCAGAGCCTCGGCCTTGAAGGGTCCCATTTCATCAGAAGCCCACTTCCGGGTCTCTTCATCACCTTGACGCGCTAGATCATGCACCGTCTCTATCTCCGCGAGGACGTTCTGATAAGCTCGATAGGTGGTCACCGCATCCTGCCACTGAGCCATTTCTTGGCCAATGCGGCGCATGCGATCCGGATCTTGGGTGACCTCAGGCTGTGACAACTCTTCAGTTAGAGCTTGATAGTGCGACTGGATTTCTTCCAGTCGCATCTTAATGGTTTCGTCCATGGCGCTCCCCTATTCACCAAAAAAAACAGAGCCTTGGGCTCTGTTTCATCCACCTTATTTCATCCCATAGCGCCGTTTGAACCGTTCCACTCGACCACCCGTGTCTACGATTCGCTGTTGCCCGGTATAAAGTGGATGACACTTTCCGCACACTTCAATCCGCAACTCCGATTTGGTCGATCCGATATGGTACACCGCCCCACACGAACAAGTCACCGTGGTGCGTTCATATTTAGGATGGATATCTGGTTTCACTACTTCACCTTCTCTCGTGCACCGACTCCGCTAGTCACTCGGTTCTTATGCCTTATCTAGTTTAGCAAAAATCCGCAAGGAATCAAGATGTCGGCCATGCATCCAGCGCTGAAGCCACGGCACGACCCGAAGGTAGCAAAAACTCCGTAATGATCTTCTCCACCCCCCGGGTTTCGGCGCATCGGCATTCGTGGCAATGGCTCCGACCACGCCATCCGTAGGGTTAAAGGGGCGTCCAGATGCCCACCAGCTTGGCCATCAAAAAGGCGAGCACGAATCCCGACGGCGGACCTACCAGCCAACCTTTGACGATGTTCCAAATGCTCGACCATTGGATGGTATTCCGTCCTCGGGCCAAGCCCGCCCCGGCCATGGCACCGACCAACGCCTGGTTCATTGACGTAAAGAATCCAAAACTCACAGCCGAAAACACGACGATGGCCTGCACCAATTGAGCCGCACTCGCCATCGACAAATCCACCTGGACCACATCAAACGCTACTTTTCTCAGCAAGGGTTTCCCCCAGGTCAGGACCCCTACCAACAGACCGACTCCTCCAATCATGCCGGCAATCCACACGTTATAGAGGTGGGTCATCACAAAAACACCGGTAGCGTTCGAGACGTCATTGGCTCCCATCGTAAACGAAGCGGCCGCACCGATAACGACCAATACTCGGGATAAGATGGCCACCGCCGACAAACGCTTGGCTCCCGAAAAAACTCCGTTCTTGCGGCTCGATGCGGCTAACGCTGAAGGAACCGGTTGGGGAGCCACAATGTGGTCAAGGCCACGCGTAAACAAATATCCCAATCCCGTCGCCACTGGAGGTGCCAGCACCCAGACGATGGCTAAGCCGCCAATCGTCCCCCAATGCACGGGAATACCGGCGCCAACCGCCATTCCCGACACCGCAAACACCAAAATTTGAATGGTAGAGGTCGGAATTTTAACCGCGGTATAAATGGTCGTTAAAATAAATGCGGCCACGATAATCGTCACCGCCCCCCACAAGGTCACCTTCGCTCCATCGACGAGATGCATCCCGACGGTCATTTCCACTCGGTGACTGGCCAGAAAAGCTCCGAAGAAGGCTAAGATAGCCATGGTGACCAGGGCCGGCCAAAGGCCAATCGATCCCGAACCGTAAGGCATGCCCATACAAGCGCCAGTATAATGCGCGCCAATGCTCCAAGAGAAGGCGAGTACGGCTAAAACTAACACCAGGGCCAAGACTGTCACGTCCTAGTCCCCCCTTCTATGATATATGGCATGGCCTCTTCGTCCAATCCTTCTCCCAGTCGTTGGCAGCCCACTCATCGCCACCCTCTTCCGAGTCCGCGAGTATAGGTTATCGCGAAGAGGCCGACTTGGATCTCATCGGCCTCGCTCATCGATGGATGCTCACGCCATTTGCAAATCTCAGCCGTTTAGGAAAGTGCCCGGACGACATCCAAAACCTGGTCGACGTGGCCATCGACTTGGGTGACGTGAAAGATCTTGCGCACTATCCCAGCCTTGTCCAGGACAAAGGTCGTTCGTTTGGCATAGGTCCCGCTATCATTTAAGATGCCAAGTTCCTGGGAAAGAACCCGGTCCGGATCCGACAACAAAGGGAAATGCAGTCCGCATGCTGTGCTAAATGATTCGTGAGCTTCCTTGGGATCCACGCTCATTCCCACCACCACGGTGTCGTGCTGCGCAAACTGATCAAGTTTGCGATCGAAATCAATGGCTTCGCGGGTACATCCCGGGGTCAGGTCCTTCGGGTAAAAATACAGCACGACATTCTTTTGACCGTGATATGCGGTGAGATCCACCCTTTCTCCATGATAGGTTTCGCCTAAGACCGCGGGAAACCTTTCGCCTTCAGTGATCGCCATGCTTTCACTCCCATCGCTCGCCCTCGACCGCAAGCATTTTCCTATAGTTTAACATAGGATGCTTAGAGTTCGTCCGGGTGAGGCAAGGGTAACACTAATGCGACGACCGCTCCCCCATCGGGATGGTTTTCTACCCGAATATAGCCTCCGTGCTCTTCCATCACGTCAGCCACAATCGAAAGCCCGAGACCACTGGAGTCCGTCCGCGACGGGTCCCCGGTAACAAAGCGATCCAACACTCGGGGTAAAATATCAGGGGCGATTCCAGGCCCATGATCGCGAACCGACACGCTGACCTGGGTCTTGGTAATTTCGGCGCCTACCTCAACGCTCGATCCCACAGGAGCCCACTTAATCGCGTTATCAATGACGTTCATCAGCGCTTCGACTAGGTGATCGCGGACGCCACTCACTTCACTGCTCTGTAACGGCCGCTCCCAGGTCAAGGCCACGCCTTTGGACGCTGCCACCGGCCCCAGGCGTTCTAATGTATCTTCCACCCAGCGGTCGACCGGAACCGGAAACTTGGGCGCGGTCCCGCTCTGAATCCTCGTCGCCTCCAACAAGCGATTGACCAAGCGCTGCAGCCGAAGGGTTTCCTCCAAGGCGATGTCGACCGCCCGCGCCTTTCCCTCGCCCTCCACTACCCCATCGCCAATCGCCTCCAAGAAACCGCGAATCGAGGTCAGAGGCGTCCTGAGATCGTGCGTGACATGGCCTAAAAGCGCATCCCGTTTAGCCTTTTCCTGTTCTAAATTGACCATCTGCTGATGAATCCGTTCTTGCATTTGGTTAAATTCACCCGCCAACTCCTCGACTTCCAACGGCCCGTCCAATTCAATCGGCTCCCGCCAACGATCCGGCCCCATTTCGGCGACACTCCGACGCAACGAGACCAGCGGCCAAGAGAGCCGACGGCTAAACGAATAAGCCACCAGGACGGCCAACAGCACAGCCACCAGTTCTCCCCAAAATACCAGACTGATAACCGACCAGGCTGTCCCGGTGGCTCCAGAAAGCGGCGTCTCCATGACAAAGATCCCGCGCATCTGTTGGTTTTCCACCAAAGGTATGACGGCCGCGGCGAGTTCCTGATTTTTAGCTTTTACCAGGCCCTGCCAGTTCTGGCGGTCGTGGGCGACTCCGGCCAAGACGGACCGAGGAACGGTCAGAGGGGCTGCGGAGGTGAGAATGACCAAGGTGCCTTGATTGGTATAAATTCCCATCCGCGCCCGCAAGGTGCCTTCCAACACCTGAATCACCAGGAGCGCAGGCCGATTGTACAACGCTCTCGTGGCCACGTCTAATGCCGCCGGTGAAATCTCTTCGGCTCGGGTCACCAGAGTGCTCAGTTGGTCATCAATCAGGTAGCGACGCACGGTGAATCCGGTAATTCCCAGCGCCACCATCATCACCACCAACGCGACCAAGACGTGACTGACTATTAGGCGTACGGACAGACGCCGCCAAAACCGATGCACCGTTTCCCTGATATTCACGGCGCTGGGGCATCGAGATTCGGAGTGCTCTGAGGTTTCGGATTAAAGCGATATCCCAGCCCCCAGACGGTTTCCAACAATTTTTCCGGCCCGTGGTATTTTTGCAACTTGTGCCGCAAGCGCGTAATGTGCACGTCCACCGTGCGACCATCTCCAAAAAAGTCGATCCCCCACACTCGGTCTAGCAGCTGATTGCGCTCGAACACTTGATGGGGATGGGAAGCCAAAAACCATAGCAGTTCAAATTCTTTGGGAGTCAGCGAAATCTCGTCGCCATCCACTGAGGCGCGGTGCAGTTTAGGATCGATGACCAAGGAGCCAAAGACCAAAGAGGGCTCGTGCCCCTCGGGAATAACCAGGGAGGCCCGACGAAGCACCGCCTTCACCCGGGCGACCATTTCTTTCGGACTAAAAGGTTTGGTTAGATAGTCGTCGGCACCCAACTCGAGGCCGGCGACGCGGTCGGCCTCATCACCGACCGCCGTGAGCATCATCACTGGAAGCCACGCCGACTGTTGACGAATGCGGTTGAGGACCTCCCAGCCGTCCAATCCCGGCAACATTACATCCAGAATCACCAAATCCGGCCGGTCTCGTTCCACCAGTGCCAGGCCGGATACGCCGTCTGGGGCTTCGCTAACCCGAAATCCGACGTCCACCAAATAGAGCGTACACAGTTCACGGATGTGAGCGTCATCATCGACCACTAACACCGATCCTTCGCCGGCAGCCCGGACCATTTAGTTTGTCCCCTGGGAAGCTATGAACATCTTGAAGAACTCTCCGTTGGAGCGAGTCCGTTTAAGATTTTGCAGCAACAATTCGGTAGCCTCTTGGTTTCCCATGTTATGAATCGCCTTGCGCACACCCCAAATCACGTCGAGTTCTTCTGGACTCAATAGCAAGTCCTCGCGGCGAGTGCCTGAACGTTTAATATCCACGGCCGGAAATGTCCGTCGTTCCGACAACTTGCGATCCAAGTGCAGTTCCATATTGCCGGTTCCTTTGAACTCTTCATAAATGACGTCGTCCATCCTAGACCCGGTATCCACCAGCGCCGTGGCCAATATGGTCAGACTCCCCCCTTCTTCCATTTTTCGAGCCGCTCCAAAAAAACGCTTGGGCTTATGCAGTGCCGCCGGATCCATCCCTCCGGAAAGCGTTCTACCCGAAGCCGGCAAGGTCAGATTGTAGGCCCTCGCCAACCGAGTAATCGAGTCTAACAAGATCACGACGTCACGGCCCGTCTCCACCAATCGTTTGGCTCGTTCCAAGACCATTTCAGCCACTCGGATATGATCTTCTGGAGGCTCGTCGAAGGTGGAACTAGCCACCTCGCCTTTCACTGAACGCTGCATATCGGTTACTTCTTCGGGACGCTCGTCAATCAGCAAGACCATCAAATGGGTCTCAGGATCATTTTTAGAAATCGCGTTCGCTAATTTCTTCAGCAAGACGGTCTTCCCCGCTTTAGGCGGTGCCACAATGAGACCTCTTTGGCCTCGGCCGATGGGAGCGACAATATCGACCAAACGGCTGGCCAGTTCTTCGCGCGTGGTTTCTAGATGAAACCTGGAATTCGGAAAAATCGGAGTGAGTGCATCAAAATCAGGCCGCTCCGCAGATTTTTCGGGGGATACCCCATTGACGGCTTCCACCCGCAACAGAGCAAAATAGCGTTCGCCATCTTTCGGAGGTCGCGCTTGCCCCGAGACTTGGTCGCCAGCACGCAGGTCGAACCGGCGAATCTGAGACGCCGAAACATAGACATCTTCTCGACTGCGTTGAAAATCGGTAGGCCTCAAGAACCCATAGTCGCCCACAATATCCAACAAGCCTTGAGCAAAAATAAAACCATCCTTGTGCGTTCTAGCTCGAAGAATCTCCCAGATCAATTCTCCCTTATGCAATGCCCGAAAATCCTCGATATTCAACGTTCTTGCCAGCTTGTATAAATCGAGCAGAGTCATTGCCTCTAACTGAGTCATCGACAGTTGCGCATCACGAGGCGGTCGAGAATTGGGAGCCGGTGGCGCTAGTGGCGTTGGCGGCAGCGCCGGCGGGCTGACATTTGCCAAGGGAACTGGCATGGACGTCGAGGCAGCAGTGGCTGTCACCGGCACTTTGACCGGAGCATTGGGAGCAGGCGTCTTCACTGGAGGAGGCACTGAGTGCACCCGATCTTCCCGGCGCGGAACAAAAGGTCGACTCACTTCGCGAACTTCCGGAACGGTGTTGCGCGGAGGCTCCGCCCGCATCGGTGAAGGCTTTCTAACCAACGCAGAATCTTGATTCGCCTCGGACCTCGACCCGGCCACTTGGTCATTTCCGGGTGACGCGTCGCCAAGCTCTTTCGTCTCGGGTGCCGATTCAATCATACTGATCTGGGCGAAAGGCTCGGGCTGGCTTACCGAGGGTTCAGCGGGAATCTCAGGGGATTTAGCCTTGGCCCTGGCTTTGGTTCTGGGCTTGGCCGGCTTCGGTGCTTGGGGGAGAGTCTCTTCCACCACCGCCGTTTCGGGCTCTGGCTTGGGATCGACCCCGGGCGGGGCATCGGCCACCACCTCGTCAGCGATGGGCATAGCCACCTCCGATGCGGTTTGTACGGGTCCAAGATCCGGCTTGGCCTTGCTGCGACCGCGCTTCACCGGAGGTGGACTTTCTACCAACTCAGTAGATGGCTTCACTGGAGGTTCTTCTTGGGCCTCGTCAATCTTCACCACGTCGGGTGCAATGGCATCACTGGCCGCCTTCTTCGTTCGCGGTCGTTTCGGTTTGACTGGCGCCGGAGTTTCTAACCCCATCGGCACTTCGGGTGCAGCCACTGCTTTGGATTTTGGGCTCTTTCGCGTACGCGTGCGAGGTGCGGGTGACGTTCCCGCCTCATCGGATTTGTTTTCTTCCCCTACCATGTAGGTGCTAATCCTCCTTGCAACATATAGATAGACAATAAAAATCACCGAATCTTTATCCAGGATCGGTTGGGTCCAAAGACTACTGCTCGGATACTCAAGGAAAAACCTAGTAGTTACATGAAAGTACGCCCGGACATTCTCGGGGTCGTCCCATCGGCAGGGGCATCTTGGAGATTGTGTTCACACCTTATCGGTCTCGTTGTCCGACGAGCTATGAGCGAATTTGCAATCGGATAAATCGAGGCATGACCAACGCTTGCACCACTGGCTCACCGTCGCTATCCTATCCATCTGCACAGGGCTTTACTCAAGCTTAACCAACGAGGATACACATCAGAAGACCTTTCACTTAGACAGTATCACGATCGCGCTAAGTTCGCAAGGGACCTTCGGATTTCGGTCGCTGGCTAGAAAAAAGCGCTGTCATGGGTCATGCCGAATCGAGTCCGTTGAGCAACTGCAACAACTGATCTAAGCGAAAAGGTTTTCTGAGCCACTTGATGGTTGGGGGAATCGTGTCCGCCACCTCCGAGTCTCCGGACATAATCACTACGTGGGAGAAGGACTCCACTTCCCGACGCAATCGTTCAGCCGTCTCAAGACCACTTTCTCCTCCGAGCCTGGCGTCGATCAAGAGGAGATCGGGAGCTTCGGGCCGATCGGTGGCGATCATTTGATCCAGACTAGAGACGTTGCTAAAGGTCCTGACCTCATGACCAGCATTCAACAACACCGCCTCGATGACTTGCAGTATCCCCGATTCGTCATCAACCACCCAAACCTGCATATACACCCCTCGCTTTTTGTTTGAAAATCTAAATCCATTTGAGAGTCACATCTTTGGCCAAGATCCGTTGAAAAGAACGATCCGATGACGCGTACGCGTGGGCCACGTCATGCGCCCTTTTGAGCCTATGTCCCTCCGCCAGGCTTTAATCCCCCGGAGACCTCAATGAGGGTTGCCCCTTAAAGCCCATCTTGGGGCGAGTTTATTATGAAGCCGGCCCTCTGCCCAACGCCTTAAAGCCCACCTTTGACATGCCGGTGGTCCCGCCTCAAACGCGTCTCTCCAAGCTGACCTCCTACCCTCTGACCCGGCCCGTATTCCCTGTAGGCGATGGGTTCAGTCTGAACCGCCGCGGAAAAACGCCCGCTCGGACCCGTTCTCCACGCCCCAGCGCCACCGAATGTCCTCACCTAAAGGACTTAAGGCGGGGTATTTGACAACGTACGCTCCATCTCGAATCGGGTGACGATATACCCCTGACCACGATACAATTGCACCGCCCCTTGATTATCCTCGGTCACATAGAGTCGGGCGACGCTCACGCCCTGATTTCGAATAAAACGGTGTGCGGCATCCATCAACAATCGGCCCAGTCCGCGGCCTCGGTAGTCTTTTCGCAAATAGACTTGGTCCACCGACCCGAAGGCTCCTTGCAAATCCATACGCATCACCACCCATACAAATCCGACGGTGATCCCGTCATCATCAAGAACGAATAATCCGTTCTCAAAGGGTCGACGCTGCGCTTGTCTCAGACGCTGAGCCTGCTCCGCGACAAACGCTGCCGTACAGACAAATCGCGGAAAGTTAAGTTGATAAAGATCGCATTGCGCATCTAAAACCATTCGGTAGTCGTTTTGCACTCGATAGGGCCGCACTTGCAACAGGATTCCCTCGCTTTACTCATGATTTCCTTCATGATCGAAGCGTAGCTAGATTGTACGATAAAATATGGAATTCGCGATCCATTTATTACCGCAACGCAACCAAAAATCACCCTGGGCATCTGCCAGGGTGATTTGCAAACCATGGGGATCTCACGGCCGAGCGACGATACGGCGCCTAGCCAAGACCCAATAAAGCACCCCGGCGACCAAAAATCCGACATAGTAGCTAAGGTCCCCAAACTGAGGAAAATGCTCAGCAAATGGACCCACATAGAGAGTTTGGT
The DNA here is from genome assembly GCA_027365485.1 of Clostridiales bacterium. GTDB lineage: Bacteria > Bacillota > Sulfobacillia > Sulfobacillales > Sulfobacillaceae > JAMCVM01. Next base: position 25,310 of record DAHXNH010000345.1, read on the forward strand.
TAAAAAAGGGTACTGAAGCGATGATAGCCAGGACCCAAGCCCAAAAGCCCGGTTGAAGCACGCGACGAGGATCGTAGAAGGTGTCCGTCTGATAACTGCCTCGAAAGATGAAAAAGTAATCTACCAACACCACTGCAGCCCATGGCGCCAGCCAATATCCTAGCAAAAAGAGAAAGTTTTGAAAACCGACATAGTAAGAATTATGGCCAATATAAGCCAGAATGCCTCCCAGGACCCCCACCATCACCGCCGCCATCCAACGTTTTAAGGGAATATTGATGACTAACGACGACAAGGACCCGGAGTAGATGTTGAGCACGTTGGCGGTGAGCGTTCCCAGCACGACCGCGACCAGGGCCACCGGTCCCAGCCATCCGGGATGGATATGATCCAACATCAAAGTGGGATTGGAGTTCTGAGCGTAAACCGGAAGCACCAGCGCGAGTCCAACCCCCAGCAGTTCCAACCAGACACAAGCAATGAAATTAGACAGCGACGCGTTCCAAAACACCGAACCCGCCGATGTTTTCTCGGGCAGGTAGCGCGTATAATCGGAGGCGTAGACGGTCCAACCCATCAGATAGGAAAAGGCCAAACCGACGGCCTCAATCACTCCACCGCCGATGCCAATGGCTACCGGCGCCTTCGGGTTATACCCAATGTGATAATGCACGTGAGTAAAAGCAAACAACGAAACCCCAATAAACACTAGGGTCAAAACCACCGCGAGCCAGCGCTCAACCAGGTGAATCATGTTGTACCCATAGACGGCCACGACCACCTGCATCACGACCATAACCAACAGCGCGAGAAAGAATTCGGTATGGAACAATTCCTCGAACGCAAAGGCTCCGAGTACGGTATTGACCGCAAACCACATCACCCCGGCCAGCGCAGTTAAGGTCCCGGGAGCGAAGTTCCCGAAAAACCCAAAGGCAGACCGCGACTGTACCATCTGCGGCACCCCCAGTTTGGGTCCATAGGTGGATAGAAGCCCCAGTAGAATCACCCCGAGGATATTGCCAATGACTAAGCCGAATGCCGCTTGCCAAAAGCTTAAGCCAAACAGCGTGACCGCGGCCGTGCCAGTCGTCAGGGTGGCCAGTTCGACATTGGCTCCAAACCAGAGGGTGAAAACCGAGGAGACCTTGCCGTGGCGTTCTTGAGCTATCACGTGCTCGATGCCCTTGGGTTCAATCCGAACCACTTCGTCCCGATAGACGGGAGTACTCACCGATAGTCCCCCTTTTTCGATATGGCTTACCATACCCATCTCTTACCGAACAATTACAGGAAGATTTTATCTCTATGTTCGGTCGTAGGTCAATTAGCCAAGAGGAGTTTAGGCGTGTACACTCGAATCACGGCCTAGGCACCAGACGCGCTTAGGCGCTCACGAGGAGGAGAATGACAGTTTCGATATATGGAGGTAACTGTGCTATAATATATAAATGGCACATATCTATTCTCCGAAACAGTTTGGAGCGTTGATTGGGAAGTCGGTGGCCACGTTGCAGCGATGGGACCGTGAGGGGATTCTGACGGCCTATCGCTCTCCCACGAATCGACGCTATTACACGCACGATCAGTATCTGGCGTACGTCGGTGTGGTGGCGAAGCCCCGAGGGCGTGTGGTGCTGTATGCACGAGTTTCGACCCGCAATCAACGTCCTGATTTACTCAACCAAGTCGTTGCGTTAGAGCAGTATTGTCAGCAACACGGGATCATCCCGAGCGACACAATTCAGGACATCGCCACGGCTTAAACTATCACCGCAAAGGCTTCAATCAACTCTATGAAGACATCGAAGTCGGCAAAGTGCGTCAACTGATTGTGGCCCACAAAGACCGTCTGGTTCGAATGGTTCGCCGAGTTCTGTGCCCGACATGGGACGGAATTAGTCGTCATGAACCAAGAAACGCTATCGCCTGAGCAAGAAATGGTCAACGATTTACTGTCGATTGTCCACGTTTTCAGCGCTCGCCTGTATGGTTTGCGATCCTATCGAAAGGAGTTGAAACATGCTCTTCGCGAAAAAGATTCGGATTAAGGTCTCCCCCCGCGATGCGGAGACGCTGGAATTCATGCAAACCAAGTGTCGAGCCCTGTACAACTGGCATTTGAGTCATTTGAAAGCAGGGGCGCGGTGGTCGCTCTATGAAGCCAAGAAAACCCTGCAACAGAGTCGTCAAATCGATCCTGAGCTCAACGCAGTTTATGGCAAACTGTTACAAGAAGTCTTTTTTCGGCTCGATGAGGCCATGCAAGCCTTCTTCCGTCGCGTGAAAGCGCGGGAAACGCCGGGATTCCCGCGCTACCATCCCCGGCAGAAATTCTTCACCTTGAAATATCCTGGCATGTACATCCACGTTCAAGGTCAACAACTCATGCTGCCCACGGGAGGCCGTGGTAAAACGAAGCGGTTACCAGATATCCATGCCACACTCACCGAAACGGCCCCAACACCATTGCGGGAAGTGGCGATTACGAAAGATGCGGAAGGGCATTATTACGCCACGTTTCTATCGGAGACTAGCGAGTCACCGCCCCAGGCGGATGATGGGAGTGCGGTTGCCTATGACTTGGGGATTAAAACCTTGGCCACGGGCTATAGCACGACCGGACGCTTTGTGCATATTGGCGGGTTTACCACCTATCGTTGGTATAACAAGCAGCTGGATCACCTGCGATCCCTTCGCGCCCGATGTCATCAGGGTTCGCGGCGGTATCGCTACCTAACCGCAGTCTACCACCGCGTGTCGGAAAAGAAACGGCGGAAGCAACGCGATTCCCTACACAAAGCCTCGGCTTTCCTGACACGACAGGCTGAAAGAGCTATCGTGCTAGGCGATCTGTCCCAACAGCAGATGGTGCGGAAATCGCGGAAATGTACCAAGCGAACCCAAGGGCTGCATCGCAGTGTGCAAAATGAGTGGGGTCTTTATCAATTCGTCCAGATGGTTCAGTACAAAGCGCAACGCACCGGCAAAACCGTCTACGTCATAAGCGAGCAGTACACATCGAAAGAGTGTTCGGAGTGTGGCTATCGCCAAGACATGCCGTTGTGGAAGCGGACGTATCACTGTCCGCAATGTGGCCTCGTCATGGATCGCGACGAAAATTCGGCCCGTAACATTCTTGCCCGGTTCCTTGCCCGGCTAGGACCATATCTCGAAAGAGACGATGTGCTGAGTGAAAGCTCAGGAATTTGAACATGTTTACACATGTTTAGAAAGGCAGGATGATGGCAATATGATGAATCCAACGATTTTTCGCGAATACGACATTCGCGGTATCGTCGACGAGGACATATCCCCCGATGGGGTGGTTCTACTAGGCAGGGCATTTGGCTCCTATCTCAGACAACACGGGTTAGAACAGGCGGTTTTAGGATGGGATTCGCGTGCATCCTCGCCTCCGTATCGGGACGCGCTGACTGAGGGCTTGACCTCCACTGGGATTGATGTGCTCGACATTGGGGAAGTCACCACCCCTATTTTTTATTGGGCTCGGGTGCACTATCAGCTCGAAGGTGGAGCGATGATTACCGCCAGTCACAATCCGGCCGAATATAACGGATTCAAGCTGGCGGCGCGTGGCAAAGGCACCCTCTTCGGTGACGAAATTCAAAAAGTACGCCAACTGATGGAAGCGGGCCAGTTCGAAACCGGCCACGGCAGCGTGCGCCACGACAACCCGGTTCCGGAATATTTGGCGATGTTAAAAGAGAAGATTACCCTCGGTCCACGCCCGCTCAAAGTCGTCGTGGACTGCGGCAATGGAACCCCCAGCCTCTTCGTGCGCGACACCATGCAGGCGTTTGGGATCACGGATGCGACTTACCTATATTGCGAAACCGATCCGACGTTTCCCAACCATCATCCCGATCCGGTGGTGGCTAAAAACTTAGTCGATCTAATCGCGACGGTTCAAGATCTAGGCGCTGACATCGGTGTGGCCTTCGATGGAGATGGCGACCGCATCGGCGTGGTCGACGAACACGGCCAAATCATTTGGGGCGACCGGTTGATGATCTTGTATTGGCGAGAAATTTTAGCGAGCCATCCCGGCACTCCGGCGATTGTCGAAGTGAAGTGTTCTCAGACCCTGTTTGATGAAATTAAACGCATGGGAGGCCGTCCGCTTTTCTACAAAACCGGTCACTCGCTAATCAAAGACAAGATGCGCGAACTCGACGCGGTGTTTACCGGAGAAATGTCGGGGCATATGTTTTTCGCCGATGAATACTATGGCTTTGACGACGCCTTTTATGCCGCAGGTCGCATCTTTCGCATCCTCTCGCAGACCGACCTGTCGCTGTCCCAGTTGTTGGCCGACGTGCCCCTGCTTCCTTCCACCCCGGAAGTCCGCATCGACTGCCCCGACGAAAAGAAATTCGAGGTGGTCGCTACCCTGCGACAGCAATTTGGGGAAGATTCATCGCTAGAGGTGATCGATATTGATGGCGTACGCGTCAATTTTGGTCACGGCTGGGGCCTCATTCGCGCATCCAATACCCAACCCGCGTTAGTCGCCCGCGCGGAAGCCGACACCGAGATGCACTTACAGGAAATTCTCCATGCCCTCGATCAGAAATTAAGTCAATTCCCGTTTATCGGATCCACCGATTGGACAGGGGAGTAAGCTCAGGGCCTAGCATCCCGATTTTTTCGCTCGCGGCCGGCAAGCGCTAGAAACGCCGCGAGCGAAATCACTGGGCTGAGTTCGAAGGCTCACGTTTGCCGCGCATCCATAAAGAAGGCGCAATCGAGTCCTATATCACGCGCAAAAGCGCATGCGCTCAGTCGCCGAATCGAGATTTTTCACGGAAACAATCGTGGGTACTAATTGGAATATTCGACCGATCTGGGATCGCGAAACCTTTTATGTCCCGTCGGGGTTACAATGAATATTAGGTAGATTTTCCGGAGGGATGTCAGTGCACCGCTCTCGCTCCAGCGTTTGCAAAACGCTATCGATCCTGGGCACCGCGGTGGCGTCTTTGATCGTCGTCGGCGGATCGAGCCCAACCTCACCGAGTTCGGCCTTTCAACGCATTGCCATGACCACCGCCACCACCGGCTGGGCGCTGACGGCGACCGATATCTATCACACGACCAACGCTGGCCGCCGTTGGCAGCAAACCGGCCCCAGTTTATTGCATTCATCCGCGGTCTATTGGCAAGTGGCTTCCTCGACTGAAGTATGGGTCAGCGTGGTCGATGCTCACACCTCTCGTCTCTACTACACCAGCGACGGAGGACGGCGGTGGATCTCGTCCCAGTTGCCGACACCGCCCTCCGCCTTTTTGTCGGACATCACATTTATCCACCCTTCCACCGGATTTGCCCTATACGTGGTGGATTTAACGCCCTCCAACGAAAAAGCGGAGGTCTTTGCGACTCAAAACCGGGGAAAGTCTTGGCGACGGGAAAATGATCCGCTGCCTCTGCTAGGCATCAAGAGCGGAATTAGCGTCAGTCCAAACCGAGCGAGCTGGCTTGCTGGCGGCAGCGTGGCCACCGGCCACATTTATTTATATCGCCAAGTCAATCCCAGGAGTCCGTGGCAGCCGGTGCCCATTCGGGTCAATCACGCTTTAAAAGGATCGATTTTGTGGTCCTCCCCGCCCATCTTTTTTAACCAGCGCGACGGCATCTTACCGGTGTTCATCAACGGCACCGGCGGCGACCCCATCTTCTATGCCACGCATAACGGCGGTCGCAGCTTTAGTCCCACCGCCGCCGTGGTGCCTATCGAGCAAGCGTCGACAGCCTCGGTCAGCCAGTGGGGTTTTACCACGATGAAGACCGGTTGGGCTCTGATGACAGAAAACGGGGCGAACGGTTCGGATGCGGACGCGCCGACGCTCTACGAAACCAACGACGGGGGAATGCACTGGACCGCTTTATCCACCCGCCCGGCCCTATCTGCCATCGGGCTTCTCGATATGCTGACGAATCAGGTGGGATTTGCCACGCCCAGTGTTGGTCCGGGATTGTTAAAAGTTACCGTGAAACCGCGATATCCCTCGCATCCGGCTAAGACGCTCGCCACCCGCCATTCTTGACAGGCTTTCAAAATTTCTTAAGTTCGTGAAAAGGGATTAGCCCGTGGATGCGGAAACGCTTTGCTAGGTGATGCAACATGACAAAGCGGCTTCGCGACTATGCTGGTTTGGCGGGTATCGGCCTTTGGTGGCTCACGGTAGGAGTTTATGCGCTGTTGGCACTGACGCATCCTCCCTCTTCTCTGGCCCCCGAGTTGCTGGCTGCCTCGGTGTTGTTGGCGAGCGGAATTGTGGTTGGGGTCGGAGTTCGACGCGTCCTCCTCGTCCTTGTCCTGGTCGCTTCGTTATGGCTTTTGTCGGAATGGATGTTGGCATTTTTGTCGGTGATTACGGCGGCTTTGGGCACGCTCACAGTGCTTCGCTTTGGTTTAGGTTCAAGGCATCTCACCCTCTTTGGACGGCATCGGTGGTTCTTTTACCCTGTTGGCATCCGAACCGAAGACCGTTTTTTACACACGCATGTTCTCGGGCCCACCGGGTCCGGTAAATCGTCTTCCGTGTTGATGCCGATCATCTGGCAAGACCTCTATCAGGGTCACGGAATCAGCCTGATTGAACCGAAAGGGGATCTCAGTTTGGCGACCATGCGGGCCGCCCTCGATACCGGGCACACGGTGCTCTATGTGGACCCCGACGACCCCAAGGCCCCCCACTATAACCCCCTCTCGGGCCCGGCTGCGGTCGCTGCGGAGGGTCTGGCCTGGGCACTCGACCAAGCCAGCGAAAGTGGTCACCCGTTTTACGCCACGCTCGCCCGCCTGGAACTGCTCTATGCCGTCCTGGCGGTCAAAGAGGCGGCTTTAGAGAACACCGATGTCCCCATGATTATGCGTTTTCTGCGCCAAGACGGTTTTCGCCGGGACGTCTTAAACGCCTGTCAGGACACCCGCACCCTCGCTTACTATGCCGAACAAGTCGGGCGCCAATCGCAAGCCAAGGCCCATGAGCAACGGATTGGTCTCTTGAATCGGTTAGAACTGTTGTTGGTGAATCCGCGGGTGCGAAATATCCTGGAAGGCCCAGGCGATTTTACCTGGGATGAAGTCTTACACGAAGGTCATGTGGTGATTTGTCCTTTTTCGTTGGCCCGTCTCGGAATCTCGGCGCGCTTGCTGGGCAATCTCTTTTGGCACGGCTTGGTCATGGCGACCTACCGTCGGCCAGCCACCGATCGCACCCCATACTTCCTGTTCATTGACGAGTTTCATCAGTTTGTCTCCCCGGATCTGGGCGATTACCTCGCCTTGGCGCGGGGGTACAAGGTGGGCATCACCTTGGCCCACCAAGACCTCGGCCAACTGAGCGCAGAGTTAAAATCTGCAGTGATGGCCAATTGTCGACAACGCGTGATCTTAGGAGGCATCTCAGGAGAAGATCAAAAAGAGCTGGAGCGTTCCTTAAACCTCAATCGCCAAACCCCACCAGACTTTCGTCATCTTCCTTTGGGACGCGCTTTTGTCGAACGAACCGCCCACGGCCAACTTAAACCAGCGGTCATGTTGCAGCTTTTTCATCGGTCGTTGGAATCAAAGGCCTCGTCATGACCGCTATGGCTTGGATGACCGCGCTTAAAACCACCCATTACCTTGATGAAGATCAACTTCTCCACTATTTCGACACCCGGCTTAGTGCCATCCAGGCCGCAATGCCTGATAACGTGGTGATTTATCGAGGCGCGGTGTGGACAAAGGACGCTTTTTTTCGAGCCAAGCACATTCGCCATCGCGCCCTTTTGGCCGAAATTTACTGCCGTCTCTTGGAGTCGGGCATCGAGTGGTCGTGTCCCACGGAGGACACCACCCTAAAACCCGATGCCATCCTTTCGACGGGGAACGGTCCTATTTATGTCGAAGCCGACACGGGAAAAGAGAACCAGCCGCAATGGCTCCAGAAATTGCAGGAATACCAAAATATCGGCAACGGTGCGCTGTGGGTCGTGGCCCAAGGCGGACCGTTACGACTGAGTCGCCTGCAGCAATGGATCACCCAAGCGCATTTATCCATTCCCTGGGTGCTCACCCCGCTCGCCGACGTCCGGGCGGCTCTGCCCATGTTCACGTGGCCAGCACCTGCCGCGAATCCGCTTCACCCGGAGCCTCTTGTCCCCTTGAGTCACCAATATCGGTTGGTCGGCCAGGCGATTCGTTGGGATCAACTAGAGCCCCTGATCGCCAAGGGACGGGTTGAAGAGCGCGCTTGTCAAAGAATTCACCGGGGCCTCATCCATTTTTATGAACCCGTCCCCTCCTGGTGGCGACTTCTTGTTCGAAGCCAACGAAGGCCCATGGGTTCTCTAAAACCTAAGAAGCCGGAATCCAACGGGAGCCCATCGATCGATAGCTGAGCTTTTTCTGCCGAAGCTTCGAAAATCGCAAGGCTCAACGCTTGCGCCCCTCGGGGTTTTTCCCCTCACCTGACTCGGTAGCGAAGACGCCTTTGCCGAGTAGGACGCCGTTAGCGCCGCCTCCGACAAAGCACGACGGTCTTCAGGCAACGAACTTTTTGTTTGATATCCACCGCTTTGACGACGGACATGCCCTGAGGTCTCCCCGGGGTTTTTAGGGACGACGTCTCGATTTATCCTCGGGCGACGCATTTAGCACCGGGACCAACGGCGCTGGTCCCGCAACCGGGGGTGCCTGGACGCGCGTTGGCCGAGGATGTGGCCCATCGTTTGGCGACCGTGCACCCCCGGTTCCTTTGCCCGAACCTGGTTAGAAAAACCTACAATAATCTCTTTCGGTTTTTCTCGGCCTCTCACGAGACCCGCAGACCTCACAGGAGCCCCAGGACTCGCTGTAAAGCTCGTCGTCTGCTCGGGGGTGGCTCTCGCCCCATCGAGCGAGGACAGGATTCCCTCGCTCACCACCAAGGAGCCCGTACGAAGAAGAGTCCGGTCAACGATCTAACCGTTCCGGTGTTCGTTCGGCGGTACCCTCGGCCCGGGTGTTACCCGGCCCTCATTAGGATGCCCCGTCGCT
>DAHXNH010000347.1 GCA_027365485.1 Clostridiales bacterium
ACGGACTGGTCTGGGGAAAGCGCCGGTGGGTCCGGAACTGCCAGGGCCGTCGACGCCTCCTCGGCAGCGGGTTCTTGGACTGCCGGCACGACCGGCAAGGCGCTGGCCTCGGGCCCTCGATCGGCTTCGAGGGCGACTTCGGGCGTCGACTCCGTCTCCGCACTCGGGGCGACCACCGCGGTGACCGCCTGTTGGCGCTAATGCGATCTGTCATCACTTCAGCTAACTTCCAGGACTAGGGCCGGGTCGTCCGAGAATGCTGCGCGAGCCGCCCCAAGGGCGGGGATTCGGGATAGGCGTACGGCTCACGCCTGTGAGCCGTACGCCTATCCCGAATGATTCAAGGGCCTGGACTCAAGTTCCGCCGGGATGCGCTCGGACACGGTGACTGGGAGAAATCCGTTGCCAAGCTAGTTGGCAGACTGATGACAAAACGAGTTAGCCAAAACAAGTGGCTTACCGCGTTGTTGCCCCCGCAAACGATAATGATGAGACTCTATATCTTCTGCGGGACTTGGGAACGACGACCCTGGGTGGCATAATCAAAGGGAGGAGGGAGCGCGCTATGAAACCCCGACATACCATTCAAGCGGTGATTCGGTCCGGTGACGAATCAGGTTACGTGGCCGAGTGTGTGGATTTTCCGGTGGTCACGCAGGGTGCCACCGTCGAGGAAAGTTTGAGTAACTTGCGCGAGGCCGTGGGGTTGATGCTGGACGGTGAGGATTTGGCCGCTTGGAACCTTTCACCTAATCCCTCGATTGTCGTGATGATCGAGCTGGAACCCGATTATGCCTAGACTCCGTCGTTGCTCCGGCGCAGCGCTGGTCGCCTTATTGCAGCCGTTGGGCTTCGCCGTTGATCGCTAGCGGGGAAGCCATATGAAGTTGGTGCGTTCGACTCCATCCGGACGCCAAATCCTGGTTATCCCCAATCACTCATTATTAGACACCGGAACAATCCGTGCCATTGTCCGCCAGGCTGCAAACTATCTGACCGACGAAGAAATTCGACGAATTTTTTACACCGAGTAATTTTCGATGTGGTGGCAGTTGCCCTACTCGACCAAGGACTGCTTACCACGCATACTGCGTTCCGGCAGTCCTCGCCGAACGGCTTGATCATCCGTCCGAGAGCGCAGAAATCGAGGGTTCCTAAATGCCGTCCTCCGGTTATCGTCCTAAGCCAGGAAGGACTTTTCTCAAAACCGATATCGCGAGTTCGTAATCGTTGGGGTAATTCCCGAATGACTCGTCCTCGACAAACTCAAAGCCTGCGTTTAAATAGATAGCGATGGCTCGATAACTCCACGTTTGCGTATGTAAAAACACGTCACGATCACCTTCCAAGAGGGCCAGCCGTCGCAGGCACTCTGATACCAACGCTTTTCCCAATCCCAAGCCTTGATACTCGGGCACCACCGCTAGCCAATGAAGAGACGGGTCCCGGCGTGTTCCGGTATCGTTCCACCAACTGGTGACGGTCCCCACCGCCTCGCCATTTTCCGTTCGAACAAACACCACCCGTCCCGGCAGTTCCTCCACCTTGGGGAGGTACGTTCGCTGAAAGTATTCCACCGCTTCTTTGGTCGTAGCGAATTCGCCGACGGACGCCTCAATATAGCCCCAATCGATGGCTTGGCCAGGGGCGAACCCTGCCCAGGAAAATCCGACCGGCAACGGCCAGGCCACCATCGGCAGTCCCGGACGACGTTTCATAATGACATTGTAATAGGGCAAAGTCTTGTCTAGCACGAGTTGTCCCCTTTCGTCATCGACAAACCGATCACCACCGTCGAAACCGCTGCAAACTTTGATGACTCTTGAACCTTTGCGCACCCAGGGACCCGCGGCGACGGTTCGCATCGACCTCCTGGCTCAATTAGTCCCATTTTCCTCGCGGACGGCGTGGATGGGCGCCCAGCACGGCCGAAGCTCCGCGAGACAAGGAAAACGCCGAATTTGGCCCCCCTCATCTCCACAACCGAACTCGCCATCATGGCCCTTCTCGCCTGGCATGAGCAAAGTCACCGGGATGTGCATGCCCGCTTCTCTTGCTGGCAGAGCAATTCCGTGCGATTAGCAACGAAATTGGTCATCCTCGTCCCGTATCGTCTCCACCACCTGTCGAGCGGCTTGCCTTTTAGCTGAATTCACTGGGCTCGTCTCGGCCAATTGGATCAACCCCTTCCACAACGCCCATCCCCGGGCTCTCAACCAAGTTCCGTCATCTGCCAAAAGATTGGCTCGAAACGTGTCTCGACCTTTGCCTGAGAAAAACGTCCACGCCATGACCAAGTCGCATGCCGGGTCCCCTACCCCGCATAAGCCGAAGTCAATGACTGCACTTAACTGACCCTCGTTGACCAATAAATTCGTTGGCTCGACGTCTCCATGAATCCATACCGCAGGATCGTTTGAGGGCGCGGCGAGAGCTGCTTCCCATACCCTGGTGGCCCAGACTCGGTCAATTTGGCCGTCGAGATCGGAAATGGCCTGCCGAGTTTCCTGGTCATAAACACCTAACCATCCCCCGCGATAGAAGTTATGAGGCCCTGGTCTGGGACCACCCCAGGTGTCCACTTGCTGCAGACGGTTAAGAAACCGACCCAACTGCACGGCAAAGTCCGTCATATTGGAGATGTTGGCAATGCTGGCGGTTTCGCCCGCAATCCACCGATAAATGGACCAATGCCATGGAAACTCATTCGCGGGTCTTCCCCTGGCCACCGGAGTAGGAATGGCTAGCGGCAACAGGGGGGCTAATCTCGGCAACCACTGCTGCTCCTTTTCCACTTGGGCGGCGTAGGCCTCGGCACTAGGCAGACGCACCGTCATATGATGACCCAGGCGAAAGGTGCGGTGATCCCATCCGCCGGCGGTTACCGGAGCAATCGTGAGATGAGACCACTCGGGAAATTGTGCTGCCACCAACCGACACACGAGATCCACATCAATGTCCAAACTTCCCACTTCCCAGTTCTCAGTTCTCAGTTCTCAGTTCTCAGTTCTGATTGGTCGTGTCTCAGAACCATAGGCCGAGGCGCTCGGTAGCCCGCGCGAAGGCTCTCTACATTTTACCGTCTTCCTGTTCAAAATCGCGATCCCCGTGACTTCGGACGAACCCTCAGACGACTACCGCACCTGCAATATACCTGCCAACACCCTTGACCGGTCCATTGATATTCTGGCTGACTCGATATCGAAGTCTAAGTATGCGCGGTCTTCAGCCGGTCGCCGGCAAGCCCTTAACTCTTGCCCGACTTAAGAGCCTCTCCATCGCTCCAGAGGAAGACTTTAAATGTGGTGAACCGTCATGCTCTAGCCGAACGGTCGAGGAAGATTTTCTCCATCACATCACAGCCCGGCCTGTCTCAATCGCGCACTTTGGAACAGGCACATACTCCCAAAAGCCCGCAGGATCGCACGGCCCACCATCGGCGTCTTGCCTGTAGCGCGGACTAAAAATGGCCTCCACCTCTTCCGCGCTCGCTGCTGAGCGGCTCAGTGCGCCCAACATCTGTTGTCTTGATTCTTTGGTGGCTTGTGATGCTTCATCGCAGCCAATATCCTCGCACCATGGCCACTGACGCTTGGCATGCTAGCATCGAGTCGGAGCGCTCTTAAGCAATGGATGCATTGCTTACGTCTTCGGGCAAAGCCGCCCTCTTTACGCTCTCTACCCCGACTACGATACCAACGATCGTTGGGCCCCAAGGTTCCGCCACCGTACGCCGCTTAAACCCCGCGCCAGTCGCGGGGTTAGTTCACTCAGAAAATTGGGCGGTTCGGCAAACTCAGGCGGGCACCCGGGCCTGCCTGACTGCTTGTTTCGGCCACCACGGCGCTCGAATTGCGTGTCTCGACCGTCCTTTGACCCCCGTCCACAGCCTGAGGCGATGGCTAGGTGCTTACCCAAATTGCCACACACTGTGGCTAAGATTTCCGTAGCGATAACTCCGGTGCAACAATTGCGCCCGTCGTGCCTCATCGGCCGCACCCAAGGCGTAAAATATCGGCACAAAGTGTTCGGCTCCCTGATGAGGGACAGCGCGGGAGGCATTCGGAGCTAATTGATCATAGCGATATAAGGACGCGAGATCCCACAAGGCAAGGTGGTCCGCCAACCACTTGTCAAATTCCAGGGCCCAGGGATTGGTCGCGGTTTCTTGCCACTCGACGGCGCGAAGGTTGTGCACTGTTCCGCCGCTGCCAATAATCAGAACGTCCTGCTGCCGCAGCGATTGTAACGATTTACCGATGACATACTGCTGTTCCGGGGGATAGTCGGGATTGACAGACATTGCGATCACGGGAATGTCGGCCTCGGGAAACAGTAATCGCAAGACAATCCAGGCACCGTGATCGAGGCCACGACGGGTTTCAACAACAAATGGGACGTCGTTGTCCATCAACAGGGTCTCAATTTGTTTGGCAATTTTGGCGTCGCCTTTGGCAGGGTACCGTATTTGATAGAGGGCGTCGGGAAAGCCGCCAAAATCGTACATCGTGTCGTAGCGGTCGATGTCGCTCACGTGTTGGATTCCAGCCACCCAATGAGCAGAAAACACGATGACCGCCTGAGGGCGGGGCAAGGTGCGGCCGAGACGGCCGAGAAACTGCGTATACTCATTTTGTTCCACCGCTAACAGCGGAGAACCATGTGCGATAAAGAGTGATGGAATCATGATGATACCCCCCATGTTGTTAAATTGGTTGGTCGAAGCTCCGCTTCTGACGAGGCCCATGCGGACTTGGCCGCCTGCCAAACTTTCGTGCACGATGTCGCTCTTCATGCCCGCCTGCACGATCAGACCCTGAAATAGCACGCCCGAAGCCGATCCAACCCTTGCAGCGGACTGATGCCTACAGGCTTTGGCCCCAAGCCCAACCTTTTTGCTTTCCATCGACGGCTTAGGCTCTGTGGGACCCTAAGCCTCCCTACTCGCTCCCTCGCCAAGATGACCCATGACCCGTCTTAAGGGATTTCTTCCCATCCCTAGCGCCCACAAAACGTGAGACTGCGATGGCGCAATCCAGCGAGACTTGGCGACAGGGTTAGTGCACGCCTCGAACTGCAGCCGATGGGCCTGGTAGTATCCATCCTCCGCGTTCCTACCAAGTGTGCCACGCCATGGGTCAAGCGAACCAGGGGGGACGTCGTGATGGTGGGGAACCGCGAAGGCACGTAGGTTGAACTCGTAGGACTGGGTTGCCTGTACAAACGGACGAATGGTCATCGTAGCTTGGCGGGCCTCTTGGGCCTCGCTTGGCCCTATCCTTCGGACTCGCCGGTCTCTTCCCATCGCTCCACCACCCGGGCAACCCTCCGTCTGAAAGTCGTCCTCAACCTTGACTTCCCACTCCGTCATTAGCCACCCAACGCCGTCAGAGCACGCATGATCCTGAGGTGAGGGAGGCTCGCGGAGATAGTCAACCCGAGTGGTCCAGGAATCACAGGGAATCGAAGGTATGATAAAGGGGGCATCAAGAATGATTCCCTCAAGGGAAGGACACGGCAGCGCCACGGCCAAGACCTCCCTTATCCGAAATCCTATGATTCCAATCGTCGTCGTGTCAAGCGGCGGGTTTCTACTCAGATTGACAAGGCCTACAACCCACCCCATTTTACCTCCCCGTGCTTATCGTGTCTCGCTGCGCTCAACGGCCATCTCTTCGATCGGCGCCCTCTCCTATCCGAAACTTGACGACATCGCGCTTGGGCAATACGGCACCGTCTGTCTTCCCGACGGGCGGTGGCCCCTTTGAAGTCGAACTGGATCCATTCGGGTCCCTGCTGGAGCCTCGAAGATGTGCCAGTCCCCTTTCTTTCCTTCCTTTCCTTCCTTTCCTTCCTTTCCTTCTCTTCTCTTCTCTTCTCTTCTCTTCTCTTCGGCCGGCTCGAATTTCGAACCGCTCAGTGGCTCTTCGCGAAAGTGGGCAGGCACCCCGCCAAATCCTCATCCAATGGGCCCGGCAGTCGGTCCGGACTCCCCGTCAAACCGGCCACGCTTTCGTCCGACTTCCACGAGAACACTCCAGGATCCCCGCTAATCTAAAACATATGGTGACACAATCTACAGACCGAGGAGGGAACCATCGCACACTTTAGGTGCTAAAACACCGTGTTGACAAAGCCGTCCACTTTAACTTTACAACGTCCAAAACTTTCCGTGGTTGAGCATAGCGGACCCATGATCTGGAGTCATACCCATGGCGGCTATACCGGAGGCTAAAAACCAGGCATTCCGACCTAACTCTGAGTAAGGAAAGGGATAGGTCCTAAGACGCTGAACTGCCACCGTCACATGCACCGCTTAGGTTGGGGTGATGATTGACGGATAGTGTGGGGTATTTGCCCACCGCAAGATCCTTGGATATCGGGTCGAACCATCGTTTCGGGAAAGGGGAGACGTCTATCCACGATAAGTCCCATGGAGCGTCGCTACGGTTTCGGCGACATCGCCTTGTTCTTCCAGACGAGGAGTCCATGTTATCGCCACATAGGGTCAAGACCCATGGTTCAGACGCGACTCGCCCGGCTCCAGGGTATCCGGGGGTCCCGGACGAGTCCAACCCACAATTCCAGCATTCGAAACCCCCGGGGTATAGGTCAACTGAATGAAAAACCCATCCGGACCATATCCCGTGCGGATATCGGACGCTGCACGGAATGGAAATGCACCCGTTCGCGTGATCGGACCGGCCGACCAGCCTTGGGGTCAGGTGAAGCTGCTATGATTGAATTCCATGCATGGGGACGATTGATTGGGGGATGCCTACGGTCCCAGCCATTCATACAGCGACTCCCAATGCCACAGCCCCTCGTAAGTAGTCTCCCAGCGACCAGCAACGCAGCTGCACTGTGCAGGCAGCTAACGGGGATAATGGAGCCCTAACCCACATCGATCGTGGGTTCTGCAACAAAAATTGAAACCAAACCGTCGCCCGTAGCGTTGTTATGGTAGAAGGTCTCTAAGAAGGCCCATGTGATCTTAAGGAGGTTTGTCGTGTGATATTGCGCAAATCGAGTGCTGTCCTTGGTGTGTCGGCCATAGCGGCATTGATCTTGGCGACGGGTGCCGAGTTTGCGCCACCTTCGATCCCGACCGGATTCAATCCTACCATCGTGCAGGCAATGGACGCGGTCGCTGGCCATACGTCTCTGGCTTTAAACGCCCCCACTTTTCTGCCCCCTCGTAGATCAGGCTATCTGACCGCGATGACGGCAGCACTGCCCGACGCCTATCAAGTCACGGTGTGGGATACCCGGGAGCCCTTGCACGTCAATAATGCCGCCATCATATCAGAGCGGATGTCTGGGGGCAACGTGGCTCGCTTTGGCGCCCTACGCCTCTCCCAGCCTATGCCGCCCCAAGGTGCCCCGAACTATCTCACGGCGTTGGAGCAACATAACCCGCTCTGGGCGGGAGGTCCCGCTAGGTTGGAACCGGGGACGGTGAACCTCGGCGATGGAATCCAGGCCGTCCACTATCAAAGAGGCCTAGAATCCCAGTTGGACTGGATGGAAGGGGCTTGGACCGTTGAAGTGGCCGGCCGATCGCTAGCCAACGCAGAAAAGGCGGCGCTCCCCATCGTCCACTTGCTGAACGCCTATTATTTGCCGCCCTATCCGGGAATTTATGCGGTACGGCTCCAAGATGGAGGGCATACGGCTATCACCAGTATCGATTGGATGCGTGGCAAGGTCCTATCGTATGTGACCAATGATCACGCGTCGGCGACCAATCCCGTAGTAACCGGGAGCATGGCAGTCTCTTGGCGTAGGTTTACCTCGCCACCCATAGCCCCTCGGCCATTGACGAGGATATCATATACCCGGGACGCGGCCGCCACAATTCTCCACGATGGCCAGCTTGCCGGGTTCCCTCATCCACCGATGGTGCCGACAATGGGAGTACACTCACGCTGGTTGACAACAAAAGTCTACGCGACCACGCCAGGATACAGACCCACGATCCGGTCTTACAAAGTGCTTACGTTGACCTATAGCAATTTTGAGGTTCAAGAAGCAAAGAGCCGTCACGCCTTTGGCAGTGGTGGCGATCAGGTTCAATCGGGAACGGTGTCGTTAGTGATCCCGGCGGCGAGCTTGTCACGACCGGTGACCGGGACGTGGACCACGGTCTATGGAATTCAGGGTAGCGGTACCCATTCATTTCTCACATTTGATGTGGATGGCGTATACTTCGTTATTGGCTCGAATGCAGGGCTTTCAGTCTCTCAGATGGACCGCATTGCCGAGTCCCTGAAGCCTTCCGCTGTGAGTTAACGCGCGCATTGTCAGAGTGCAGGAACGGATGAGCCGGCTTGGCCGCTTCTCCATACGGGAGAAGCGGCCAAGAGAAAGTGCCCGTCCAACCGTTAAAAATTTGCTAATGGTCATCATGGACCGCCGTGTGTGAGACTATCCATGCAAGGTCACCGCCATTGCGAGGAGAAATCGTTGTTTGGCCGCACCCGTTATTTTCGCGCGGACGAGGTAGTCTGGGATCGGATATAGAGCCAACACCCTGCCATTGCTCTTATCCTCACATCGCGTCTTCTCTTTGCCGCGTTATTAGCCTGAATACCCGAGTGTAACCCTGCCGGGGCTGTCTAACCTAACGCTCTGACGAGGCCAACGGGTTCCCTTAAGCCCTAAGATGGGGAAAGTAATCTTCTATTGGACCACCCGCTTTCGTCTAAATCATCCCCGTTTGAGGGCAGCGGTGGGGAAGGATATGCCCTCTAGACTCCCTCATCGAATGGCCCGTTGGTAGACTAACGGCAGGACTATGCGTTGGACTGATCTTTTTACCCCCGTTGGACAGCCTTAGTCTTTGTCCAAATAAACAATCGTAGGCACCGTGCCCGGATCGCGAACATACTGAAATTGTGCGGCGTCTTGACCAAATTCTCCGCTCAACATCGCACTAAAAATCCGGTCGGCAGCAATGCGGATTAACGAAGTCCGGTCGGTCACCGCAGTGGCCCGCACTAAAAAGGCCACGGTAGATCCAAAGAGACGGCTACCGATGGGGTCCACCCGATACGGCCGCCCTCGGGACGCTCCCGTGTGTCGCGGTCGAGAGTCGGTCACTTCGAACCACCAACGTTCTCGAGAGCCGATCAACGCGATCTGCCATCGGGTGTAGGGGGGGTCGTAGGGCAGAGCACCATCTTCCTTGTGATACCGAAGATAACTAGGCTCTTTAGTCCATGCCTCATAGAATCGGTCAAGAAAGTGCTGCTCGTTATCGAGATTGACCACCTCGGACCAATGCGGTAGACATTCGTCGTCCATGGCATCCTCTTCGGTTGCGAGAGATGGCTTCGAAGAGCAGCGGTTAAGCTGAAAGAGTACCTCACATTGCGCTAGAACGTACCGCATGGTGCGCTGAAATTGTCGAGGATTGATGAACGAGATGGTCCCGAAAAAATCGGTCATGGCAGCCAACCACCGAACGCTTGAAGACGCCAGTGCGGGCCCTAAGTGTACGCCAAAGCCGTCGTCAAAGCGGGGATTCGCGCGTTCTACACTCCGTACCGCCTCACTCCATAGCGTACCCAGCCTCGGATTAGCGATCTGTTCTTGGAGGAAGGACCATCGTGCCGCGGGTTCGAACCACAACAGCGCAGGGGTCAGGTATGCTGCGCGATCTTCTGGATTATGTCCTCCGGTTTGCAGAATCCGGTACTGCGCGTCAAACTGGTCGGCATAATATTTGAAACGCAGGAGGCCCGTAATCAACTGACGATATGTTCCGACGTCGTCTAACCCTTCGTGTCCAACACGAAGGGCTTCGAGTCGTGCCCACCATCCGGCTTCCATGCTCCAATCACTGCCGTTGTGTTCCTCCGTCACTAGCTCTGCCTTCCTCTCTATGGCTCAGGGGTGAAAGACCTCCAGAACTCCGCGGGCTGATGTCCCTACCGCGCGTCCTGCCGCTCCGACTAAAGAGACTGCGGCGAGCAGGACGGCTGACTGTCAAGCAAGGAATTTGCGCCCAAAAAAGCTGCGATGTTGGCTTCCGTAGACAAGGCGCCAACGTTCACCCACCCTTAAAGCGGACTCTTGCTCTCGTTGCCTATGGCATCCTCTACATAATTTGTGACCATGGCAGACCGCCGGATTACGTTCTCGTCACCGCCGACCGCGACAATCAGGTCTTCTGGCTTCCCGGCCATCCTATGGATTTTATGCGTCGAATCTCTCCGAGCCACTCACAACAGGTCGTCCGGCCGTTGCCAACTTGCTCTGGCATCAGCCGAGCAGGCCGGATGCGAGTGCCTAATCCACCAACACTAAGCCCAATGTTCTGAACGCCTCGGCTACGCCTAAACCAGCGCACACTCTCGGTCGTCTGCGAACGGCACCGCACGACACGACGCTAACCCTTTTATCTTAAGCGATCAAGCGTTTTTGGAGGGCATGAGAACGGAGCACATTGAAAGCGGCCTTGCCTGGACGATTTCGGCCGTTAACCCCCAGAGGGCGAATGGGGCCGCTCCCATTTTTTCCCTAAAAAGCACGCACCGATGCCGCCGGGCATTTTACGCCCTTAGGCAATGAGACTTTGAACCCGCCTGCCCCAGTCCGTGGTTGAGGTCGCAGTCGCTGAAGGCGCTGGTCGCACCTTGCCATCTATTCAGTCTCAGACTTCCCCCGATGGAATTTTGACTGATAATTCCAACGTCCGTGGGGGTTGGAGTGAGAATTGCAGCCGAAAATCGGGATCGGCAGGATAGCGCGGATCCATGGCGTTCACTCGGGCCAACAGTTCCTCGATCACCCGGGCCCATCGGGGGC
>DAHXNH010000349.1 GCA_027365485.1 Clostridiales bacterium
CCACAAAGCCAGCCACGAGTACCGAAGCAATCCACATCGCAAGATGAAAGGCAGAGTTATAAATCGGAGTGACCCAGAACCCGCGACGAACGAAGTGGTCGACGTTAAATAGATTTCGCTGCATGGCCACTGTCCAGATGCCGGGGAGTACCCAAATATAGGCGACGAAGAGCCCGGTGCCTCGAGGCCAGCGATCCAGCCATCCGAGCAGTTTAAGATGTAAATGCGTACCGAACGCGGCTAAAAGCACGCCAAGGCTACCAATGACATACACCGCGATGGCTCGCGCGTCCGAGAGCGGCACCACCTGAATGGCAAAGACGGCCGCAAGCATGGACAACAACGCCCAATGGACAGCCGTGACTAAACGCACCACGGTATTTTGAACATTATGCACGACGGTATTTATACTCCAATGAAAGATCCATATGATGGGGATCGCGAACACCAGACTGATCCACAAAACCCGCATCCATCGGCCTCCTCGCTCCGCCAGGCTTCGGCCGGACCGATATCTTAGAGAGTCCATCAATCGGTCTCGCGGCGAATTGCTAGGCCGTGAGAGCAACGACCAATTCATTGTATTGTTCGACAAGGTTTCTTAAAACACCTGCCACCGTTGCCAGACGCTCGATGCCATCTTTCGTCAAAAACCGAGACCGACCGCCTTGGCAAGGGCTCCAGCCTTGATTTTGTCTGCTCGGACTTTGGGCCGCCCGAGGATACCCCCCTCCGCAAGATTGGCAGCGGGTGCAGCTTAAGTTTGTTAACAGATACATACGTTCGTCAACGCGTGCGCGTATTCCCTGGTCGACAGGCATCACGCACGACCCCATAAGATCCTTCTCGTGGCAAAACGGTTGCCAAGCAGGCTACCGCCCACCCGAGCGATACAAACGTGCGTTTTGGTCCGTTGGCCAGTGCTTGCACTGTCAGGGGCTCACCGATCTCCTAACCACGAGAGTGGCGAGCAGCCCGATGGAGCTTCTGGTTGCGGCTAAGCCGCAACTTTTTTTTGCTCTGCGTCACCCCTCCGTTGCCCTCTCGATGCCCCGGATCCCATGGGGCACCTTATCCTATCGATGGCAGAACATACGTTCTGACTGGACAATCGTCTGATGAATGGCTCTTGCGCATCGACTGATATTGGTGCCGACTGATAGGTTACTTTGGTAGCGCATGAAGGTTTCCGGTCGCTGTGGTGCTGTTCGGCCTTGGATATATACCCTCCCAATGCTTCTGTAAGCCAAGACTTCTTAAACAAACAACAACCCGTTGTGGGCGTCCATCAGTCTATGCGCAAGAGCCTATAGTACCGCGGATGTCCAGTATTTCATCAAACATATCGGCGAGATTGTCCTGGATGAGTTGGAAGCACTGATGGATCACGCCATCGCGTTGTCCCAATCCGCTCGGAATGCCGCCATCGGACGCTGGCACCGGCTGATTGAGAGCCCTGGCTACTTGCGCCATATCACGAACGGCCAAGTCGAGACCGTTGGGGTGGATTATTGGGATCCCTTCATTATCGACCAGGCGCATGGCCTGCTCCGCCGTCAACAACCCCTTTCCGCCGTGCGGGTGGTCGGCGAATGTTTGGGACGACATCCCCAGATCACCAACGATGCGCTGATCTTCTGGCGCATTCGGTGTCTGATCGAGTCCGGCACGTTTGCCTATAGTGGGTCCTTGGACAGCATGCGAGACTGCTCCATTCGACTTCCGTCGGAATTACTTTAGATCGCTAATCATCACCTTCCGGGGGCGATAGTCCCGTAAGACTTTGGTAAATATCTGTTTCCGATTTGCCATTTTGGCCAAATTACGGTTCCGAATTGAGATTGGATAGGGAGACAGTACCCAAAATGCGGGTGGTTCGACCAAATTATGGTTCCAAACGAGCGACAGGATATGAGTAAAACGACACATTAGTTTGTCGTTGGGAGCATAATTTGTCCTGTTTGGCAAAGAAATGCTTTCACACGTTCAGGACCTCGCCTAACGTACTTAAGCGAAAAATCCTCTGTACATCTCTAGTGGGCAGACCGTTTCGCGACCTTAACACTCAGTAGCCTTGAAGAATCAAGCTCGTTGCGGAACTAGCGGGCCGTTTCGGCTGAAGCCTACATTGGAATTTAGAGATTTATGCAATAATGACCACATGCAATTGGTGGAC
>DAHXNH010000285.1 GCA_027365485.1 Clostridiales bacterium
GCCGTCCGAGCCGAATTTTGCACCGCGCGTGCATAGCCAGCCGCGACCGCAGCGGCCGTCGCCTTCATCGTTGACGACGGACTATTGACAAAAATGTTTTGCACCGCAGGATTATCAGTCACCTCCGTTTTGTCGGCAACCGTAGCCAACTGAGTCATTGATCGAAAGTTTACTTGCAAGGTTGTGCTCACTTGCCAAGAACCGTCTTGATTATTCAGACTCGGTGGTCCTTGCTGCGTGATGGCATTCGCCTTGACGCCAGCCTTTTCCAAGCGCGTGGTGACCTTTGCCATAGCTTGCTGAACCAAACTCATGGAAGCCTTGATGGTCTCGGTCGTTTCTTGGAAATTAATTTGCAATTGCAGCGGCGTAGAGGCACTACTGGCGGTCATGTTGACCAGGGCAAAGCCGACGGTCGTCAAACGCGCGCTCGAATCCGCAGCTTTCACAGTTGGTGCTCGTACTCCCACCGTGGCGAGAACGGCTACTGCCGCGCCAACTCCTACCACCCAACGGGTGTGGCTCTCGATTATGGACATGAGTTCTCAGCTTCCTTTCGCCCTGTAATATGAAAGTCTTAACGGGCTTCTTAGATTTAACTCCGCTACCTCAGGTTAGGTTTCACGTTTCGAAATTTTCCTTTTATCGCAATCCTATCTTTATCATTTAAAGCATAGGAAGACTTGTGCGGGCACCTTTAAAGCGTTATCGGCTTCTTCTTTCATCCATCGAACAGGTCTCTTTGATAGATGCATGGGAATCGTTTGACCAGATAGGGGGATTGCAATTGCTCCGCGAGGACTTAGGCAACGCTTACGCGTTGCCGACCGAGTGCTACCTTGGACCCCATGGGGTTTCCGCGCTACCCACGGCGGAGAAACCACCGGAGTGAGTGCCTTATCGGGTCCGGGGACGACCACACCCACTCTGACTCAGGGGGCATTGTCGGTCAGCGCTGCTGCCTTTTAGCTGATCCGACCCGGGATGGAGGCGGACAAGGTGCGGGCGAAATCGGAACGATATAGGCTTTGACGTTCTGTCTGACCGGATCTCTTGGGTATTGGTGGGCCCACAGTCCAAATCCATTGGGTTCATGGGGGTCATCGTTTTGCCGACCGCTTGGGCGTCTTGGCTTGGTGGTGAGGTTCTCTTCATGCCTACGGTGGTCAACCGGGGTTCTTCCGGCGCCCGTCAAGCGTTCAGCGCGAGTTTCGTGAGCGACCAGCCATCCGGCCTGCCCAGCACAGCGTAGATGCGGCGTCACGCAATCTTGTCTCGGCCGGCTTTTAGGGAGGATTGACATTCGGGTGTTTTGCTTCCATGTGCGGTCAGGGCAGGCATCAACCTAGGTTACGTCCTCTGGCTCCCGCGATTGATGGGCACATATTCTCCGCAAACGGACCGAAAGCCGCATGAGCGCGATCGCGCTTAATCGGCCACCAGTTCCGAGTAGCGGCCCGCCTGGAATCGAAAGTGATCACCGGTCCACCAGAGGAGATGGGTGCCTAGATTGTCCATCAGTTCTCGATCATGACTGACCAAAATCACCGCGCCCGGATACCCGCTCAATAAATTTTCTAATTCTCGGCGCATGGCGATATCCAGATGGTTGGTAGGCTCGTCTAAAATCAGGGCGGTAGCCGAAGTCATGAGCGCGAATAGAAGGGCGAGGCGCGAACGTTCTCCTCCGGACCACGAATCTAAACGATGGCTTAAAAGCTCTGGCGATAAGCCAAAGCGCGCACCCAAATAATAGACGGTTTCTCGGTCCATCCCTTCCTCATGGGCTAATTCCATTCCCGTGGGCTCGGACGGCAATAGCGTCGCCGCCTCTTGATCATAATAGCTTAGGCTGGCTCCGGGGTGCCAGATGACGCCGGGATGATTGGCCACCAAGGCATGCAGCAGAGTGGTTTTACCGCATCCGTTGGGCCCTTGAATGCACAGACGGGCCTTGGCCGGGACCTTAAACGTTATCGGCGGCCAAACGCGTGCGCCGCGGACCAGAGGAAGATTATCGACGGTTAATGCGGTCAAGCCTTTAGCGGCTTGGCCGGCGTGGGTCAAATGGGGATTGGGCGCGGACTGAGGCGCCCTGGCGCCGGGGGCTTGGCGCTCTAAGCGGTCGATGGCATGGAGGCGACTTTTCGCTTGGGTAGCGCGGTTGCCAGCTCGGTAGCGATCCACATAGGCCAAAAGACGGGCGTGTTCCTCTTGGTAGCGCTGCCAAGCTCGGGCCTGGTCTTTCAAGCGCTCTTCGCGGAGCGCCAGATAGTGGTGATAGCCGCCAGAGATCATCCAGAAAAACCCGTCTTCCCAGGTCATCACGCGCGTTGCCGATCGGTCTAAAAAACGGCGGTCATGGGAACTAAACAGGACCAGTCCAGGAAATTGGGCCAACGTGGCTTCCAGCCATTGCATGGCTTGAATGTCGAGGTGGTTGGTGGGTTCGTCCAAGAGCCAAAGATCGGCGCCAGACAAGATGACCGAGACTAGGGCGAGACGATGACGTTCGCCGCCTGAGAGCGTGTCGACCGAATCGCCAAAACGAGATTCATCCAGTCCTGCACCCATCAGGGCCTGGCGTACGCGAGCGTCCCATTCATACCCACCCTGATCTTGAAACGCTTGCTGAACTACGGCGTAGCGGGCCAGAACGGAATCAAAGTCTTGCACCTGGGGATCGGCCATCTTGCCTTCCAAGTGATTGAGTTCCGTTTCCAACTTGGCTAAGGTTTGATGACTGTTGGCGGCCACCTCATAGACCGTGCCCGCAGGAAGACGGTGCAACTGGTCCAAGACGGCTACGGTAAAATCCTCCGAATTTTCGATGCGGCCCGATTCCGCTGCCAGGGTTCCGGCTAACGTCCGAAAAAGCGTAGTCTTGCCCATGCCGTTGGGGCCAATGACGGCGACTCGGTCGCCGGGGTCTAGACGGAATGTAGCCGCTTCCACCAAGGTCCGTTCAGCTACCATGAGCTTTAGATCTTGTATGCGCATCCAAGCCAAAACTAAAAACCTCGCTATCTGCGTTTGGCGGACCGTCCTTCAATGGACCGTCAGCGGTGATGGTTGCCAACGCCCTTCGATTATAGCGAATTTCACCCTGGTCGGGAGGGAGAACGGAAGGAGAACGGAGGGAGGGAGGTTTTTGCTCGGCGCTAGCGTCGGTCCATATGGCAGTCGCGCGGCAAACTGTGGGGGCCAGAGGTTTCATTAATTCACTTACGAATATGCCGATCGCGTGATACCATGAGCACATGGTCGTATGGATCAATTCGGGGTCAAGGAGGGAAATACGATGGCCAAGGAACTGCAACCGTATTCCTGGCGGGGATGGCAGTCGTTAAGTCATGTGGCTAGACGGCTCATTGCCGCCCGGTTTCTACGCAGCATAGCCCAAGGCGCTTTAGGGGTTGATTTCACCCTATATTTGGCGGCCCGGCACTGGAGCGCGGCTGAGGTAGGTCTGCTATTGATGGCCGGGGGACTGGCAGGCGCTGGCCTCAGCCTCTTGGTGGGGACGGTAAGCGATAGGGTCGGGCGCCGAGTCTTCTTATTGGTGTACGAAATCGGACTAATTTTAGGCACAACCGCCATCATATTTTTTCCCGAGGCCTGGATATTAGTGGTGACGGCGGCAGTTTTTGGTTTTGGCCGAGGGGCCAATGGGTCATCGGGACCGTTTGCACCCGCAGAACAGGCATGGTTAGCGCAGGCGGTGCCCGGACAGCGGCGGGGGAGTATTTTTAGTTTCAATGCCGGCCTGCAATTTTGGGGAATGGGCTTCGGCTCGCTGTTGGCTGGAATATTGCCCCGTCTCGTTCCCGGGATCTCTGGACCTGACAGTTATGTACCCGTTTTCGTGCTGAACTTGGCCATGGCCATCGTCAATCTCTTGCAAATTGCCAGTCTTCGAGAAGAACGGCAGATGGCACCAACGCCTCAAAATTCGGATCAGGGCCGGGCTGATGAGGCTAAGGTGCATCATCGGGAAAACCGAGCCTTGATGTTGTTAACCGGAGTTAATATGGTGAATTCTCTAGGCATCGGGTTAGTCGCCCCCCTACTCCCTTATTGGTTTCATCTGAAGTTTGGCGTGGGCGCAGGGGCCATCGGTTCGGTCTACGCGCTGTCGTTTTTTCTGACCGGAATTTCATCGCTCATGGTGGGCAAGCTGTCAGAGAGAGTGGGGCTCATTCGTGCCATCGTCTTACCTCGACTGATCGGCGTGGTTCTTCTCATTGCCATTCCGTTCATGCCTGCCTTCGGCTACGCGGCCGTGCTCTATGTGGCCCGCTCCATTGTCAATCGAGGATCCGTGGGGGCTCGCCAAGCCTTTAGCGTAGGGCTGGTTCGCGACCACCGGCGAGGGCTGGCCAGCAGCCTGAACGCGGTCTCTTGGAGTCTTCCGGCTGCATTAGGGCCAGCCATCGGGGGATGGCTGATTGGTACCGGGTCAATGACGCTCCCCTTCGCATTGGCTGCAGGGCTGCAGTTGAGTTATGCCATTTTGTTTCCAACGCTGATGAGCCAGTACGAACCCGAGCGTAAGAACCCAGCCATGGGAGTGTCGAACCGGGGCGGGCAGGGTTCGGGGTAGGCCGGCGTATTGAAAAAATTTGGTTAGGGGCTCGACCTTCTTCGGCAAAACGGATATCATACATACGAGGATTCCTTTAACCCCAGTCCCGCGAGGCTGGGAAGGAGCGTCGGCTCTGCTCTAGCCTTGCGGCTAGAGCTTTCTTTGTGAAAAGGGGGTGGTCACGTGCCAGAAATCTTAGATGGAGCAGCCATCAAACGAGCGTTGGTCCGTATTGGCCACGAGATTTTAGAGCGCAATCACGGAGTCTCTAATTTGGCCCTCGTGGGGGTGCGGCGAAGGGGCGTGCCGTTGGCTCAGAGAATCGCCGATGCCATCGAATCCATCGAAGGCCGGCGGCCTCCGGTGTGGTCAGTGGACATTGGGTTATATCGCGATGATTTGTCTAGCCGTCCGTTTCCGGTTGTCGAAAAGAGTCAAATGGATGGGCAAGTCGATGGCAAGACGGTGGTGCTGGTCGATGACGTGCTGTATACCGGGCGTACGGTCAGGGCTGCCATGGATGCTCTTTCAGACTATGGTCGGCCGTCCGCGATTCAACTGGCAGTTCTCATTGACCGAGGCCATCGAGAACTGCCGATCCGCCCGGACTTTGTGGGAAAGAATGTTCCGACGGCGCGTCGAGAAGAGATTCAGGTGAAAGTCGCTGAACTCGACGGAATGGACGGCGTCTGGTTGCAAAAAGCGCCAAATCCCCAGGATTCAAGCCGAAGCGGATAGCTGGGGCGCAATGCGAGTTCTGGGTAAGAAAAGACGGGAAACACCGAGGAGGGACCTGCGCGATGGATCTGATCAGCCTAAACGACTGGTCTGGCGATGATTTGATCGCCCTATTGGACTTAGCCAGCGCGATGAAGGCGGTCATACGCCGGCCTATCAAAAAAGTTCCGACTCTTCGCGGCAAGGCCGTGGCCAATGTGTTTTTTGAAGCCAGCACGCGAACTCGCAACTCATTTGAACTCGCCGGCAAATATTTAGGAGCGGATGTGATTAACTTTCAGGGGTCTGGTTCGAGTATCGAGAAGGGAGAGACCCTCTGGGATACGGTAAGAACCCTGCAAGCCATGCGCTTGGATGCGGTGGTGGTGCGTCATGGGGCATCGGGCGTACCCCAGGTGATGGCCGAGCACTTGGAAGTGCCGGTGATTAACGCCGGTGACGGCACCCATCATCACCCCACCCAAGGCTTGCTCGATGTCATGACGGTACGCGAGCGCTTTGGACATATTGAGGGTCTCACGGTAGCGATTGTCGGTGACGTGCTGCATAGTCGCGTGGCACGTTCGGATATTGAAGGCTTTGTCCGTCTGGGGGCCAAGATTCGACTGGTAGGACCGCCCAGCCTAATGCCATCCGGGCTCGAAAGTCAGCATGTCGCGGTGTACGCTGATTTAAAAGAGGGATTGGCTGGGGTCGACGTGATTCAAGTCCTGCGCATCCAAAAAGAGCGTCAGCAAAGCGGCCAAATTCCTTCATTGCGGGAGTATCACGATCGCTGGGGGCTGACCCAGGCTGCTTTAAGCTGGGCGCAGCCTGAGGTTTTGGTGCTCCATCCGGGCCCGCAAAATCGGGGAGTAGAGATTGACAGCCAAGTGATGGAAGATCGGGTCCACTCGGCGATTTTGGATCAAGTGGAAAATGGGGTGGCGGTGAGGATGGCCGTGCTCTATCGGCTGATTGGTGGAGAGGGGGTATCGGCATGAGCCAGGATGCGACCGACTGGATTCGTCTCGAGGGGGTTCGGGTGATCGACCCTTTTCGTGGCCAGGATCAAGAGGGTGAGGTGTTAGTCGGTGACGGCACCTTTCAAGAACCGACCCTCTCGCCGCGCTCACGGGTTCGCACCATGTCGGGCCGGGGGCTTTGGCTGGTCCCGCGACTGACCGACATGCATGTGCATTTTCGCTCGCCGGGACAGGAATGGAAAGAAGATTTTCGATCGGGTTCGATGGCGGCGGTCCACGGCGGGTTTTCGGTAGTGGCGACGATGGCCAATACCGATCCAGTGGTTGATTCGGTGAGTTTAATCCAATGGCAAAAGGCAGAGGCTAAGGCCTTGGGGTTAGTCGAGGTCGTACCCATCGGAGCCGTCACCAAAGGGCTTGGGGGCGAAGAACTGGCCGAATTGTGGACCATGGAGCAAGGCGGAGCGGGCGGTTTTTCCGACGATGGTCGGCCGGTGGCCTCGAGCGCTTTGATGCGAGCGGCGCTGAGCTACTCCAGCACCATGCGCCATCCTATTATTCAACATGCCGAAGACTTGGAACTGAGCCATCTCGGCGTGATGCACGAAGGCGACGTCTCGGGACGCCTGGGCTTAACCGGGATCCCTCTGGAGGCAGAATCGGCCATGGTCTGGCGGGATGTGCAATTGGCAGCGCTGACCAACGGGAGACTGCATATCGCCCACATTTCCAGTCTAGGGGCCTTGGAAGCGCTCGCGTGGGCCAAATCCCGCGGGCTCAAAGTGACGGCCGAAGTCGCTCCGCACCATCTCTTCTTTACGGATGCAAGGGTGGGTGCTCCGGCGTATGACACGGCGACTAAAGTGAACCCGCCGCTTCGGCCCGACAACGTGCGCCAAGCATTGCTGGCCGCCTTGAAAATGGGCTTAATCGACGCGGTGGCCTCCGATCATGCGCCTCATCATGCCGACGAGAAGGATCGCCCCTATGCCCAAGCGGCTTTTGGCATCTCAGGACTAGAGACGTCGTTGGCAGCTATGATCACGATCGGATTAGGGGAAGCCGAAATGACCCCTTTGGCTCTTTTTGAGCGAATGACCCGAGCGCCTCATCGGATTTTGGGGATGGACTATGTGGGAGTCGTCGCCGGAGCGCGCGCAGATTTTGCTCTGATTGATCCGAAAGCGCGTTGGAGCGTGGAGCCGGGTGGGTGGTATTCTAAAGGCAAAAATTCACCGTGGATGGGTACGGAACTGACCGGGCGAGTGATTTCGACCATGTATGGTGGGCATTGGACCATGCAAGAAGGTGAGGTGGTACGATGCGCGCAGCTCTAATTTTTAAAGATGGTACGATGTTCTCAGGCCGAATGATTGGCAAGGAGTTGCCGATTGCCGGTGAAGTCGTCTTTAATACCAGCATGACCGGGTATCAGGAGATATTGACCGATCCTTCCTATGCTGGCCAATTGGTGGTCTTAACCTACCCCTTGATTGGCAACTACGGGACCTTTGCCGAAGCCGCGGAGTCGTTGTTCCCTTGGGCTGAGGCCTTGATCGCCCATCGTGTCAGTCATCACCCTTCGCATTTAGGGACGATCTGGGACGTGGACCACTACCTGCATCAATATCAAAAGCCGGGATTAATTGATGTCGATACCCGGGCTTTAACCCGATATTTGCGGGAGCAAGGCACTCAGACCGGGGTGTTGGTGCCTGAAAACGTTTCTGAACCTGAGTGGCGGCGGCAGCTGGCTGACGTCAATTTGCGAGACACGGTCCTTCGGGTGACGACGCCTTCGACCTTTTCCATCCCGGGAAGCGGTCCGCATGTGGTCATTGTTGATTATGGCGCCAAAAACTCGATTGTTAAGGCATTACTTGAGCGCGGGACGCATGTTAGCGTTGTGCCAGCCACTACCACCGCGAAGGAATTGGACGCCTTGAATCCCGATGGCGTGGTTTTATCCAACGGTCCCGGGAATCCGAAAGACGTGCCCGAGCTGTTGCCCCTGGTGCGTCACACCATTGACGCCTATCCTACCCTGGGGATTTGCCTAGGCCACCAGTTGATTGCGTTGGCCGAAGGCGCGTCGACCTATGCTTTAAAATTTGGCCATCACGGAGGCAACCATCCGTTACGCGATGAAGTGAGCGGGAAGATCATGATTACCGCCCAAAACCATGGGTATGCGGTTGACCCCGAGGCTATCGAGGATCGCTACCGGGTTCGGCTGCGTCATTTGCACGACCATACCGTGGAGGGTCTGGAACATCGGAGCCGGCCGGTGTTGTCGGTACAACACCATCCCGAGGCGGGGCCGGGACCGCTGGATTCGTTGTATCTCTTCGATCAATTTGTGGGCTGGTTAAGCGCCGATCGCACCTAGGAGCTCCTGCATTTGGGCTCAGGGCGTAAAACCAGCGAGATACCCGCGATTAACCACCATCGAAATTAGGAGGAACGGCTCGTGCCAAGACGTCAGGATATCAAAAAAGTGTTGGTGATTGGCTCGGGACCGATTGTGATTGGTCAAGCCGCAGAGTTTGATTACGCCGGCACTCAAGCCTGCCGGGCTCTTCAAGAAGAAGGCGTGGAGGTGGTGTTGGTCAATAGCAACCCAGCCACGATTATGACCGATTTATCGGTCGCCGACACGGTGTATATCGAGCCGATGACGGTTTCATTCTTGGCCTACGTGTTGGGGAAAGAACGGCCCGATGGGCTCTTGCCTACCTTAGGCGGACAACTGGGTTTGAACTTGGCCTCGGAGCTTGCTCGTGCCGGTATTTTGACGGATTTGGGAGTCGAGATTTTAGGGACTCCCTTGACAGCCATTGAACAGGCCGAAGACCGGGAAGCCTTTCGTCGCTTGATGTTAGCGCTCGGCCATCCCATTCCTCCCAGCCGGAGTGTGACGGCAGTCGAAGAGGGATTAGCCTTCGCTGCCGAAATTGGCTATCCCTTGGTGCTCAGGCCGGCCTATACCTTGGGCGGGAGCGGTGGAGGATTTGTCTTCAATGATCGAGAAATGGCCGAACGGCTGCCCCACGCCCTGGCTCTAAGTCCTATCGGCCAAGTCCTCGTCGAAGAGTCTATCGCCGGCTGGAAGGAAATCGAATACGAAGTGATTCGCGATGGCCGGGGCAACGCCATTACCGTGTGCAACATGGAAAACTTTGACCCCGTCGGAGTCCATACCGGCGATTCGATTGTCGTGGCTCCCAGCCAGACCTTATCCAACGAGGAATATCAACGCCTTCGTTCAGCGTCGCTCGACATCATTCAGCATCTAGGCGTCGAGGGCGGCTGCAATGTGCAATTAGCATTGCACCCCGATGGTCGTTACCGCGTGATTGAAGTTAACCCCCGAGTCTCACGATCGAGTGCTTTAGCCTCCAAAGCGACCGGCTATCCCATCGCCCGGATAGCGGCGAAAATTGCGGTTGGCCTGGAATTAGATGAAATCGCTAATCCCGTGACCGAAAAGACCACGGCGGCCTTCGAACCGGCGCTCGATTACGTAGTGGTCAAAATTCCGCGGTGGCCCTTCGACAAGTTCCCCGATGCCGATCGGGGTTTGGGGACTCAGATGAAAGCGACCGGCGAAGTGATGTCCATCGATCGAACCTTTACCGGGGCATTGCAAAAGGCCGTGCGTTCGTTGGAAATCAAACGTCCCAATCTTTTCGGGGTATTGCCTGAGGAGATGTCGGACAGTGATCTGATGGAGGCGGTGAAACGTCCCACCGATGACCGCCTATTTTATATCGCCGAGGCCCTTCGGCGTAAAATTCCCAGTCAGTTGATTCATCAAGCGACGCAAATCGATAGCTGGTTTTTGAACGAAATCGAGCACATTGCGACGATGGATCGCCAATTGGAAGAAGAGCCTGAGACTTGGGTCGAGCGACTCGGAGAATATAAGGAAGAAGGATTTTCCGATGGGCGCATCGCCCAGCTAGTCGGGGTGAGCGAACAGACCGTGCGCATGCAAAGACAGCGAACGGGCGTCTTGGCCGCCTATAAAATGGTGGACACCTGCGCCGGCGAGTTTCCCGCTCGAACCCCCTACTTTTACTCCAGCTATGATCTTCAGGACGAAGCGGTCGCGCTTGACGGAAAAAAAGTCCTGGTCCTGGGCTCCGGTCCGATTCGCATCGGTCAGGGCATCGAGTTTGACGCGGCGTCGGTGTATGCGTTGAAGGCGCTTCGCGCTCAGGGCATTCAAGCGATTATGATTAACAGCAATCCAGAGACCGTGTCCACCGATTTTAACGAATCAGATCGGCTCTACTTTGAGCCCTTGACCTTAGAAGACGTGCTCAACGTGATTGACAAAGAGAAGCCTTTAGGGGTGATGGTACAGTTCGGTGGCCAGACCGCGATTAATTTGGCTCAGGGATTGGTGGAGTACGGGGTTAAGATTCTGGGAACAGACCTTGAGGGCTTAAATGCGGCAGAAGACCGCCGCTTGTTTGATCACGTATTGGAAGCCCACGGGCTCATGCGTCCCGAGGGGAAAACTGCGACCACCGCGGAAGAAGCCCGGCGGGCGGCATCCGCGATTGGCTACCCCTTGCTGGTAAGACCGTCCTTTGTGCTCGGCGGGCGGGCGATGGAAATTGTCGAAGATCCTGCCCAACTCGAACACTACCTGCAACGATTGCACGAATTTGGGCCGGATCAACCGTTATTGGTGGATCGCTACTTGAACGGGCTGGAATTGGAAGTCGACGCGGTGAGTGATGGCGAGCGGGTGCTGATTCCCGCGGTGATGGAACATGTGGAGCGGGCCGGGGTCCACTCGGGCGATTCGTTGGCGGTGTTGCCTTCAAAAGTGGCGTCTTCCGAACTCATCGCTGAGGTGGTCCGGTACACTGAGACGCTCTGTCGGGCGCTTCAGGTGCGGGGACTTTTAAACGTCCAGTTCGTAGCCGTGCAAGAAAAGCTGTACGTGATTGAGGCGAATCCGCGCTCTAGCCGCACGGTACCCTTCTTAATTAAGGCGACCGGGATCCCGCTCGTCGACCTCGCCGTCGAGACTAGCTTGGGCCACCCTCTTTCCGATCGTTATGGGTATGGCTTGGCCCGAGCGCCCGAACACTATGCGGTGAAAATGCCGGTGTTTTCGTTCGCCAAGCTGGGGCGGGTCGATGCCGCGTTAGGGCCGGAAATGAAGTCGACCGGCGAAGCCATGGGCATCGACCGAGACTTTGCCGGCGCCTTGTACAAGGCGCTGCTGGCGGGCGGCTTTCGACTACCCGCCGGGGGAAAAATTCTGGCCACGGTTGCAGACGTGGACAAGGAGGAAGCCATCCCTCTGCTCCGCGCTCTGGCGGCGATGGGCTATGGCCTTTATGCGACCGAAGGGACGCTGGCTCGTCTGTCGCTAGACGGAGTTGCCGCCACTCCGGTGCATCGGATTGGGACTCGGCATCCCGACATTGTGGATCTCATTCGACAAGGACGCTTTGATTTGGTGGTCAACACGATTACCCGCGGTGGCCGTCAAGAAAGTGAAGGGTTTTTGATTCGGCGGGCAGCGGTCGAACGAGGCATCCTCTGTTTTACTTCGCTGGATACCTTGCGGGCTGCGGTTACCGCGCTGAAAGGGCGGCAGCAGCAAAGTCTGTCAGTGCGCTCTCTGAACGAATGGCTCAAGATGGGCAGCGTCTATTAATCGGTGGAGATACGTTTGGAAGGAGGCCAAAGATGTGGAATCTCCGAGGGTGAGCCGCTATCGCATTGTCTCTAGGATGGAGAAAGCCAAAGACCACGTCGAATTGATTCTGGAGGCTCCCGTCCTGTCTCGAGCCGTGCCCGGTCAATTTGTGCACGTGCGCACTCCTGGCACCTTGAGGCGGCCGATTTCCTTTTCCCGATTAAACCCGGTACGCGGGGAGGCTGGCCTGTTGTTCCAAGTGGTCGGCCCGGGCACGGCCTGGTTGGCGGGCCGGGAGCAAGGCGATTGGCTGGATGTCTTGGGACCGTTGGGGCAGGGGTTTCCCCGCCCAGAGCCCCACCGACCGTGGTGCCTGGTCGGCGGCGGGGTGGGCATCCCTCCGCTTTATGCCGCCCTTACGGCCTGGCAAGACGATGTGACCTCGTCCATCGATGCTATCTTAGGGGCGCGAAGCCAAGACTATCTGATCATGCTGGACGATTTTGGCGCTCAGATCGATCATCCGATCGAGGTGACCACTGATGACGGCAGCGTCGGTGGCCAAGGCACCGTGTTAGGGCCTTTGGCTCACTGGCACGCTCGCCATCCTACGGGCCAGGTATACGCTTGCGGACCCACGCCGATGTTAGCTGCGGTGGCGCGGCTTATGCAAACCTCGGGGGTGGCTTATTTAGCCTTAGAGCAACGCATGGGCTGTGGGGTAGGAGCCTGTCTGGCTTGCGTGGTGATGGCCAACGGGCCTGAGGGGCCGCTGTGGCGGCGGGTCTGCCACGATGGGCCGGTGTTTCGGGCAGAGGAGTTGATTTGGTCATGAGTTTAGAAGTGCGGGTGGGGGCTGTCCGATTAGCCAATCCGATTATGGCCGCATCCGGAACGTTTGGCTTTGGTCCAGAATACCAAGGCTTAGTAAATATCGAGCGCTTGGGAGGGATTGCGGTCAAAGGGGTGTCGCCAGTGCCATGGCCAGGAAATCCTCCCCCGCGGGTGTGGGAAACTGAGGGTGGAATGTTAAACTCGATTGGCTTGCAAAATCCTGGGGTCGAGGTGTTTTGTCGCGAGGATCTCCCGTTTCTGCGCACTACCCAGACCCGTGTGGTGGTGAACGTCATTGGTCGCACGATTGATGAGTATTGTCAAGTGGTGGACCGACTGGAAGCAGAAAGTGGCATTGATGCGCTGGAGTTAAATATTTCCTGCCCCAACATTAAAGAGGGTGGAATGAGTTTCGGCCAGGATCCGGAACACGCCGCTCAGGTCACGCGAGCGGTTCGCACCTGCACGAAACGGCCGTTATGGGTGAAGTTGTCCCCTAATGTGGCCGACCCCGGAGCGATTGCGGCCGCCGTAGAGATGGTGGGTGCGGACGCTATTAGCGCGATTAACACCGTGGTCGGCATGGCCATCGATGTCAAGCGCAGGCGACCGGCCTTAGGGGGAATTAGCGGGGGCCTGTCTGGGCCGGCGATCAAACCGATTGCGCTTCGCGTTGTCTACCAAGTCGCGCAATCGGTGAGTATTCCCATCGTGGGCATGGGGGGGATTCGGAGTGTGGAGGACGTCGTCGAATTTTTGATGGCTGGCGCTAGTGCGGTCATGGTGGGCACGGCGACCTTTGCGGAGCCGGGGACGATGGAAGCGATTATCGAGGAATTGCCTGGGTATTTAGCCCGGCTGGAGGTGTCTTCGGTGCATGAATTAATCGGAGCCGCCTTGCCCGGCCGGTGAGCACGGTGTCGGCCCGGGAACTGTGGGATTACTCAATCAGAGGAGAAATGACATGGTCAGATTTTGGGTGAGCTTGGATGTGCGGACGGCTGATGAAGCCGAGGAACGAATTTTACGGTTAAGCCCGCACAAGCATTTTAAAGTGGGATTGGAACTGTACCACAAAGTTGGTCCGGCGGGAGTGTTGGCCTGGACCCGACGTGGTTATTCGATCTTTCTTGACGCGAAACTGCATGATATTCCGCGCACCGTGTCCGCGGCGATAGCCAACATCAAAGACTTGGGCGTGGAATTGGTTACGGTTCATATTGGCGGCGGGGCTCGGATGCTTGAAGCGGCTCAAGCGGAGAGTGGTTCCGTTCAGTTACTCGGAGTCACCGTGTTGACCAGCCTCGATCAGAAGGATTTGTTTCACTTGGGCTACCACAAGCCGGTCAATGAGATGGTGGTCGATTATGCAAAAATGGCCAAACGGAGCGGAATTGCGGGCGTAGTGATATCGGCGAGGGAAGTGGAGTCGGTGCGTCCGGTTTGGCCCGAAGGCCGTCTGGTGGTGCCAGGAATCCGCTGGCCTGGGGATTCTCTCGATGATCAGCAGCGCGTGGGCGATCCGGAGACTACGCTGCGTGCAGGGGCGACCGACTTGGTGCTGGGGCGAGGACTCTGGCTCAGTGAGGACCCGCCTGAGCGTTTGCAAGCCTTGGTGCAATCGCAGTCCAAGGAAGCCGGAAAAGTCTGACCTGGGGCCAAAAACCGTTGAGACCGCACGCGAATGCAGGAGGAAGCAGGAATGGCAGAGCAAGAGCAGTGGATGCAGCAGTTACAAGACGTAGGCGCCTATCTCGAGGGCCATTTCGAGTTGACCACGGGTCGGCACAGCGGCCAATTTTTTATGCTCGCGCGCTTAACCGAAAGGCCATGGATATTGGCCCAATGGGCGAGGCAGTTAGCGAGCCAGGTGCACACTCTAGGCCCGTTGGGAGCTGTGGTCGGTCCGGCCATGGGCGGCATTATTCCAGGCTATGCGGTAGCTCAAGAATTGAAAGGGGTCCGCATGATCTTCGCCGAGAAAGGGCCTGATCAGACCATGGTCCTTAGACGCGGATTTCGAATAGAATTAGACGAGCCCGTGCTGGTCGTAGAAGACGCGGTGACAACGGGAGCTTCCGTATCTAAAGTGATAGACGCCGTGGAGGGAATGGGCGGCAGAGTGATGGCCGTGGCTGCTTTGGTCGACCGCACGGGAGGACAGTCCCCATGGGCAATTCCGTTGCTGTCGGTGGTGAGTGTTGCTATTCCCTCCTGGATTCCGAGCCAGTGCCCGCTGTGCGCGAGTGAGGTGGCGTTAATCCGGCCCAAGGCTTAGGGCTTTTCGAGCTAACTCTCAAGCCCGTCGGTCTGAAGGAGAGGAGGACGATGGCAAAAACCCCGGCCTCGGCGTAGCCAGGCGGCGGGAGCGTTCATCCGGCGCAGATCTTAGCAAAGGAGCGATTATCATGGCGGAGGAGAAATGGTCCGGTCCCACAGTAGACCAGGTGTTGGAGGAATTTCTAAACGAGCAAGAAAAGAGGCTTTCCGCCCGCACCTATCGCGATTACCAAAACGTAATAGGGTTGCTCGGCCAATGCATCGAGGACTATGCTACGCCCCCCTGCGACCCGGTCATGGCCCAGGCGCTCGAGGAAGCGCGTCAAGCTGGCGACGAGCATGCGCTACGTCGGTTGTCCCCACCTAAACAGATTATCGACGAGTTGGATCACTTTTTGGCCTGGTATATGGTGCGTAAAGTGATAGCGGGTCAAGATTTCATAAAGGCTGCGGGCGTAGTGTCGCGCAAGTTGGTCCGGTGGATGAAGCAGCATGACTACATCCAGGACGATGACGATCGAAAACAACAAGACATCAAAGAATTAGGGCGTTCGCTGCCAAAAGCGACGGCTATGCGAAACCAGTTGGAGCGGTGGGTGAGAAGAGGACCGAGCATGGGGTTGGAACCCATCGAGGAGGGTCATTTTGAAATCTTCGAGATCACCGATGGCGGCTGGCAGATTAGG
>DAHXNH010000360.1 GCA_027365485.1 Clostridiales bacterium
ATACGGACGGGCCGACGTATGGGATGTCATCGCATGTGCCGAGGATTGGCAAGAACAAGGTAACAGCAACCGACCGGTAGTGGTGGTAGGATTCAGTTACGGTGGCTTGTTGACGTTGCTGTCAATGGCTATGGCGAAGGCTCCTTGGTCGGGGGGCATTAGCCTTTGGGGAGTGACGGCCATAGAGCACATGGGATTGCACGTGGCTCGCGCCTATCCTAAGGCTTCCGCACAAAAGCGCCTTGCCGAACAGGAGCGTTCTCCGATTGAAAAGGCATCTCGCATCCGTGTCCCGCTATTGGTACTACATGGTGGCCGCGATACAGGCTCCACCAATGAGGAGGTGGTTCTTATCCAACAGCGAATGGAAGCCTCGGGAACCCCTTGTAAGCTAATCATTTATGACGATGACACTCATGGATTAAGGAGACATCGCCGCGAAATGTTCGAGGAGATATTTCGGTTCTTAGACACTATTGCCACCACGTGATAACAGAAGATCCGAGGGACGATGGAATTGCAGCGAGAAGCAGAGATGGCCAACATCGATTAGAAGGAATAGTTATCATCTATGGCCATAACTTCGGCGACCCTCTCTTTTCGTGGGCGGACTCACTCCGATTTGATGGAGGGAATTGACCCCTTGGAATCGGTGATTGTCGTGTGGTGGTCATCGGTTGTCTGGACAGACTTGCGTTTGGTTGCGTATGTAACGTAAAGCCTGTTGCTGGCGTTATACGTGCAAAAGCGATCCAAGATGTCGGTCAAAGGATTGAAAAAGGGAGCCAAAGATGCGATATAAATTTGTGATATCGGCGGTTATGGCTTTGAGTGTAGGAGTGCTGAGTCTTGGCCCTGAGGTCGCGGCTCAGTCTCGGCCCCCAAGTGGGTCGAGTAGTCCCTTGGCTGACGTCAATATGTTGTCAGCCCAGGTGGGTTGAGCGATTAATCTCAAGGGACAGGTGCTAAAGACCGCCGATGGCGGTCAGCAATGGTGTGACGTAACCGGGCAGCGGTTGGCTACTGAACTCAAGCCGATTGCCCAGTCTTGGTTCGAAAGCGCCGGAGGAGCTTCCAACATTGTCGCCTTTGGGTGTGGCTCTTCTGAAGGGAAGAATAAGCAAACGGGCGTTCGCTCGATGGGGTGTCGATCACGGTGGAAAGACTGAGGATTCGAGTCCTCTGTACGAATCGTCGCAGGAATTCCCGCGGTTTCAGAGACTTTCCGGCAGGAGTTAAGAGTCGTGCGGCGAAGAGCTGGATCATCTGTGGTAGCTCATTGTGGAGGGGAGAGAAGACCCAATGGACACATCGAAGAAGCAGTCGGCAGTGCCAACCGCTCCCGCCGGCCCCATGGTCGAAGAATGGGAAAAGCTCCGCGCCGCACTGCTTGAGGCCTCGGCTTCAACCGACGCGCAGAGTTCGGAGATGGAAGCCCGCTTGCTGGAGGTCCAACGCCGCCTTATGGCGGCGATACCCGTGGCTTTGGCCACGCGTCAGGCGGATGGGGACGGAACGAAATCTTCCTAGATCCCCTGGAGCTTAGGCGGCAGAAGGCAAGGCCGAGGAGGCATACCGGCTGAGGTGTACGCGCTGTTGTTCTTGGGCAAGATGGTATGCCCAATACGCCGTCCAGTCTCCATTGCTCCAGACGGTCCGCAGTTTCAAAATCGCCTCAGCGCCTTCGAGGCCCCACCGGGCTCCCGTAATATCGAACCGGTCTTTGACGAGATGGCGACAGGCGCCTTCAATGATGCCGGTCGCAATCGGCCAGCCTCGGGCTAAGGCCGTCGGGTAGTCTAAAAAGGCGCGTTTATTGAGGAGATAGTCCGC
Organism: Clostridiales bacterium; assembly: GCA_027365485.1. Lineage (GTDB taxonomy): Bacteria > Bacillota > Sulfobacillia > Sulfobacillales > Sulfobacillaceae > JAMCVM01. Next base: position 1,834 of record DAHXNH010000360.1, read on the forward strand.
ACATCGATCCGCCGCTTTGCGCGGATCCTTCGTCAGGTGGTTCGTGGTGGCCTTGCGACGAATCGCCCCGGCCACCTGGGACGACTTCCCGTTCAAAACGGCCAGGCCTTGGTGCAAGACCCAGGTTTCGGCTTTGGAGTCCCCCGCGGCAAAAAAGCACCAGGCGGCCTTCCCCAGATATTCCAGGACATGGATGAAGTCGATGAACAGCTTGAGATCGATCTGGCGCTGGCGCGCCTCGGTTTGCAGATGCCGTAACTGGTCATTGTTGCCATCGACCAGCCCGATCCAGGGGCGATCATGGTGGGGATCGCGCCGTTCGGCTTCGTCCATGACCGTCTTAATGACGGAGCTGGCATCGTCGACAACGCTGGCGGTCAACCATTTATCCTGGGCCTTCGGCCCAGGCGTCTTGGGAGCTTTAGGGGTCTTAGGATCGGACGGTTTGGGTTGGAGAATATCGGTGGGAGTGCGGACCACCGGGATCACCCCATACACGGAGCCCACCTCCGTCATGCGTTTGCGCCCTCGTTTCTCGCCCGACGACAACCGGGTCTGGAGTTTATGCCCGGGTTTCCCCACTTTGACCGTGCTGGGTCGCAGGCCTTCCCGTCGCATCACGATCCCTTTGCCGTCCACGGAAACGACCAAGGCCTGGTCGGCGGCAGCGTTCGGTCGCGGCTGATGCTGGTAGAAGGTATCGACGTCGATCGCGGCGCGCTGGGCGAGTTGCTCCACTTGGCGTTTGCCCAGCTGCTGGCCCGTTTGGTCCTCGACGGACCGGACGGCTTCGTCAAAAGATCCTTTGACCGCGGCCTTGGCGGCGATTTCCCTTAACCCATGCGAGTATTTTTCGGTCGGGAGATTGGCCACCGCGTCGGCAGGATAGAGATTGGCGGTGCCCTTATGGCGATAGGCCCGCCGCTTCACCGTGATCGGCCCAAAGATGGTGACCAAGGGACGCGCTTGGTCGAGTTCTTGGGTGGTATGGACAACGCCCTGGGCATCCACCACCGGATCTCGTTGGGGCTCCTCCTTCGCCCGGAGGGCAAAATGCTCGCTCATCGCCTCGCGGAGGATGTCTCGGCCCAAGGTGTTCAACTCGATTTCTAATGCGGCGTGAGTGAGTTCGCGCGCCTGGTCACTCTCCACAAACGTCAAGAAGGTGCCAAATCGCTCAATCGTCGCGTGGAAGTTCGGATCATAGGCGATCGCGAAGTCCTGGGAGGGGGTCATCATCGATTCTCTCCTCTCTGGTTTGATGCGGAAGGGGTCGCATGCTGAGCACCTGCAGGTTTGGCCGGATCGGTGCGACGACCGTCGGTTAAGATCGCTCGAAAGTTCGGCTGGAGCGGATAGACCCAGATATCGCGCACCGGTTTCGCGGCAGCGGTGGGCGCGGCGAGGCGCCCATGCCCTGTACTGTGACCAATCCGGTGCCAATTGGCGGCGGCATAGGCGGTGCCGGCATAACGATCATGCTCGACAAAGGTTTCCAAGAGCACGGGGCGATCCCCATAGCGTTGGGCCCAATCCTCAGGTAATCGGCGGGCGACGCCCGCCAAGAAACTCGACGCCAACCCCTGCACCTGCACCCATGGGAGCACCAGAAACCGTCGATTTTGCACCACGTGGGGCAAATGGGCGGTCCGTTCCTCGGGGGTCCACCCAATCCATTGGTCCCGGTCGGCTAACTTGAGCGCGGGCGATCCAAAGCCCAAGCAGGCCAATACGCGGTCGTCCACGACCGCGAGATACCGGAGCTGCGGCCCCGCCATGTGGGCGCTGTGCAAGGGATGATACCG
>DAHXNH010000363.1 GCA_027365485.1 Clostridiales bacterium
ATTCGTTAAGGTGCGCACGGGAATCAACCGTCCCTCGCGCTCCCATTTCCGGAGCCCTTCGATACTCATCCCGAGCATCTTTGCGGCCTTGCCAATACTGACAAACTGTTCGTCCATCGTTCTATCACCTAAATGAATTATAACATATTATATGACGTAATTGTATATGTATTACAAACAGTTGCAACCTCCTTCAGCGCTCCAGCTGGATCACGGCACGGCAAAGACGCTCATGGCTTGGATAACCCACCCATCGGCTAGACTGGACGGCCCGGGTTTCGGTATCCCCAAGATGCCATATGGCTCGCGCTGCCGCGTCGGAGTTGGGCGTTCATGGGCTCAGCTTCGCCGCTCCTACTGCTACTTCACTGCCAATTCTATCGGACTCTCTTGACCGGTCATTTCTCAGTTCCCATCGATCTTCCCCAGACTGTTTGTACTCATGGCGCCTTTTTCCAGAGGCCTTGGGCGCGGACTATCGGGTCGCCGACGCTATCCACCATCCTCGGCAGGAGCTGGGCCAACCCCTCAACAACGCCGATATCCTGGACGCGTTCGCCGGAGCCCAAGACTTACGCACCATTTGGGGCATGCCTAACCCTCGAAGGGATCGATACGACGATGCCGAATCCACCCGAGGAGGGGCGACAGAACACTGGTAAAGAGGGTCAATCCCAGCGCCACGGGGTCGACCCACGCCAAGACCACATGCGTGGCTTCGAGGGGAGATGATAACGTAACCGAAATCGCCAACAAGAAGAGGATGCCACTCCAGACCATCCCAGTGCGCTGAGGTTGGGTGAGTCCTAATGCATCTTCCAGGTTCAGAGTAAGCACCAACAGGGCGACCGCCTCATACAAGATGAGTGCGACGACCCAAGAAATCAGAATGAACAGCCCGGGCCGACTAATGAAGAGGGCGGAGATGGTCAGATCGGAAAAAATGAAGGGCAACGGCCATTCGAGCTGGATCGGCGCATTGGGTCCGAGCGTTCCCACCACCAAAGCATAAATCAAGATCAACATAAGCCCTTCAAATGCGATGGCGCCGAGCGCCCAATGACGAATGGTCGACCACGGCGCACCACGCACATAAGATCCTAAGGTCACAATCACCTCGCCTTGCACCCAAAGATACCAGGTCGACACCAAGGCCTTGGCAATGGGTCCTAGGGCAATCACGGATGACGGCCGCAGAGCGGCCATTTGATTCAAGTGCGGCGCTGCCATCGCCACCAACAGGAAAAGTGAAGCGATGGTCAGGGGGAACCAAAACTGAACATTTCGGGCCACCTGGCTCACCGACTTCGAAGCCATCCAGCCAATCACCAAGACAATGCTGCCCTCGAAGATCCAAAGCGGCGTGCGCTGATAAAAGTTTACGTGCAGCATTTGGCTAAAGAGCGCCAATAAGGCGCCATCCAATCCCAGGTAGATGGCGAGGGTGCTGGCAAATAGCGGCCACCTCGCCCATCCCCAAATCGCCTGCATGCGGGTCAACGATGACGAACCCTCAACGTGAGGCGGCCAAAGCGTCTGGAGCCAGACCAGCCCTAGCGCCAGGCCCACGGACACGAAGATCACCCAGGGGGCGTCCAAGCCCGCATCCTCGAGCACGGCGCTTGGCCAAATGTAGACGCCGCCCGCTACCACGGAGACGGCCACCATCAAGAAAAATTGACCCAAACTAATCGGTTCAATTGGAACGGATTTCATCGCGCCAGTCCCTCCCCTTGCAATTTCACGTGTGCCCTAATCACCGCCTGGATGGGTAAAGTGGCCAACGCCTGAGGCGAAATCGCCGCTGCCGTCTGATTGTCCAACCAGGCGGCACGCTTGGCATAGCCGAAGGGATCGGTATGGGTCTGGTTAGCCCAGTGGATAGCGAGCCTGCTCAATTGAACCAAACGCGCTGCCGCTGCCTGCTCGATGGCCCGCTCGGCGGCTCGGGTGATCAGGAGTCCTGCGGGCATATCCGCCATTTCCCCTTTGGCATGAATGACGATGCGAACATCGACGGCGGTCGGGGTCAAGCGCACACGCGAAGTGGCCTCGTCGATAATGGGAGAAATCATATAACTGGTACCGTCGCAATTGACCTTCTGGGTGCCGCTTTTCACTTTGCCCATCAAATAGGCAAAGCCTTGAGTGGCCTGGCGAGGCATCAAAAGAGGCTTGCCCTGTACCGGATAGACTAATATCTGGTAGACGGCTGCACCTTCTTGGGTTTCGGTAAAGACCGGTAGGACTGGAGAGACGCCGGGAGTCACCGCGCGATCCCACCACTGCCAGGCTCGCACGCCAAAGTCGGCCGCATGGCACGCGGGGCAGTCAAAATAACTAGAAAGGTTATAGACCGGGACCACAGTTTGCGGCGAGGGATGCATCAAAAGCGTCGACGGAGAAGTTTGGCTGGCCGCCAGCCAAACTTGTGCCGGTATCGCACCGGTCAAAATCATCGAGTCCATAATGCGTGCCAGCTGACCGCGGGTGAGCCTTGCACTCAGGTCGACCAGTTGCACATCTCCCGTCGAGACTTCCCGGCTAGCTTGAAGTTGCACTCGGTGGAGGGCTTTTTGGTACGACTCGGCCTTGGCCGTGATGGTATAAAATTCATCGGATCGACCGAGGGAGGAGATACTGGAGGCGGTCACGGTAACGTTTGGGAAGAGCAGTGTCCAGTGATGGTCGGCAGATACCCCTATGGCCAACACAATCGCGCGTTGCTCAATCGCCCGCTGATCCCAACAGCCAGTCAGCAGAAAAAGCCCGAGACCGCCAATGAAAAGTCCGCGGATGCGCCGAGAGAGGCGGCTCACGGTCGCCCTCGGCCAAGATGTGCGGGGGGCTCCTCCATCGACGGCCCCATCATAGTCGGATGGGTAGGCCGAGCGTCAGATAGACGCCGACGCATGAGCGTCCACGGAAGTCGGATCAAAAAATCGAACCAATCACTCAGCCGAAACGGTGCCAGCGGTTCGAAGTAGGGGGCGCCAAACGATTGCAGAGAAATCAAGCTCCCAATCATCCAGACGGTGACCAGCACCAAGCCGTAAATTCCCACGATGGCTGCGGCGATTAACATCATGATGTTGACGACCCGCCAAGTACCGGTGAGTTCATAGACGGGCACGGTATAAAAGCTTAAGGCGGTCAGCGTAATCACAAAAATCATCTGCGGGCTGACAATCCCCGCCTTGACCACTACCGTGCCGACAATGATGGCACCCACCGTACCAATCGTGGTGGACAGCACCTTGGGCAATCGGATGGCGGCTTCGCGCAAAACCTCAATCACAAACACCATTAAAAAAGCTTCCACTATTGGAGGAAAGGGCAGACCGGCATGATTGCCGGCGGTCAGAATCAAGAGGGAATGCGGAATGAGATCGGTGTTCACCTCGGTCAAGGCAATATAGAGCGCCGGCAGATAGACGCCCACGGCCCAAGCGGTTAATCGCAGCACGCGCACAAACGACACATCATACCAGGCCTCGTCGTAATCCAGTGCCGTGCGATAAAAGTCGGCCAGGGGCGATGGTGCCACCAGAGCAAAGGGATCGCCGTCGATCAATACCAACACCTTACCCTGCAACAATTCATGACAGGCCGTATCCACCCGTTCGGTCGCCCGCATTGTAGGGAAAATCGATCGCGGATGATCGCGAATGAGGCCAGAGAGCAGAGTTCCAGTCGCTCGCCCGTCAATCGCCACGTGTTCCAGTCGTTCTACCACCACCTGAATCAACGCCGGATTGGCCAAGCCCTCTAAATAGGTGACGACCACAGCGGTATGTTGCAACCGCCCTAAAGTGATGGAATGAAAACGAAGACCCGGATACGAAAACTCCCGGCGCAGTTGACTCATCTGCACGGCGATGACTTCATTAAACGCTTCGTCCGGTCCCCGGATGGTTTGTTCTGTCTTGGGAGTGGAGATGCTGCGCTGCGGCAACTTGGAAACACCAATACTCCATACCCATGAGAGCCCAGGAGCGAACACGAGCGTACGCCCCTGGGTTAAGTCGTGCAAAATTTCGGGCCACCGGCGGCGTGGACGGATGTCCCCCGACAAGAGCATCGCGTGGGCCCAAGTACTCGGTGCCAACCGGGTTTTGAGTAATGGGGCAATGATCGACGAATCTACCAGTTGGGCATCGACCAGCCCATCAATATACCCCAACAACACCCCGTCGGGTTGGCACGCTGGCGAGTTCAGTTTTCGCAAGATAACGTCGGGACTAGACCCCATGCTCATCTGGACGTGCGCATAGGCGGCGTCAATATCGGGCGTGTACCAAGCCCCTTCGGGCAACATTTGGTCAATCTGATCCAGAGCCATGGCAGCCATGGCTGCCATGGCCTCCAGTTCCTTGCAGTCCACCAACTTTGACCTCCCTTCGCGGCATTGACTCGATCCGTGTAGCCGGCGAATTTACCCCCAAAAATCTCACCCTAGCGGGCGATGAGCACCAGGGATAGGGCTTCATTTTCGCACCAATCTACCGAGTTGGTGCCAATCAAAGCGAGATCCACGCCTGCTTGACCCAGGGTCACCAGAGCCTTGGACCAGACTGCTATGGCAATTTGGCGATCGAACCCGCGGTGAGACAGAGCCCGGTACAATGCTTATTACCAACAAGGCGATCGGATTTGACCAAAATCGTGCCGTAGTGGTGCCCTAGTCCCGCTAGGGCACCCCTTGGAACTCACTCTAACGACTGGCTTAGGACACCATCCCAGCAATCATTGCCAAGGCGTAGTCGAAAAACTGTTGGGTGCGGCCGCGCCTTGGGCGACACTGATCGATGCGTCTTGGGTGGCAATCAAAATACTTTGGGCCGCTTGGCCAGCTTGAGCGGCGGCGGCAGCAGCGTTTTGAGCCGCTTGGGCGGCTTGTTGAGCGGCCGCCTGCGCCTGATAAGCTAATTGAATGGTACGATTGGCCTGGTCGGCGGCGTGCTTGCGTGCGTCCATAGGATCGTAATCTCCCTTCATCGGGCCCTTTCAGGACACCGTCGCTAATATGTCCCCAGTCCCTGGGCCCTATGCAAGAAATCTCACGCATCCAGCGCGCACTTCTCCGTCATCTTCGCTCGGATGAAAAAGTCGCTCGGAGGAGAAAGAAATCTCGAGCCCACTGTCCCCCCTCCCTCCACCGTCTTCGCCGTGCGGGCCTCGCCCCAACGGCTCCTCGGGCCAAACATTCGGTGCGAATGGAGGCAGGCGCAAATTCAACCCACCTGCGCCAAGCACGAGCCCGCTGATACTTTTTCCCCTCGAGACGTCTGATTCTGACCGTCAGATGGCGGGCACTTAAAAGACCTCGTGAGGAGTCTAGACCGCAAGAGAATCTCTAAAGCTCGTCAAAAATTAGAGGACTTTTGGCATCCCCTAGCGAATTTACCCCGTTACTGTCGAATTTTAAGCGACTCCGCAATTCGAGAAAGCTGGTGGGTTATGGAAATCAAGGGGGATACGAAGCGTGGTCTTCGGCTTGTCGCAGAAGGCTTCGCCAACGAGCAAGACCTAATCAGCGATTTGGAAACGACCCTTGCCCGGAGGCACGCTTTTTTGACGGGCGCCGTGCTGGATGTCCAAATCAACGATTTTCCGCTGAGTCCCGACCTTTTAAGCCAAGTTGCGGGAGCCTTTAGCCGCTATCCCGATCTTTCTTTAAACGGCATCGTCCGCGACCCTAGACGTCCTGACCCGATACCCTTGGCCCGCCGATCCGAACCCACGTTGGTAGTTCGCCATACCTTGCGTTCCGGCCAACATCAATTTCACCAAGGCGACCTCATCATCATTGGTGACGTCAATCCAGGTGCCACGGTAGCTGCTACCGGAGACATTTTGGTTTTTGGCCGCCTACGCGGAAACGCTCACGCCGGTCAACCGCAAGATGTGAGCAAATCCGTCTACGCATTAACCTTTACTCCCGCCCAAGTCCGGATCGGCTCGCTCTTAGCCATTGGTGAGAGCTCTTCGCATGATCCAGAATTTGCCCACGTAGAAAACGGTCAAGTCGTGGTTGAGGCCTGGACCGACGTGAAGTTGCCGGACGTCGTCACTGAAGAAGGCCGGCCGCGACGTGCTAAGGTTGCTCACCCATCCTCGTCCTAGCTTGTGCAATGCTTCTCCCCCGAGTCTGATAGAATGAGAGTCGGGGGGGATGGGGTTTGCGTGGCCAAATATCGACGATCCAAAATCAAGCGTAAACATCACGTAGTAAAGGAATTAGAACCGGGCTTGACTTTTTTAAGCGGGCTGTCTCAAGTGGACGGCATTATTCCGGGTCCTATCCATCCCAAGACTGGCGGAAAAGTTGGCTTCAGTTTTCAATATTGGACGCCCAGCGGATTCAAACTTTTGGGCCGGTCCAGTGGTGCCGTACAGGAAATCTTCGTCATTTCCACTCATCCTGTCGACGTCACCACGGCTTTTCATCAAGCGGGGTATCTCGGTGAAGCCCTCATTCCGACTCCCGAACCCAAACCGCCCGAGGGGCACCGTGTACCCTGAGTAAGGATGGGTTGCTCAGGGGCATTGTGTTCGTAAAACGGCAGACAGGCAGGTAGGCATGTCTAGTGTAAACGAAGCCAAAGTGCGCCAAGAAGGGCTGGAGGCCTGCTCATCCATCGCCTGCGCGAAGGCGGACTTCGAGTCACCCCGGATCGGCTGACCATTTTTCGTGAGCTCTCCCAAACCCGACATCCCTTGCCCAAGCCAGAGTTGGTCGAGCGGCTCAAATCCGCTGGCATTAATCAGGCGATGGTTTAGCGTGTCCTCGATTTATTTACGGCATTATTAATTTACGGCATTGAAGATAGTGCATGCCGTGCTCTTACCCCATGGGGTGGTAGGTTATGAACCTTTACCGCCCTTTCGCGACCATCACCACCACATCGTCTGTGCCTCCTGTGGCACCATGGCCGACCTGTACGAGTGCGATATTGACCAGGTCATTCAGCACGACTTGCAACCCATTGGCTTTATTCCCATTTCGCATGCGCTCGAAGTGGTTGGCCTCTGCCGAGCTTGTCAGTCTTCGGACCCGCATCGGCCGAGCTAGCCTTCATGGGCTCGGTGCTCTCGCCGACGCAACGCCCGCATGCCCGCCGTCGCCAGGGCCAATCCCAACGAAAGTGCCGCCGCCAATAGCAATGCACGCAAGCCTCTCTCCAAGCCCACTAAAAACTGGTTGCGCAAAAATGAGAGCATGCTCTCGTAGAGCAAATATCCGGGAACAAACGGAATAATCGCCGGCACCTGAAACACCAAGGCGGGTTGCTTGTACACCAGGGCCGCTAGTTCAGCTAAAACCCCGACCGTCAACGCTCCCAAAAATTCTGGCCACCCTGAACTACCGCCAAATGATCCTGTCAACCCCCGATATGCCGCCCACGCTAGGGCCGCAATGACCGCCGACACCGCCACCATACGCGCGGATACTTGATACATGATGCCAAACGCAAACGCGGTCAAGCCGGCCAATAGCACTGCACGAATCATGGCCAGCGCCCTCCCAGGGCAAGGTACAAATTGAGTGGCAAGGCCACTCCTGCGGCCACCGCCGCCGCGGTTAACAAGGCCTCCAACACCCTCGATACCGAAGACACCACATCCCCGGCGATACCGTCGCGAATGGCACTGGTGATGGCCATGCCAGGCACTAACACCATGATCCCCCCGACAATGATCGTACCCGGGTGAAATAAAGACCATTGCGCCGCGACCAATCCTGGAATCACCGCGGCCACCGCAGCGATAAAGTCCTTTAGGCTATCATTGAGCGATCCTGGTCTCTGGCGCACGATATGGGCCAAGGCACCGGCCAGCATGGCTGGAAAAAAGTCGTACCAACGGCCGCCAACCAATTGACAGAGCATGCCTCCGGCTAGCGCCGCCACCACCGTGGTCTGCCATCCAGGATAGCGTTTCATCGCAGAAATCAAGCCCAACTGTTCACGGAAGACGACGAGATCAATCCGGTGTTCCGCCAGATCGCGTGACAACTGGTTCACTCGCGCCACGACGGCTAAGTTGACTGAGCGTCGGCGCACACGCCGCATGAGGGTCGCTCCCGGCGCGGACAAAAAAATAACGGTCGGGAACACCGCCGCCTCCACCGATTCCAGCCCTAATCCGGCCGTGATCCGAATCATGGTATCTTCCACTCGGCTGACTTCGCCGCCCGCCGATAACAAATGCACGCCTGCGTCAGCCGCGGCTTCCAGAACGCCGAGAGGACTTGACAGATCCCGGTTGGGTTGCAGCATCGCCACCCCCTCGTGCCGTAAACACCCAAAAATATGAAACCCCAAAAGTGATGGCCGTCCCACAGGGAATCGCCAAAAGGTCTGACAATAGCTTGTCCAAATGATACCCGTGGAACAAAAGCGCATAAACTCCTAGTTGCAGTAGAGCCCCACCGGCCGATGCCAAGTTAAACTGCCCGAGCGACGCCCAAGAATAAGGGCGACGAAACGTAAATCGCGCATTTAAGGCATAATTACTCAAAATAGAAGCCTCAATAGCTAGCGCTTGAGCAATCACCGATTGGTGCTCCAAGCCCCCTATTAAGGCTAATCGAAAGATGCCCGCATTCACTACCACACCGCTGGCACCCACTAAACCGAAACGAATGATCTTACCCAAAAAGTCTGATCTCATCGCTTAGGAACGAATCCGATCCCCTTCCAGCCGAGCTTTTCGGTGCACTTGCTCCGAAACCCTCAACTTTGCAACCATCCACAAAGCTTCCGTGAAAATACTGGCCGACATCTTACTCTGCCCTTCGCGACGATCCTCAAAGATAATCGGAATCTCCACCACTTTAAACCCGTGTTGAACCGCTCGATAGGTCATCTCAATTTGAAATCCATATCCACTCGCTTCAATTTCATCCAATTGGATGGCTTCCAATACTTCACGTCGAAAACATTTAAAACCTCCGGTCAAATCCCGAATCGAAAGCCCTAACACGATGCGCGCATACTGCGACCCACCCACCGAAATCAGACGGCGATACCAAGGCCAATGCGCTACTCCGCCCCCTTCAACGTAGCGTGAGCCCAAAACCACGTCGGCGCCCTTCATTTTCATGGCGCTGATAAATTCGGGAAGATAGCGAGGATGATGAGAAAAATCGGCGTCCATTTCAAACAGATAATCGTATCCCATCGCAATTCCATATTGGAAACCTGCTAGGTACGCAGTGGCTAAGCCCAGTTTTCCCTGGCGGTGCAACACTTCTATCCGTCCAGGATACTGCGTCTTTAGATGATCTGCTAACAACCCGGTCCCATCGGGCGAACCATCATCAATGATAAGGAGGTGAAACATCTCCCCCTGACCCGTGATAGCTTCCACCAACGGGCCCAAATTGCCAACCTCGTTATAGGTGGGAAGAATCACTAAGGCTCGCATTGACACTCCTCCTCGCATTTTAAGCTATCCAGTGCCATGTCGTAAAAATTGTAAAGAATACCGCTTGTAATAAGGGAAATAACCAGTTCGCCGCCCGACGCCAGGTCGAATTCTCCGTTAGTATACCCAATCCTACGTAGGTCGGAAAGAGAATGAGTACCAGTCGCGACATACTTAACAACGGGCTCCGACCATACGGGCTAGGAGCAGACACATCAATCAACCAAAGTACCGCCCAATACATCATCCAATCCACCGGAAGCTTCTTCCGACTGTAAATCCACAAAGCCAGAGACACGAGACTGGAAGACAGGTCTATCATACTAAGAACCGTACTCGCTTGCAATGAGCTTCCATGCCAGATTCTTCCAATCGCCAGCCAAATGCCCACCCATGGCCAGGTAATATGGCGACCCCAAGCGCTCTGGGAACTAATAAATGCCAACGGATTACCAAAATGTCGCCATTGAAAATACATAAATCCGCCCATGGCCAAAGGCACGGACAACACAGACAAAAGTTCCCAACGAAATTTGAAGCCGCGGGCCAAATAATACTGCCATAAGATCGGGATCACCATAAACACGCCTTCATTGCGGGTCAGGGTGGCACCAATCGCACAAAAACCCGCCCACCAAAACTTCTGGCGTCGAGCCAGCCAAAATACCATGACGCTCAGAAATAAAAACGTCGACTCGGTATAGGCGGCTGACATAAAAAACGCGGTAGGGAAAGCCAACGCTGCCCATAGCGCCCGCTGCCGAACGGATTGGTCAAAGTATTCGCTCACCAAAGCCCAGAACACAAACAGAAATGCCAAACACATGGCATTGGACAAGAGCAGCGCGGAGACGTCGAAGGGCAGACGGGTCAATAAATGCACCCCGCGAATCAGCATGGGGTAGGTAGGAAAAAATGCCAACTCATTAACTTGGGTATAGCCATGCGCGGCAATTTTCAAATACCATAAAGCATCCCACCGTAGCCACATCAAGAGCCATGCCTTGGTCGTAATGTTGAAAGTGGGCGAATAATAGCCCCAAGGAATTCGGCCAAGCGCCACCCACCCAACGATAATCAACGCCAAGCGACTAAAGACAAAAGACTCTAGAATCTCTCTAAGACCGGAAGCAGGTGTGCGCCACCTCGATATCAATCCTGACCAAAACCCTGTCATCAGGAGGGCACAACCACAGGATGTAACGCCTTTTCTAGAAGCCATCCCCGCCAACCAGACTCTGCAGCTTTGCCATACCACTCAACCAGCGCTTGAGCTTGATCGGAAGCCAGTCCATAACGCAATTCGGTCACGCCCCATGCGTGCGCGTCCACCATCAGGTACGTTAACAAGGCTTCGAGATCCACGGTCTTTGCCGATTGCAAATAGCCTAAGTTAAGCCGTTCGCGATTTTTAATTGAATACAGCGCTAAAGCGGCTATCGGCTGCCCGAGATCTTGCGGGGATAGTGCAGCCCCTCCCACTTCAAACCCATGAGCTAGGTCTTCTTCGGTCAACGTTCGCGGAAACCACGGGTCCCCCGAGGCCCACACTTGACCCGGATGCTTCGCTAAAAAATCAAACAGCCTTTCGCGATCTACCGCCCAGGCCGGTCCTGCCTCACCCACCCCTCGATTGAGGGCCACGGGCAACTCGCTTAGCGTACCCACTTCCCACTCGGTTTGTGGATTAAACTGTAACTCCTCTTGCAACACTCTGAGAGGAATGTCATCCGTTTCTTCGATTAACGCTCTAACCACCTGCGCTCCGGTCTGGGTAGCATCTTCAATCAGAACGCCCGCCAGCCCCTGACTTGCCTCCGAACTCTGTTCTCCTTGTGCCATTCGCATTCCTAATATGTACATCTCTCGAGACCTTTCACCCACGAGTGCCGCGCACCCCAAGACCGTGGAGTCATCATCAAGGGCCAAGAACATCCCGCCTAACGAGGCGTTCAAATACTGCGAGAGATTTTGACTCCAATGACTCATGGGGAACTGGCCAAGAAATTGTCTTATCTTGGCCTCGTCCTGCCCCGAAGCTCGGACATAGTGCAACAAAGAAGGCCTCCCTTGCAAGCAATGGATTCATTGTACAATGGGGTTGGCTTGACTTCAACTAAAACCCAGGTAGTGAGCATAATCCGACCATGACCATCTCAACTTCCCTTTTGGCCTCAGAATTGTAAAAATACCCGCTGGGCGACTTTTTCTTTGCGAAGATTTGGCGTACACTGAATGAAATCTTGGCAGCGAAGCGAGGCTAGACCATGTTCACGAAAATAAAAGCGCAGTGGTTGGGGGCCGTGCTGGTAGGAGTACTCGCTGGGAGCACCGCACCCGCGCTGGCAGCGAACACAGTCAGCATTCACAGCAACCCCACTCACTTGGAGGCACCTGCGACCGAAGTCTTTATCGTGCGCGTTCCCGACCATTCGGGGCTGGTTCCCTCGCGCGCGGACGTGAGTTACGTCGGAAAGTCAGCGCACTACAAAATGGCTTTAAAAAAAGCCGCTAAGGATGCTTGGGGCGGATCGGTTTACGCCGCTGTACCCGGCACATTGGCCGTCTCCGTCTATTCTCGTTCCGGCGAACTCTTGACCACCCAAGATTTCCCGGTGACGAAGGCCAAAGAATCCTGGGTGCCACGCATCATCATCGGCGTGTTATTCATTGGTATCGCGCTTTGGTACTGGCGCCGAATGCAATCCGTGACCAACCCGCAGGGACGAAGGCCCCGTTAGCTTAGCCCTCGGCTCCCCATCCCACTTCGATGTCGTGAGCCATCCAACTCCACGCCAAATAGGCGGCAAGCAAGGCAACGCCTGCGGTTTGGCCGCCGATGCTGACGATCCGTTTGCGTTTCGATCGAAGAGGATAACGAATGGCCGACCGTGCTGCCAGGCATGCCCCCAACCAGCATGTGAGCGCCATCGGTGAAAGGCGTTCAATGTCGTCATCAAACACTCCAATCCGGCCCGCCAATGTCCGCACCAGTCGCCTGCGATAAATACGTCTTAGTTCGCGCCGCCGGCTGACATGAAACAGCAGGCTCCACCAAATCAACCGAACCAACGTCCACCATGCTCTCACCAAACTCACCGCTGCTCACCTCTTTCTCGCGTGGGTCGCTCAATCTTCCAATGCAGGATAATAAAAACGTGCTTGTCGGAAAAAGGATCGTGGGCTGACCAAGAAAAGGGGAATCTTATATCCTGGCGAACCTCAGTCCCGGTTAGTTTGTCCATGTCGATGCCGCAACAAACGCATTTTTGGCGATCGCGGTATAATATTCTTGGGCAAGAGGGGCCGCAGGATGTCAAACTAGGATTCTTGGACCACCCCAATTACGCAGTGCACAGGAGGAGTAGGATATGGCCACGGAGGAGCAAGTCATTGACATCCTTAAAGAAATTGTGGACCCTGAGATAGGCGTCAACGTCGTGGACCTGGGCTTGGTCTATGGAGTGGAGTTTCCCCAATCCGACAGCGTCACCGTGCGCATGACCCTGACTGCGCCGGGGTGCCCCTTGCACGATACGATCACCCGATCGGCCGAGATGGCGATCGAAACCTTGCCGGACGTCAAAAAAGCTCAGGTGGATATTGTCTGGGATCCACCATGGACCCCAGAAATGCTGACCGACGAAGGCCGTCGGTTACTCGGATTTTGAATTCTGCAGTCACTAGGAAGGAACCAAACCGCATGATGGACCAGGAGTTAATCCTCGCCAAGCTAAAGACCGTGAACGACCCTGAGTTGCACAAAAGCATTGTCGATCTTCATATGGTGCGAAGCATCGATATCGAAACACCGGGACAGGTCAGCGTGGATATCGCGCTGACCGTCGCCGGTTGTCCCTTACACGAGCGCATTGAACAGGAAGTCAAAACCGCCTTGCTAGAGTTGCCCGACGTGGCAGAGGTTTTAGTCAACCTCTCGGTCATGAACGCCGAGGAACGAAAAACAACGTTTGCTGCCGCCTTTGGGTCGTCCAGTGCAAAATCCACGGCTGAAGATCGCAAGATCGGACCGCTGCCCGGCCAAACTACCACTCAGGGGCTCGCCGCCACCAAAACCTCAATCTTAGGAATTGCTTCCGGCAAGGGTGGGGTAGGCAAATCTACCGTGACCGCCAATCTAGCGATCGCTCTCTCCCGTCTAGGGTATCGGGTCGGTCTTATGGATCTCGATATCTACGGCTTCAGCCAAGGGCGGATGTTCGGTGCCAGCGGCGGAGCCAACAGCAACGATCGCGACCAGATTCTGCCCTGGCTTTACCACAACGTCTCGCTGGTCTCTATGGGAATGTTCGTCCCTGAAGACCAAGCGGTAATCTGGCGGGGCCCGATGTTGGGGAAAATGATGGACCAGTTTTTTCAAGATGTGGCCTGGCCCGAACTGGACTTTTTACTCATTGATCTCCCTCCGGGCACTGGCGACGTCGCCTTAAATGTGGCGCAAAAGTTAACGGCAGCCAAACTCATCATGGTGACCACGCCTCAGCCGGTGGCCACCCATGTCGCCCGTCGCGCCGCCGAAGTGGCCTTGCGCGCCCGCCAACCGATTTTGGGCGTGATTGAAAACATGTCCTATTTAACCTGTCCCCATGGCGAAGTCTTAAGACTATTCGGCGAAGGTGGCGGTCAAGCGCTGGCTGACGAACTGTCCGTGCCCTTGCTCGGGCAGATTCCCTTGGAACCCGAAGTTCGCCAGGGTGGCGATGTGGGAGCGCCCGTGACCAGCGAACCTGAGCTTGGGCCAGCCGGCCAAGTCTTCCTCGATATTGCACAAAAAATAGCACGAGCGGTCGGGCGATAGCCCTCCGTCCGTGCCCGATGCTCCCTGATTTGGGATCAGGGGGCAGACGTTCCCTCCCGTCCATAGCGATCCTCGAGGCGGACCACATCCTCCAACTCGGGGGTCGATACCTCCATAATCTCTAAATCGGTCAAGGCCGTCACCCGATGGCGCCGAAGCGGAGGAATAATCACGGCCTGCCCCGGCTGTAAGGTCTCGGTCACATCGTCCAGGAGAATCTCGCCCTGACCGCTCAGGCAGTACATGCTTTCATGCTTTACATTATGGTATTGCAAGCTGAGCGATTGCCCGCTGTTGACGTGGATCAACTTACCCACATAGCGATCGGTCACCGTCCACCAAATTTCATATCCCCAAGGTTTGTCTATCCGTTTCAAGATATCCCCCATTTCTCAACATCCGTTTGTCTTTATCATAACATAGTCAGAACCGTCTTACCGCTGAATAAAAACGAGGAACCGTGGCAAGCTATTGCTCGGTTCCTCGTTTCACAAGCTTCCAATAGCGACTAGATTCGGCTCATTTCCGCATTTAAATGGGACGCTGGATTTTTCGTATGCCGCCAATTCACCGACGGCTTGATCGCGTCCCAGTTCACTCGATGCTTATTCTCCTCAATCACCCGAAACAATGACTCAATCAACGTTTCGGAAAGCAGATGCGGCTTCAGGCCCAACTCCAAGAGCCTGGTGTGCATCGCATGGTAGTAGTGGCTCAAAGCCTCCGTGCGAGGGTCCTCGACGAGTTCCACCTTCGCCTCGCCCGGCCACGTCTTGGCCACCAGTTCAGCCATTTCTTTAACCGAAAACTCTTCGGTAAACTGGTTAAAGACCCGGTATTCACCCAGCGCAGGCGGATTTAGCACCGCTAGTTCCACGCAGCGCACGGTGTCGCGAATATCCAAAATCCCTCGAATTTGGTTTCCCTGTCCATAGACCGTCAGGGGATGGCCCAACACCGCTTCAATACAAAACCGATTGAGCACCGTGCCAAAGACGGCATCGTAATCTAAACGCGTAGCCAAATCCGGATGGCGGACCGTCTGTTCGGTTTCGGTGCCGTACACGATCCCTTGATTCAAATCCGTAGAGCGTAAGCCAAAATTCCGGCACGCAAACATAATATTGTGGCTATCGTGCACTTTCGACAAATGATAGAAAGATCCTGGCTGCTTGGGGTAAGGAAGTACGTCCTTGCGGCCGTTGTGCTCGATTTCGATGAACCCTTCTTCTATGTCGATGTTTGGTGTGCCGTACTCGCCCATGGACCCCAATTTAACCAAGTGAATCGCAGGGTCGATTTCGGCCATCGCATATATCACGTTCAAGTTGCCAATCACATTGTTCATCTGCGTATATACCGCATGTCCACGATCAATCATCGAATACGGGGCCGAACGCTGTTCGGCGTAATGAACAATGGCATCTGGACGAAAGTCTCCAATCATGGAGTAGACAAAATCCGGCTGAGTCAAGTCTCCCACATAAAGCTTGATGGCCTTGTTTGACACCTCGTGCCAGGTCTTGACGCGCTGTTGCAGTGAGACAATCGGCACCAAACTTTCGGCACCAATTTCGTAATCGTACTGCCTTCGTGCAAAATTGTCACAAACCGCTACATCCAGTCCACGGTCCGAGAGGTACATTGCTGTGGGCCAGCCAAGATAGCCGTCTCCACCCAATACTAAAACTTTCACCCGTCAACCTCCTACGAACTTAATCTACCCTAATCTCTTCAGCCTATTCACAAGCACACATTTTCTACAAATGATAGCAGATTCCCTGCTGTTTCTCTAGTCGACCCACAATTTTAAGTCAACCTGCTCGTCCTCCCCTTATCGGCTATGGATAGTCGACCGATGAGCTGGCCGGGCCCGACTCTGAGGCTTGGCCGCGGTGGAGCGAAAGCGGCGCGGGTTTATGCAAAGTGCCTACCGTACGATAGTAGCAGTTAACCGCCGGAAGCCCTAGCCCAATCGCTAATACGATGAGGTAATCCCTATTATTATATTGTCGACCTTCTAAACTGGCTAAGACCATCCGAGGCAATCCCACTAACAACAGCAATAAACCCAAAATCCCGAGCCACCCAGTTTGACTCAAGATCGCCGCCAAAATCGCCAACTCGCCTATCAAAATCAAGGTTTCACTGGGTGGATAAAGACTGCCGAAGTATTCGTTCGCTCGTTTGGGATGTCTCGACCACAACAGCGCATCATTTTTTCGCTTTCGAGCTAATTTGAACACTTCCCAAGTCGTTCCCTCGCGTGGGGGATGGTCGACAATCGCCTGGGGTTCAAACACGATGCGATAACCGGCTTCCAATAAAGAAAACGCCAGATCCGAATCCTCACGAAATCGGGTATGGAACCCCCCTACCTTTTCGAGGCACTCCATGCGATAGAGCACGTTGCAAGTCAAAAAGTGTCCTCCATGCAAATTGTGAATCTGATGAGTACGAATGGTCGGCGGTGTCGTCTGGTCGTCTTCGACTCTGCCTTCGATGCCGGCACAGTCCTCTCCTTCTTGCGCCAACCGTCCTATCGCTGTTTCCAACCACGTCGAGCGAGGCACCGCATCGGAATCGGTAAACGCGACCACATCGCCTGTAGCCACCTCAATTCCTCGGTTCCGAGCGGAACCCGGTCCCCCATTTTGTTGCTGAACCAGATCGACCGCATATGGCGTCCTCTTGGCCAACGCCTCGACCACCTTCACAGTGTCATCGGTCGATCCGTCATCGACCACGACCACTTGATCCGGCAGGCGGGTTTGATTGGCTAAAGCCTCAAGCGTCCGCCCGATCCATCGGGCTTGATTGTAGGTTGGAATGACCACGCTGACCTTCGTCATCCTAATGCTCGCCTGCTTCCGTGTTTGGCTCCGTCTGACAACCTTAAAAACCTCTTGGCATTTCGCCGGGCGGCGCCTTGGCCCTTGATATCCCATTTTCAAAGGCGTTTGATCGACAAATTTCTCTTTAAACCATGCTCTCGGATTTCTTTCTTTGGTAACATATCATGGGAACTTAGGTTATGCAAAAACCTGAATTCGTTATTGACTGGAGGCTTTTCGTTTGTCTCACATTCGCGTGCGTCGCACTAAAAGACCTGCCCCCATCCATGGTTTGCTCTTGGCACTCATGCTATTTCTGGGCGTGCTCGCGGTGGCCAACCTCGGGCATAAGCCCCGCCAAAAGGCGACTCATCGCACCCGCCTGACCACGGTGCGCTACACGCCCGGGGTTCCGCCGGTTCCCACCCCGATCCCTTCCACCCTACCGTTTTCCATCGGCGAATCCTCCGGGGTTTTATGGAATCTTACCAACCATCAATTAATGTGGGCGCTCCACCCCAATCTCGAAGGCGGCTTCGCGTCCACGACTAAACTGATGACGTTTTATTTAGTCTACCATCATCTTGCGCTTTCTCGATCCGTGAACATCTCTGCGCTGGCTGCCTCAACGACGGGTTCGGATATTTATATGACCGTCGGCGACAAGTTTACCGTGCGCCAATTGCTGTACGGCCTGCTCATCGCCTCCGCCAATGATGCGGCGGTCGAACTCGCCAATACGGTGAGTCCAAACACTCAAGACTTCGTCAAGCTAATGAATCAGACTGCGCAATCTTTTGGAATGTATCAGACCCATTACCAAGACCCCGATGGCCTTTCTCCAGGTTCTTACGGTAGTGCGTGGGATCTATCCATCATCGCCCAACAAGATTTGCAGATCCCGCTGTTTCGCAAGATTGTCGACACCAAAGAAGTGAGTCTCCCCTATAATCCTGTCAGGTCCAATTTAAACCAACTGCTGTTCATGGACCCGTCGGTGATTGGGGTAAAGACCGGATGGACGACCCAAGCTGGCTTTAACGTCGTATTTGAAGCTCGCCAAAAAGTCGATGGCCATTTTGTTACCTTGCTAGGCATCTTGATGCACGGCCAAAACGGATTCTATCCGGTGGACATCGATGCCGAAAATCTCTTGAATTGGGGGTTCGCTCAACTTCAAAAAACGGACCACACCGCCCCAGCCAATTCTTGATTCCCCCGGATCGAGTCGAGTAGCCGGCACCCGCAGTCTGCATATAATGGCCTGAATCTTGCCTGATGATGGCCTATGGGAGTGAGAAATGATGCAGAGCCGGTTGATTCACACGCTAACCCCCGACGGCGCCCCGTTCGGCGAACAGGTGCTGATGGGGGCCGCTGGCGACCAGTTTCGCGCGAGCTTAGGATCTGGTCCCGCCATTGACCTAGATCCCTTTCACTATTTCGATCTGATCTCGCTCGCCACTGGAATTTTTTCTCCGCTGACCGGATTTCAAGATCATCGGACCGTAGAAAAAGTTCTCGACGACTGGCAACTTCCCCAGGGTTCACCCTGGCCCATCCCCGTGACTTTACCCGTCGCAGCGAAAATTTCTAGTCAGCTCAAGGTATCGAGGCTCGCCGCGCTGGTCTACCAAGGGGTTATTGTCGGCGGCGTTCACGTCGAAGACGTGTTTTGGATGGAACCCGCGGACGAAGCCGAGCGACTCTATGGCACCTTAGACCGTGCCCATCCCGGCGTCGAACGCTGTCTTTCCGAAAGCCCAATTCGCGTCGCGGGCTCGGTGACGTTGATAGGTCAGCCCCATTTTGACACGCTGCCCGTGCTAACGCCTAAGGCCATGCGCCAAGTCATTCATCGCCGCGGATGGCACTCAGTGGTCGCCTTTCAGACCCGGAACCCATTGCACCGCGCCCATGAATATATTCAAAAGGCTGCCTTAGAATGGGTGGACGGCTTAGTGATCCACCCGCTGATTGGATGGACCAAGTCTGATGATGTGCCGGCCGCCGTCCGCTGGCAATCGTACCAAGCGCTGATTCATCAATACTATCCGCGCAACCGCGTGCTCCTGAGCGGCTTCCCAGCGGCCATGCGCTATGCTGGCCCGCGCGAGGCGGTACTCCATGCCTTGGCCCGGCGTAATTACGGGTTCACCCATTTCATCGTGGGCCGCGACCATGCGGGAGTCGGCAATTTTTACCCCCCACTCGATGCTCAACGCATTTTTCAGCGCTTTAGCAACTTAGGCATCACCATTATTACCCCGGCGCCAGCCTTTTATTGTCGCATCTGCCGACAGATGGCCACGGAGCACACCTGCCCCCACGGCGAAGAGGCCCATGACCAATTGTCAGGCACCCGAGTGCGTCAGACGCTCAGCGCGCATAAGACCCTGCCGAGTCATTTAATTCGACCCGAGGTCTCAACCGTCTTATCCACGTTCTACCGTACCCAAGAGGCATCACCTTAATATCCATCGGATCCAGGGGCTCTCTAGGATGCGCCTTCGGTCTCGGTTTCCAGCTTTTGCTGGATCCATTCCCGAAGCGTATCTTTTTTGATTTTTCCCCCTGGGCCGAGAGGCATTTCCGAGAGGCACTCAATCCTTTCGGGCCATTTATATTTCGCAATCCCTAGATCTTCCAGATAGCTCGTCAGGTGAGAAAGCAGCACGGTCTCGCCCTCTTGAGCTACCACATAGGCCACCACTCGTTGTCCCATTACCGGATCGCTCATGCCGACGATGGCCACGTCACGAATCTTGGGATGAGCACTCAAAATATCTTCCAACTCCTTGGGAAAGATATTTTGAGCTCCCCGCAAGATCATATCTTTCTTGCGGCCAACAATGCGAAGATAGCCTTCGTCATCGTAGACGCCTAAATCGCCAGTCCGTTGGTAGCCATCCCAACGCCCGCTGGAAATCTTGTCCTGGTAGGTTTCGAGGGTCTCAGCCATCGTACTGAGATACCCATGGTGAATATTCCATATCAGTATCTCTCCCACCTCGCCCGGAGGCAGACGATCCCCTTGGTTGTCGACCACCGGCACATCAAATCCTTCGAACGGCACCCCCGCAGCCGACAACAAATGTTCTCTATTGGCGCGGCTAAGTATCGGCGACATGCAGCCGCCCACTTCGGAAGTCCCATAAACGTTAAAACTGGTAATGCCCCGGCTGAGCAATTTTTCAATCACTTCCGACGCCAGGGGGGCGCCAGAATAACTGACTTTGCGCAAGCTCGACAATGGGGCTCGGTCGAACGCGGGATTGGTGACCAAGCGGGTAATCAGGGCGGGATTCCATGCCCAAATGGTCAACTGTTCTTGATCTGTCAGTTCAAAAATGCGGGCTTCATCAAACTCGGTTAGGTAAATCACTCGTCCCCCGCTATAAAGCGGCGTATGCACCCCCCACAGTCTTCCCGAGCCACCACTCAATGGGCCGATGACGACTCGACTATCGTAGACGCTATGCTCAGCTCGTTCGGAAATCGCTACACTATGCACGTGAAACCAATCCATCGTAGTGCGCTGTGACACTTTCGGTATGCCCGTCGTCCCTGCCGTTGGCAACAGTTCGTGGACCGCCAAGGGGTCTGTTTTCAGATACTCCAGATCCGACTCGCGGTATCGCTGCCACACCGCGTCAGACATCAACGGTTGGAACGTTTGCACGGACGCTGGCAGACTCGACGCCATAGCGGTCAGCACGTAGAGACGAAGGTTGGGCAAACGCCCCATCATTTCTTGATACCAGCTAAGAAAGTCTCGACCATGCCATTCGGGTACGATGATTGCCACCTGGGGCTCTACGCGTTCCACCACCCCTTGGGTTTCTTGGCGACCCAGGTCGACGTTTAATCCAAGGTGCTTAGCTCGAAGTTTTGAAGTCGCCAGATCCAGGTACGCACTTTCCATACAATTAGGCAACTGCGAGACGATCGTGCCGCCCTGCTGAAAACCCTGATCTAGCAAGTTAAAGATCAGGGTGTTGACCTCCGAAAATACCTGATTCCAGGTGCGCCGTCGCATGGTCCCGGTAAAGGTGTCGGCCATGGCCTCGCGCTCGCCATACAAGGTCCGATTTCTATTCAACAGATCCCACTGCACCCAATCAAAGTGCCGACCGTGAAGTTCGCGAGAGCGCACCACTTGATCGAAGCGAAAAAGACTGTCCATTCCATCCCCTCCATGTTTGGGTACAGTTCGCCTGAACCGGTGTTTTTTCCTTCTGAGTTCTCAGGATTTTTCGCAACCGGCCTATCGGCTCGGGCGGGATGCCGCTCGCTCAAATCGCGCTGAACAAGCGCTACGGATGATCTACCATTTAAAGCGTGGTTAAAATTCTGTCACATAAGTTATCCGACGATGGGTGTCGTGACAAAGTGGAAATTTCAAGGTGGTTCCGTAATTCTCCCGGTGGGGATCCAAGACTCGGAAGAGCACGGTTGTGGCCCTGAGGTCACAATCGGCGAGTCGCTGACGTGGATGATCTCTGCCTATCGGGACTCCCTTTCCGAAACGCCGACCGCCATCTTTTTACGAGGACCGACGAGGCAGTGGAACTCGTCGGCGATTAGACCCCTAAGCCGCAAAGGACCGGGGAATCGACGGCCTATGGGGACCTCCATCCAAAGGCCCTTTAATGTCAGGTTCACCATTTGCAACGGCAGGTCTCCGGTGATGTCTCAGGAAAAAATCTGATACGAAAGACACAGCGAAATAACGCTTCCTCCGGGAACGGCGCGGGCCGAAGTATTTGCCATTATGTGGAACACTTAAAGCGGACAGAAATCCCGAGCGTATGCGACCACACAGGCTTTACAGTTAGACCCTTCCTGCGCCTCGTCCGCACTGGATTGATGGAACCACGCACGCTCCCCGTTCCGGCACCTGATTGCCGGCTCTATCCCTTCGAGTTCTGGGCTCCGTTGCGGCTTGTGCCAACTGCCAAGCGCTTGCGAAAGTTTTGCCATGGATTTCCGATTCAGACCTTTGTTTCGAGTATCATGATATACTGTAATCTAGTTGGGCTCCGCGGGGCGAAAGACTCACGGCAGCCACCATGAAAGCGTTGTGCCCGAATTGTCCAGTCTTATTGACACTCCCCATGCGTAAACGCAGGGGATTCTTGCGAGGAACGCACTTCGGTGCGCTTTGCTCGCAAGGGGTGAGCCAAACACCCCCTATCCAGTCGCCCGAAGGTCTCTGGTTACTTGATGTGATGGTTCGCCGAATCCTGTTAACGTCTGGTCTTGACGACGCGATACATTTTACGTCTCCCACGATTGCGAGAGACAACCGCCAACGTATCCATTTGTCAAAGGACAAACACATCCTCAGTATAACACGCAAGGTATAGCTTGGGGACGACAAACCTTCGCCTGACGGCGAGCGCCTTATATCCCGATACCTAAAGGTAGGGGGTTTACGGCGCGTTTGATAAGGATAAGAGGAGGACTGCTGTGATGGCTATGATTTCGCTGGCCGATGCCGTACATCTCAGGGCTCGTATTTTAGCCTACCGTAGCGAACTCGATGCGGCGCGAAGACGGGGAGCCACCGTGCTCGTGCAAAAGGGCGAAGCCCCTGACACTCCCAGCACCACGGTTGAGCAATATACCGAGCAAATGGCCGAAGCGTCCGCCGATTATCGCATGCTTGATGTTGCGATGGCGCGACTCAATTTGGATAATCGGGTCACATGGGATGGACATGAGATTCCGTTGATGGAGGCCCTGCAACTCGCCAAAGACCTTCGTCAACAGATCTCTGAGCTAAAAACTCTCGGCGCTCGGCTCAAGGTCCAACGCTTGCGCCCAGGCACCATGGGTCGAGATGGAGGCGACTTCGTCGAAGTCGCCATGTACGATCCGGAGGCGATGCGCAAGCAGGCAGATCAGTTGGAGCGGCAGGTAATGCGACTCTCTCGCTTAATTGACCGCTGCAATGAAGACGTCATGTTCGACTATCCGCCTGCCGTCAAGTACATGGCGTTTGATTAGAGGATTGCCCCGGCTCTGGCGCCAGTTCTCCCTGACGTGAGAGCTGGGGCAACTCAGCACGACAAAGGAGTGGGCAAACGCATGACGCTGGGCGTATCAGCGTCAATCGCGGCTTGAACGCGAACTTCATAGGCTCTGAAAAGCCTCCAACTGGTAAAACGAATCACGGAGCGACGACTCTTCCAGTGACGGCTGACCAAGGGACGGACGAATCTTTCCAAACAATCAGTCCGTCCTTTGTCGTCGAGTGGTCGCCATCTGGCCCCGCTACGCCACCGCACAAGTCCCACCGGCCCGGATGGCGCAATCCAGCAAACCCCCGCGCAGCAGGAATGGCGAAATCCAACCGTGGACTTGGCGGTTTTTTGAGCCGCTGGAAATTCATCGCGGTCCGTCCTCATCGCCGTCATTGTTCAATGATAAGCATTATCGGACGCGGGACTAGGCGTTATTGCCCACTCGGAAAATGGGTACCCGACCCGTGCGAGTTATTTGCGAATGCACAAGGACAGAACGACAGAGTCAACGTTTTTAGCTATGCGGCGGATACTATAGGCCAACCCGGATATACCCCTGTGTACTTTTCGGTAGACTATAGTGCTTATGCATCAGAAGACAAGACCGCGCGCTTAGGCTACTTCACTGGAGTGGCTCAAGGGTACGAGCGGTGTAAGACAGCTCAACACTCTCACGGGCTACCTGTTACGGAGTATTACATCGACGTCTATAGGCGTTATGAGGTCTTGAGTGGGCGTGAAGCGGTAGGCGCGGCCACGGATTTGAGGCCAGCGTGCTCGTCAGCATACCTGAACAACACCACTAAGTATGCGAGCGATAATCTCGGGCAGAAGTCGGGCAAACATTTGCTTTGTACCGTCGACGGGGACAACGATGAAGGGTTTGGCAACCCGGGTATTTGGACCATTTAATGTTTTTAGGTTCACGTCGAAAAAAGAGCGAGCCTCCTCATGTTTGCGCGGGACTGCTCCGTTCCGGTGCCGAAATCAGGAAACCAAAGACCTGCTGTCGGCGTTTAACTCGTTGGAGAAACCAACGCAGCGGAGAGTCCTGTAGTATTCTGCCCAACGTTCAGACCGTCGACCCCAAGAGGCTAACCAACTGAGGAGGATTTACCATGATCCCAGCTATCGGGCGAATAAAAACCCGGTTAACAAACGAAACGTCTAGAGGGGGGGTGCGACGATTTCTTACGGCAGGACTTCTGGTTAGTACCCTTACCGTCGGTGGACTAGGAGGCCCACTCGCCAGCGCGGCCACCGTAATCCCAGGGTACGCCCCGGTTCTGTCACCCATTCTCAGGGTTGCGGCGAGTACCATCCGCGTCTTTCAAGCGCAAGACCAGCCGTCGGAAGCATCATCTCAGGGGATCCTTACGGTTAAACGGTACAGCCGGGGCACATGGCAGTCGACTACGGTTGCCACGATCCCAGGGATGAATATCAGTGCCTTAGCTGGCGTCTGTACCTCGACTCAGTGCCTTGCCGCTGTAGAAACCGATCCCGTGTGGAGCCGCACCGAACCGTTTTACCTATCGGTATATCGCCACCAGGTGAACACGCGCGGATGGAACAGCGTCTGGCGACTACGATTGCCTGCGGGCGTCGGCGCGGGACGAATCACCATGGCCCAATCGGGCTCACTGGTCTGGTTGCTGGCAGATGGCACTCCGTCGGCAAGCCTAATGCCCAAGGTCCTCTATCTCAGTCGTGACGGGGGTGCTCATTGGATCGCGTTTGCGAACCAGGGAGTGGGGCATCCGAGTCCCATCACGCTTCCCGACGGATATCCTACTGGGATGACCGCGCTGCGCGGCGGTCAATTGATTATGACCGTGGATATTGGAACGTCGGCACTGCCAGCTGCCGTAGAATATCGAGCCAATCCGCCCAGGCAACGTTCGATATCCTTATCCTTACCATCGAGGGCCGATGCTGGATGGATTGATCCCTTTCCCGCGGTGACCAAGGCCGCCACCGTGGCCATTCCTGCAAAAATTGTCTCGACAACGGGGACGACTCGGTTTGGCTGGTTTAGCAAAGATGCGTCGCGTTGGGTCTTTCATCGTGTCAAAATTACCCTTGAACCCTCAGAACTCTCCCAGCACGGTACGGCAGTGTTTTGGAATGCCCGTGCGATACAAGTCGTCGCCCTAGGCCATTTTGTCATCACCCTGCCTGTCCCTTCGGCTGACGGCCGAGCCATCGCGGTAGCCATGGTTGCTCCTGACCGTATCGCAGTGTTGACAAATCGCCACGCCGTGTGGATAAAAACTTTCCCCGAAAGTCAGACTCAATGAAATGATTGTGATGCGCACTCCTGCCCGTTAATGCTTCAACCAGTACGGTATCGACGCCATCGCTTAAGGAGCCAACGCCCCCATGAAGGCCTTAAGTCTGAGCTTTATTTTTTCCTAACTTTTCCCAATTTATTTCAGAAGGAACTTGGCTATTATTCCGCCTGATTCTGTACCATCTCAAATATCAAGAGATTCTGAGCTTGCTGGGCACGAAAGGAAATGGATTTCTCAAGCCGGGACCGACGCGGTGAAGGCAGGGAATTATGTTGCCGCGTTATATTACGGAGCATCTGGACTTACTGCGAGTCAGGTCAAAGGTTTGACTAGTAGCGGTGACTTTAACACGATTTGGGCAGGATGTGCAAAAACCCAAAGCATCGGGGAGTCGATGAATCAGGGGCCTTCGGATGTGGAGACTTCCCTAACGTATAGTGGGACAACCGATAACGCTGGGCGTCGCTGAAGATGCGTTACTATCCGGTAAAAGCCCTACGTTTGTCTATAACCATTAGTCGTGTTTGCTCCTGCGGGTTATCGAAAAAAGAGAGATCCCTCAGCCCCCGCGGATATCCGTGGGGTGCTGAATCGGAATCTTTACATTCGTCAGCGTAACCTTTTCGGATGTTCTCACGTTAGCATTCGTAGAAAGGGGGGGCTCGCATGATGGGGAGATTGACGGATTCCCTGACTTGGAACTCCGCACGATTTGAAATTTGTCGAGAGGGGCATCGCTTTATCTTGCACCCAATTGCCGCGCGGATTTTTAAGTATTTATCACATGCGCCGTAAAACTCCGCCGTTTAGGGCGGAGATACAAGGCGTTGCCGTCAGACATATCTTTTGCTAAAATATGCATGTTCGCTCTTTGATAACTGGATACGTTCGTGCGGTTGTCTCTCGCAATGGTGGGAGACGTAAGATGTATCGCGTCGTCAAGACCAGACTTAAACAGGATTCGGCGAACCCTCACGTCAAGTAACCAGAGACCTTCGGGCGACTGGATAGCGGGTGTTTGGCTCACCCTTTGCGAGTAAAGCTCACATGAGCGGGTTCCTCGTAAGACTTCCCGCCCTTCAGGGAGGGGAGTGTCAATGGAACATCCCAATCACATCGTAAGTTTCGAGCATTTGGCTACCGTAGGATGGCCAGAAATGCGACGAGACCCGGCAGACGAGTATCAACAGATTCAATGGCTGCGGCATTGCATTGAAATCGATCCGCACCATCCTCAACTCCTGCAAGGGCATCCAGGTTGGCTATGGATTATACTTACCGAACTTACCGAAGAGTCGGCAGCCGATGGAGGAGATGTCCCATGAAGTCTTACCTTAAACGGCTACTCCTCGGAATGAGTATCGTTCTGATGGGGGGGAGTCTGGGATGGTCTGATGGGGCATCTGGCCCAGCACTCGTGGGTCCACGCGTCTCCCACTTTATCACCCTGCACTTTGCGACTCGAACCCACGGATGGGCGCTCACCACTAAGGGCATCGCTCAATCCACTAATGGAGGCCATACATGGCGGTGGGTGGCACAATGGAGTCGTCCTTTGTCTAAGATCGGGGTTCCGCTGATGGCTAGTTGGCACCACACGATCTGGGTTCCAGTCCACCACCAGATTTTACGTGAGTCGACCTCGGCGAGTGCGCCCCATTGGATTCCTTCTCCCGTACGAGCATTCACGATAATTACCATGCAATGGACCTCGACCCGCAATGGGTGGATTTTAGCGGCACCGCAAGGCATTTCGGCCGAATCGGAAGCGGTGCAAGTGTGGACCACGCACAATGGAGGAAACACATGGCACCTCAGTGGTCCGACGCCGTTTGTCGGAGTCAAAACAGGGCTATCCTTAGGTGGCCTACCCCAGCAATTATGGTTGGGAAGTACCCATGTGTTTCATGGGAGTCCCTTATTATGGCATGCGACGAGCTCGCCCGATGCTGCGTGGCAAAGCTCGGCGTTGTCGATCCCAGTGACCTGGCACTCTCAGGGGCGTCAAACTCTGGGAGCCCCGCTGTGGCTTTCCCCTCTTCACAGTGTGCTGTTCGTCGAATTTTGGGCATCCCCCGGGGCAAGCCACGGCCCGGTCGTGGTCTATCGCACACAAAACGGGGGGCGCCGTTGGGTTTGGCAAGGCATCCTGGATCGACACATGTGGCTTGGGATCCCGGAAGTGGCTGCAGTGAACCGGGACGGAGGCTGGATTGGCATCGATCAGGGCTCGATCACGCGCATTGTCCATTGGGAGGATGGCACATCGCATGTCTCCTGGAATACGGTAAGCACACTGCCCGGATCAGTGCAAATGTTGGACGCAGACCACTCTAGGTTGTGGGCACTTACGACCACTTCTGCGGGGGCAGAGTTATGGAGCAGTCAGAATGACGGTAGCCGATGGGAACGTATTTAAAGACACACTCCTGCCCGTTAATGCCCCAACGGGGCAATTTCAGGACGATTTCCTTGGGGCGTATACGCTCCCATGGAACAAAATGTCCGCGCATTCCCCTTCCTTGGCCGAGGGCCAGGAGGGGGTCAAGCGGGCATTTTGTTCCATTCTTCACTCTCGAAGATACAGGGCGTGCATAGCAACATCCCCGTCGGAATCGAAGTTACCATCTTTGCACAATCGCTATGCCCAGCAATGTCAGAAACACGCCCGTCCCAGCCCCCATCAAAACCGCCAGTCCGAACTTTCGTTGGGGCCCCCAATGGAATTATCCCAATTTGATCATTGCTGACCACATTTGCCGCCACCTTCCTGGTTCATCGCGTCACGGCTTCAAGGCAAATCGATGCGGAATGTCTTGCCACCCACAACGGAGTGTGATACAACCGAACCAATCGGTCACTAAAGGTAGTCAGTTGAAAGCCGAATCGGTGGTCAGAACAGATCAGAACGGATCGTCAACCTGATTGGAATACGCATCATCATCTTCGGTCCCCTCCACTGCCAGCCACTATTTATCCTAAAGATACTGCATTGTGGGATGTCGACAACCATCCCTGGCTTATCTTAGGATGCGTGAAATCGTATACGGTGGGATGGGAAACGTTTTGAAGGGAGAAAACGGGTGAAGACCGTGCGGCAAAAGAGTTCACGCATTTCTCTCTACTATTTCTTGTTTTATTCAACCATTGCAGTTTGGGCCCCGTATTTTGCTCTCTACTTGCATTATCGCGGGTTTCATAGTTCTTCGATCGGCTGGATTTTGGCCATCTATCCCTTCATGGGATTGATTTTGCAACCACTATGGGGCATTCTCAACGATCGTTTCCATCACGAATGGGGAACCATTGTCACCGCCATCGTCCTCGCGCCCATGGCGGCATGGCTGTTTACCCAGGTTAATCTCGCCTGGTATCCCTTGGTGGCGATGGCGATGGCCACGTTTCAAAGTGCCATTATGCCGGTCGCCGACAGCATGACCGTAGGATGGCTTGGAGCCCAACGCTACGGCGAAGCTCGTCTGTTTGGGTCGCTGGGTTATGCTGTCGTCGTATCCCTCGCTGGCCTCTTGTATCACGTCTACGGCATCGGACACTTTCTGGACTTTTATCTTCTGGCGTCGGTCTTGGCGGTGGTAGGCGGTCTTCAATACCCTAGACCTCAGCGCCCCGACCGATCATCGGTGTCTGGAGGCTCCCATCGACCCCCTTGGTTCTCGGGAATCGGGGCGCTACTCGATCAGCCACGGTTTCGCATCATCTTATTCTTCAGCTTGTTCGTTACCGTCAGCCAATCGATTAATGGCTCATATTTTTCGCTGTACTACCGAGCCACCCACCATCCTCTATCGTGGCTCGGAATCATCTTAGGGATTGGTGCGCTCAGCGAAATTCCTATCTTCTATCTGTCTGGTCGCTTGATTAGACGCTACGGGCCGGCCCGTATGCTTCTCTTGAGCGGCAGCATTTTCGCTTTTCGCTGGATGATGGTGGCACTCAATCCTCCAACCTGGGGCTTAGTCCTATTGCAGTGCCTGCATGGGCCCTCGTTCGGTTTAGGGCTGGCGTCGGGCATCAATCTCGCTGCCGAAGTCAGCCATATCGGCAATCGCGTTTCTGCGCAATCGCTCTACAGCGCAACCACCACAGGCATGGCTCCCCTGTTAGGCAGCATTGCTGGCGGTTACGTGCTGGGGTGGGTCGGTCCCACCAACCTCTATTGGATCGACCTGGCTATCGCATTGTTCGGCATTGCCGGCATCGCTCATTGGGTGATTCGACGTGAGAAATCACCTGCCACCAGATGACAAGTTTAGCGACCATTCGACCGCTTTCAAAAAGCTCGCACCCAGCCATGGGGGTGGCCGGGTGCAGATGAGGAGGCATCATCTAGCATGGAACTAGATGATTCTGACCATCTCATCGTACCAGAACTACTCTAATCTTTCTCAAGGAATTTACTGGATCCTTCAATTTTCTTGAAATTTCTTGCCTATAGATGCAATCGAACGCCGTCGACAACCGGTATTTTTTGAGCGTCGTGCTCAAATAGACTCCCCGCTCGGATTAAGACCCCGAAATTTCTGAGACTAGCTTCGCCCTACCCACCCATACCTCCGTTCGAACATTCGGTCAAAGCAAAACACCATATCCGCAAGACGGCTCCAGACGGAGTCAAACCTTTCGCTGCAACCATCTCGATTGTAGACGGAGTCAAAAGGCGCGAATCATGGGCCGGACGCAACAACCAATGTACAACCAGCGAGCTTTCAGTCTGCGCCTTCCTAATCGGGCGCTCAGATTTGACCTTGGTTTTGGGTCCGAAGGAAATTCACAGCACGGATCAAGCTGTCTTTGACCACCATCGGTTCGACTCGACGCACGGCTTCTTCAGGTGTCACCCAAACGTAGCGGTCGTGCTCTGGGTCGACCAAGACCACGGAATCCTGATCATGAGCTTCCGCCACATAGAGGCTCCATTCCGGGGTGCCTAATGGGGTCGGCTGTAAACACAAAGAGAGCCCCGCCTCTTCATAAAGTTCTCGCCGAGCCGCATCGTTTACGGCCTCTCCCGGATGCCGAGCTCCAGAAGGCGGCGTCCACGCCCAATCTCCATCGTAGTCCGCTCCGTTGTGGGCGCGATGCAGTAAAAGCAGCAACCATTTTGGTTGGCGCCGATACACCACCACGCTGACCCCGTGGGGCAATTCCCGACTAATGGGTTGGCCATCCCAAGTATAACGCTCCATCTCGTCCGCCAATTCATCCTCACCCTCTCATCCGCGCCCAATGTCGGTGCCGTTTAAGGCCCAAGTCCCCTGGCAGCGATTTCATTGCGAATAACTCTTCGCCAACGCTTGGCTCACTCTCTAATATCTGATGCCGCGACAATCTTATCAAATCGTTCACCCAAAGATTGCTTCGCGGACCAGGGCCTTTGTCGATTAACCCGTTCGCTCGACCCCTGAAAGAATTGAGCCATGAGGCCCCGGCTCATCGACAGGAGAGAATCGAAAAATGGATGACGTACGAACTATTCAATTCTTGACTGCCGAAGAGTCTAAGTTAAAGCGCTATCCCCCGCTACGACGGCTATAGAGCTAAGCTTTATCGCAAGCAAGAAGGCATCCGGACGAGGATTCGGGCGCCGCTCCGCTCTAAGGGCCCCAGCTATTGCAAAATGTGCATAGGCAGGGATTTGTTAGACTTGGGAAGAATAGATGAACAGCACTGAAACCTCAAGCGCGAGGACCATGAGAAAATTTAGATCGAAGGAGTACTAAAATGTGCGGAAGATATACCTTAACCTGGCCGCTTCCTGCCATCTTAGAGCAGTTGGAATTTACGCCGACTGCTGACTTGACTTGGCAGCCACGCTACAACATTGCGCCGGGCACATCGATTTTAGCCGTGATCGATCGCAAGGGATCGCGATTTGGCGGTTTCATGGGATGGGGACTTTCGGTGTCCTGGAGCCCTTCGCGCCGCTTAATCAACGCCCGCAGAGAGACCCTTCTAACCCGGCCTACGTTTCGAGACCTCACTCGCACCCGACGCGCGATCGTCCCGGCCGATGGCTACTATGAATGGTCGCAAGTCGACCGCCAGCCCTATCGGATTACCGACCCAAACCACGGCCTTTGGTACTTTGCCGCTATCTACCAAGAACGGCCGGGCCATTTGGCCGAAATTGCTATCGTCACCACTGAGGCCTCGCAAATGCTGTTGCCCCTACACCCTCGTATGCCCTTGATTCTTTCCAAAGACGCCGTCAACCTCTGGCTCGACCAGGAAAACCAAGCCTTCGAAGCCATCCTAGCTATGCCGATGGCACCGCCAACCCAATTTTTCCCGGTCTCTTCCGCGGTCAATCGGGCATCGGCAGAGGGCCCGCAACTCATCGTTCCTCAGACTTCATCCTAATTTTTTCTTTCGCCCTTTAATCCCTATATACAAACAGGTCTATATATGATTTAATCATCTCATCAACCAATGGCGTGTCGAGAACACTCGGCCCGGTCTCGGCGACGGTCCTTCGTGAACACCCCTGGCGCCTAATCGTTCCTAGTTTTTCATCCATTAATCGTCATTGGAGGAGTCCATCCATGCACATCCACCCCTCAACCTTTTGGGCTATCTTGGCTGCTCTCACACTCTATACACTGGTCTTGCTTGGCCTTTCCTACCGCGCCAAGCGGCGTTCGGGCGAGAGCGGATACTTCGATGCCGGCAAGAAACTTTCCCCAACCACCGTGTTTTTGATGGTGACGGCCCTTTGGACGTCCTCGACAATCGCTATGGAAATCGACACCGGATTTGCCGACGGCTGGTCCGCGGTCTGGCTCGGGGCGAGTACCGCTCTGCTTTCAATCCTGGTCTCATGGCTCGCTCCTCGCTTTCTGAGGCTCGGCTATACCACCAATAGCGAACTCTTAGGCCGTGCCTACGGTCCGTTGGTCCGACGGCTGACCGGTGTGGTGATTGGAGCGACCTTTCCCATTTTTGCCATGTCGAACGCACTCTTTGCGGGTTATTTCTTGCATGCCCTGTTGGGCTGGCCCCTGTGGTTTAGCCTGGTAGCCACCACGTTTTTGCTCTTAGCCACCGTACAATTTGCTGGCTTGGAGTCCTTAGCCGCCATTCAGGGTGTAAACTTAGTTTTCATTTTGCTTGCGCTAGGCCTGTTAGTAGTGTTGGTGCATGGGTTACCCGCGCATCCTCTGACCGTAGGCCATCATCCTAGTCCGGTAGCGAATGCCACCATCTTGGTGTGGCTAGGAACCAATTTGCTCAACGTCTTTTCCGCCCAGGCAGAATTCCAGGCGGTCGTCGCAGCCAAAAATGCCCGACGTGCTCAACTGGCGGTCTTGGCCTCGTCGCTTTTCGTCGGTTTAGTGGTGTTCGCCGCGACTTGGGTCGGACGCCAGGCCCGAATCGATCTCGGCGCGGTCCCCGGCGGCGGTCTCTCCGCCGTCTCCCATCTGGTGCTAACCCAGGCTAGTCCGCTCGAAGCCGTGCTGATCGCGGTCGGTATTTGGGGACTGGCATTAACCTGGTGTGGCCCTCTCCTTTTCTCAGGTGCCGTCAGCCTGGGTCGTGACGCGATTTCTGCTTCGGTGCGCTGGACGAAAATGGCGCTGGTCGGTGAGGCTGGTTTGATGATCTCCTTAGCTCTATGGCGTCCTGACGCTTTAGCCTGGTGGAGTGTGTTTGGACTCACGGTCAGAAATGCCGGGGTGGTGGGCCCAACCTTGGCCTTGTTGCTATGGGGAGATCGGGTGCCAAGGTGGTCGGTCGTCGGCGCTATCGGCGCTGGCATCGCGGCGGGGGTCGGTCTTAATGCGGCCACCGGATTCTCCGCCGTACACTTCTTGTGGGGCATTAACCCGATGTGGATTTCGCAGACCGTCTCTCTGGTGGTTTTGGCATTTGGGCGGTGGTGGAGTTCTCCCCATCGCTCCGAATCGGCGCTTTGGCTGGCGATCGCTCTTGGCCTCTTGATGGCCGAGGCTTCGGGCAATGTGCTTCCGGTAAGCCTGCGCGGCATCACGTTGCTGGCTACCAGCGGCCTCTTCTTCGCACTCACTCATCTGGTTTTGGAACACGCCAAAAAAGCCTCCAATTCGAAACCATCGTGGCAGCTTCTGGACGATAACGTCGCGAGCGAATGAGATCCTATGATCGCCGTTGACAGGCCCTAGACGAACGCCCAAAATGAACTTGATTGTAGCCGATCCTAGGAGGTTGTCCGCCATGGCCCAAGAACCGATAGTTCTGAACGAATTTAAGTGCGTGGATTGTGATCAACTCTTCTTAATGCCGGGTAAAGCTCCGGCTAAATTCTGCCCGCGCTGTGGTTCTGATGGCATTCAATTTGGCGCGGTCACCCATGTACAAGTCGTGGATACCAAAATTCGCGACCAGTGACTTCTGGCAGGCACCATTCCTCTCCTTTAGTTTCCCTAGCGGCATGGAGCGAGACATCCCTTCATGCCGCTATCCTCATGATCGACGCGGCGCTTTCATGGCGAGCGGGGGTTCTTTCAAAGATTCACCGTACATATTCGGTAACCCCGGGTTATCGAGTAGGCTGCAGGCGCCGTAGTTTAGGTGAACTGTCGCTCCGTTTGCTGCCTCTTTCGATTGACAGTGCCTCAGTACGCCACCCTGCCCGATTTCCTGCAACCTCTCTAAAATTCCGTACCAGGAACTAGACACAATCGCTCAGCCTCTGTAAAAGCCGGAATGACCGTCCGTACCACCGCGGACGTGCCCGTCACCGTGATGTCGACCACCAAGAGTTGCACCAGTTTGGCTTGCCCTGGGGCGTCCAATGCCGCGAGGCCCTGGGCGACCTCGGCCGCAAACGTGGTCGCGGCCTGCAACCGTTGGGTATCCACCGCCAAGGCTGCCCGCTGG
>DAHXNH010000383.1 GCA_027365485.1 Clostridiales bacterium
GGGTTCGCAGTGGCTGAAGTATTTCAAGTTCAGATTCCAAACATACTGGGACGCTTCATTAACCGCTTAAAGGCAAGCGGGGCTACGGAACATACGATATTACGATTCGCCTTCGAACTCAGCATCATGGCGGCGGGCTACGTCCTTTCTTTCGGATTCGCCCAAACCCGGATTGGCCAGTTGAGTCGGAGCGTGGAATCCGAAATGCGCGAGAGCTTGTTCGCCCATTGGGAAACGTTAAGCTCGACGTACTTTCAGCAACACAGTGTCGGCGATTTGTTGAATCACACGCTAAATGATGTCAGCGCCATCCGGCAGGCCATGTCGATGGGATTAAACCAAATCAGCCAGGCCACGTTCCTGTTTGCCGCCACGCTATATATGACCATCCGAACGATTGATTTAGATCTCACCTTAACCGCCCTCTTGCCTTTAGTGTTAATCCCGGTGGTAGTCGTCATCCTGCGGCGTGAGGTGCGGCTGCGCTCCCGCCGGGTGCAAGAGGCGCTTTCCGATATGTCCGAATTGGCCGAAGAAAGTTTCCAAGCAATCCGGCTGATTAAGGCGGCGTCGAACGAACCCGTCGACCTCGATCGGTTTAAACAGCGCACGCAGATTATTGTAGACCGCCAGATGAGCTTGGTGCGGATCAACACGCTGTTCCAGGCTCTGCTACCCATGCTAAGTGGGATTGCCTTCACCATCGGCTTGGTCTATGGAGGATGGTTGGTCATTCACGGCCACATCTCTTTAGGTTCGTTTGTCGCCTTTACCGTCTACTTAAGCATGTTGGTCCAGCCCCTGATGCAGTTTGGCTCGGTCATCAATACCTTTCAAAATGCATCCGCTTCCGTACTGCGCGTCCATGTTCTAATGTCGGTTGAACCTGACATCCAAGATCCCGAGCATCCGGTGGAGAAAGCGTGGCTAGGCGATCTCAGGGTGCGTGATCTCAGCTTTTCGTACCCCGGAGCGAAGCGTCCGGCTTTGGCCGAGGTCTCGTTCAGCGTGCCTCACGGAACCATGTTAGGAATCGTGGGCCGCACCGGGGCCGGCAAGACCACGCTGCTCAACCTCATTCTTCGTGATTACGATCCGCCAAAGGGGACCATGTTTTGCGACGGGGTGGATATCCGGGATATGCGTCTTAGGGAACTTCGCAATCTCGTGGCCTACGTCCCTCAGGATGGCTTCCTTTTTTCCACTACCATCGGTCAAAACATCGCCTTCTCCCAGACCGAAGTGGTGCCGTCAGCAGTCGAGACGGCCGCCTCGCAATCACGCATCTGGGAGACGATTCGAACCATGCCGTCTGGCATCGATACCGAGATCGGCGAGCGAGGCATCATGCTCTCCGGCGGCCAACGCCAGCGCACGGCCATTGCCCGGGCTTTGATTAAGAGCGAGGCCAAGATCTTAATCTTGGACGACAGTTTGTCGGCCGTCGACACCGGGACCGAAACGGAAATCCTGGGCGTATTGAAAAAGGTTCGGGGCAAGAAAACGACTATCATTGCCGCCCACCGTCTATCGGCGTTACGGGATGCCGACTGGATCATCGTATTAGACGATGGCCGGATCGTGGAAAGCGGGGAGCATCAGGACCTAATTCAGCGCGGTGGGATCTACGCGGAGCTATACCGCATCCAGACGGGGGGTGAGTCCGTCAATGATTAGCAGCTCAGAGTCGGAAAGTCAGCGCGAAGTCGCTATGGCGGACAGTCGGTCCTCGATGCGCCGACTGCTAAGCTATGCACTGCCCCACCTCGGCGAATTTTTAGTCGTCGTCGGCTTAGTCCTAATCTACGTCGTAACCCAGGTAATGCAGCCCTGGTTGGTAAAGATCGTGATCGACCGAGACCTTATCGTCAAGCATCCAGACTTTCATGCCATCTTGATGATTGGCATCCTATATTTGGCCACCACCGCCGTGGGTTTATTGGCCAATTTTACTCAAAACCGAAAACTGCAGTGGTTTGGGCAGCGAATCGTCCGCGAAATTCGCGACGATCTGTACGCCCACATCGAGTCGTTGTCGATGCGATTCTTTGACACCCACGAAACTGGTCGCTTAATCACCAACGTCGCAAGCGACACCAACCGCGTCAGCCAATTCTTTACCAGCTTTTTACTCAGCCTGATTCAAGACGGCATGATGCTGCTAGTAACCATGGGTGCCATGCTGTTGCTCGACTGGCGCATCGCTTTGATCAGTTTTTTGGTGATTCCGGTGATTGTAATCATTTCCATGCTGTTTCGACGTAAATTGCGTGAGAACTACCAATACACCAGGACCCAGTATTCCCGACTCATCGGCTTTACCGCTGAAAACTTGGAGGGCATGCGGATTACTCAGATCTTTAATCAAGAGCCCAAACAACTCGACGAACATCGTGAGTTGAACCGCCGATACACCTTGGGCAATATTAACGAGTACCGCTGGTCGGTACGGTTCAACCGAACCTTCAATGCCCTCGGCAACTTGTCCGTGGCTTTGATGATGTGGATAGGAGGCACCGCCGTGCTCCACCACACGATTCAACTGGGGGTGCTGTACGCGTTCATTTCCTATATCCAGCGTTTTTTTAGTCCGATTAATTCCTTAACTCAGAACTGGAATACCTTACAGACCTCGATGGTCTCGGCAGAACGCCTCGGGGGGGTCCTGCTCACAGAGCCTGAGATTAAAGACCCCAATCAGCCGGTCACGGTTCGTTTGGGGCGAACGGGAATGGTGCAAGCCGAAGGCGCCGTCGCATTCGATCATGTCACCTTTGGCTATACACCGCAGGCGCCGGTGCTACACGACATCACCTTTACGGTCCCGCCCCAAGCGTTTGTTGGGTTTGTCGGTGAAACCGGGGCCGGGAAAAGTACGCTGATGGGTCTGTTGACACGATTTTACGACGTGCAACGAGGCTCAATCACCGTAGATGGCGTAGACATCAGCCGTTTCCGACAGGCTGATCTCCATCGAATGATGGCTATCGTGCAGCAAGAAGTCAACTTGTTCTCCGGTACGGTAGCGGACAATATCCGACTCTTCCGCACGGACGTCTCCGACCAAACCGTGTACGAGGCAGCTGAGATTGCCGGGGCCGACGGATTTATTCGCAATCTCCCTGGGGGGTATGACGCCTGGATTCGGGCCAAGGGTGCGAATCTATCCTTGGGTCAGAGGCAACTGTTGGCATTTGCCCGAGCCTTGGTGTTAAATCCGAAAGTGTTAATTCTTGACGAAGCCACCGCAAGCCTCGATTCAACCACGGAAAAAATCTTGCAGGAAGGTCTGACCCGGATCGCTAGCGGGCGCACGACGCTGGTTATTGCCCATCGACTTTCAACGGTGCGGGATGCTGACGTGATTTATGTTATGCACCAGGGCCGCATTGTTGAACAGGGCAACCACGAAGAATTGATGGCTGAACGCGGGTATTATGCGGACTTGGTTCACAAATCGACGCCATCGGAAGTGCATGTTGGATGACGACTGAGGCCGTGCTTTGGACCTGCCACGGTGGGTCGGGCTGGCCAACCCAAGCGCATGGTGTCCCCGGCTCAAACTGGGCCGCGAGGCCACATTGCATGACCCTTGGATAGGAGCGGCACTCAACGCCAGTCGCCCCTTAGCGTACACGCCCTAAATCCGCTGCTTTGTAGCGACGACTGACTGTGGAATTTGCGCTTTTTCGGCTTCCGTTCACGGGGTGACCAGAGTGTCGATCTGAGCGGTGGGAAAGAGAAGCTGGATCACTCGGAGCCAGATCGCGGTTGCCGCGCTCGCATCAACCCCCAATATGCGCACTTGGCACGCCTGGGCTGAGGACAGCGTGAGGGTAACCCAAGGTTTAGCCTAGCCGAACCTATGATTTTGGGATAAAACCTCGAGGGCACGCGCATCCCTAGGCGCACCGAATGGGCCATCCAATCAAAGAGTCAGGGCAGCGAGGGACCGCCCTGGGGAGGGGAAGTTCCAGGATAGCCGCGATCAAACAAAGTGATCGTCGCGATCTGCCACGTCTTCCGGATGTCGATTCGTGCAACCTGAGGATTTTTCGTCGGTCAAAGCACCCTGTATTGGCTAACTCCTTTTGCCTGTGGTTTAGCTAAGTCCATGGTCATCAGTTTTAGCCTATTTCCTACACGGCCGTGGTCTGAAAACTCCCCCAGATGTTTCCACAGCACACGCCGTCCCGAGACTGCCTAGGCGGACTCCATTCCAATCCAACATCACCTGAACACCCCTCCTGGATTGACTGCGAACCTGGTGTGGTCCACCACGCCATCCCGGCTTCGAACGCCCCCCCGTCCTCTCCACGGGGGAGCTATTGTCATAGAGTATCCCATTTTTGCCATCTTGTCGTCAACAAACGATCCATAACCCCTCATTTCCGTTCGCTTTATCGTTGCTCCATCAATTATCAATAACAGAAAGTGCGTAAGAGCCAGAAATACCAGAGTTATTTTTGGGATCCACTACCCGCACGTGATCCCCTGAGTAGTTACC
>DAHXNH010000398.1 GCA_027365485.1 Clostridiales bacterium
CAGCATGAGCGCAGAAGGTACGAGTTGTTGCACATCGCTTAATCGGAGGAACCGCTGTGGTCATTGTAAAAATGGTGGCGTTGGTCTTGTCCCTCGGCATAGACACCCTGATGATGTCGATTTCCCTGGGATTCTTAGAGACCCCCGGAAAGGTGAAAATCGCGCTCACGTTCGCCGGTGCAGAAGCGCTCATGCCCATCGTAGGTTTGATCATCGGGCAGACCGCCGGCCGCGTCATTGGAGACTGGACCTCGCTCGTGGGTGGACTGGCGTTGGTCGCGATGGCCGGGTGGCTGATGTTTTTCGAGGATGAGGATGACGAGGAAGAAAAGCTGGAACGGGAGCTGGTGGGGTGGACGCTCGTCCTCACGGCCCTCAGCATTAGTCTGGACGAATTGGCGGTCGGGTTCTCCATCGGGATGATCGGGGTGCCGGTGGCCTGGACGATTGTCCTCATCGCAGTCCAAGCCTTTCTCCTCACGCTTGTGGGCCTCACCTTTGGAGGCAAACTGAAACGCTACGTCGGGGAATGGGCAGAGAAGTTCGCAGGTCTGGTTCTCGGCGTCTTAGGCTTGTGGATTACCATCGAGGCTGTCGTGCATTTGCTCGGTCCGTGACGCAGCATTTTGGAGACCATCATCGGGTTGTCAGGCCCGGAGTTTTTAGTCATTCCGGTCGGTATCATCCCAAGCGCATCGCCCGACCCTCTCTTTCCCATCAGGATAACGGGTACAGTAGACCGTTTCGCAGAAATGCGGTGCGGCACAAACGGGCAGGTATGTGTTCTAAATCTAAATACCGACGACTGTCGGAACCCTGTCAGTTGGTTGACAGGGTTCTTTCGTTGTCGCTAACTGCCGTCCGTATCATAATGGCTATAGTGGAGGTGACATGATTGAATACCAGTGATCGTATTCGCCAATTGCGAGATCAACGGGGATGGACACAAAACGAATTAGCTGAAGCCAGCAAAGTAGATATCCGAACGATACAACGCCTAGAATCGGGCCAGCCTGTGTCATCGCATACGTTAAAACAAGTCGCCGGATCTCTTGGAGTATCATTGGAAGCCCTTCGCTTAGAGAATCAACCTACACCTAATCCGTCAGGAGAATTCCTACTTAGGATTGCACGTGCGGACGAACTCGTGGCTATCATCGACGGAACATATGCTTTGGCACCACAATATGGCACACCTAACAATGAGCAAGAGGCAGATCTAATAGCGGGATTCCTAGGTTCGGTTCAAGATTACGTGGACATTTTAGACGAATTGGAGGCATCTCAACGGGTCTACGCGGTGTTTTCTCTTCAACAAGAATTGGATGCGTTGGAGAAGGGCGGTCTTTGGGTATTCGGAAGCCGAATCACTCAACGCATTCATTTGGCTACTGCAAGCGGCGATGAAGTACTGAACTGGCCGGTTGCCGCAATCAAGATTGTTCCCAAAACCAGCTCAGAAATCATGCAAGTTCGTGGCGACGATAAAGTCTTCAGCCAAACAAACGATTTATCAGTATGAACAAAGGCTTTCGTCTTGCAGCACTATATATTGACCGCAAATAAAATGTAAGCACAACATATATGGTATTAATGCTATAATATGTGTGAGGGTAAGCGCTTCTAAAAAAGGAGGCACAGTATTGTCAATCCAAGTATGTCCACAATGCCATCAAATGACCTTTGACGTGGTTAAAGAGGTAGGTAACCCAAATCCGTTGGCAGGATCCTGCCAGGATCCTCGTTGCCAGTACCACGTAAACTACAGATCCATAGCCGAAACAAACCCAAGTAACACAACGGTTTAAATTGTGTTTAGAGCCTTAACGCGGGCGTATGTGCCTTAGCGCCGGTCATGCAATTTTGACCGACTCTTCTTTTCTGGTACTGGATTCGATTAGTGCGAAACGCCTCGACCTGTTGGCATTTGGCATTTCATCGTTCAACTATATTTTGCACAATACACCATTCGTGCTCGCCCG
The DNA here is from genome assembly GCA_027365485.1 of Clostridiales bacterium. Taxonomy (GTDB): domain Bacteria; phylum Bacillota; class Sulfobacillia; order Sulfobacillales; family Sulfobacillaceae; genus JAMCVM01. The sequence continues at coordinate 1,983 of DAHXNH010000398.1, forward strand.
TGCTTTAAGGAGAATTCCGCCCGATATGGCACAGCACGGCCCCCACTCCACGCGATACATCGATCGCTCATTCCACCAGCTTTTGCACAT
>DAHXNH010000400.1 GCA_027365485.1 Clostridiales bacterium
TGCTGAAGCTGACCGTCCAAGGCACTTTGAAATGGATTAGGGAGACGATCGCCGGTCGCTGGCTGGATCGTGAGCGCTTAGCCCTGCTGAGGGAGCAAACCCCGCAGCGTCGATTGCGGCTGATTTGGTAAAAGCCCAATCGTCACCAGGGGATGTCAACGGCATTCGTTCTCCAAAATAGAAGGGGCTGACCCCTTCTTCGTCAGTGTGCCCGGACCGCCGATGGATCCTGGTCCAACCATGGCAGGGGTCTTCATAGGGGCGCCATGTACTCCCCCTCGGAGGCTTCAACAACTAATTCAAGTCAGTTTTTGCCGATTTCCTTATGGTCTATACCATATCATGCTTCAGAGCTGCAAATGGGATGCATGCCTTGCAAACGCGGCTCGATCAGATACAATAAGGTCGTCGAGGCGACGATGCCGATCGAATAAAAAGGGAGCCAGTCCATATAAGGAAAAGTCAGGAGTGAGTCGTATGTTGTGGGAAACTGCTCGGGAACGGTTCCCGAATCAATGGTTGCGAGTGATCCCTTTCGATCCTTACGAAAAGCGAGGCAAAGTATACATTGATGAAGTGGCGATAGTGGATGCCGCGCCGGATGCCGGACCCGAAGAAGAGGGCGTGTCGTATAGCCACGGCTACGGTACCATTGTTTGTCACACGACTGCCAGATACATTGAGCTGGAGCTTGATGTCCTTCCGCGCGATACTGTTCGAAAATTCGGCTTAATTGATACTATTTATGAGGAAGGCCATGCCATTGGAATGCTAAAGGCAAGGTGTTCTATTGAACATGTAAGTGACCGCCTGCACATGTCAATCGCGGACGTAAAGAATCTAATGGCGACACGTGTAAAAGATGAACCGTGGATCGTCCAAACAATGCGCGATGCCGGCATGAGCGCTGATGAGATCATGCGATACACAGGCCTTACTTGGGAAGAGATTGAAGGCGGGGATGGAGATTGCGTCCAAACGGACAAGTCATAAGATTCGACCTCGCGCCCCTGAGGTATCCCCCGTTTTACTTTCGTAACTGAGACTCCACATGTGAGGATACGAAAAATTAGCGATTTTGCGCTTGGGTGGGTCATTAACCGGACGAATCCCATTGAAACCGATGCTGAATGGAAATCTGCAGCATCTCCAGGATCCGCCAGACGTGTGGATTCACGGGGCCCATTGAAACATTTGACGTGACCTTCTATGATGATCCGACTCGCGCCTTGGCGTATCATGCGTTCAGCCTCGATCAAGAGGAAAAGCACACTTTCTAAAGGGAGATCGTGCGCGAACGGGAACCGTGGGCCACAGTGCAAAAAGAAACTCGCGGGAAAGCGTTTTGAAGGTGTCGCTGACGCCGAGCAGGCAATAGCCCGGCTATTGCAGTCCGTCTCGGACCAGTGGCATGAGCTCACCTCGACTAGGGAAGCCACGGAGGTGGTCGTGAAACGTCGAGGGCGTCCGAAAGCCGGGGCCGTTCCAGAAACGCGCACCGAATAGCAAGTGATCTTGGCGATCCGTACCCCTGAGCCCGAACTGGTTCAGGCAGAACGGGAACGGTGCTCCACCTTCATTCTCTTAACGAGCGACATGACGCTCGACGCCAAGATCGGAGACCGTCATCCTGGAGGCCTTACACGATTTGGATGCTCACCGGTAATCGGATGAATCCTTCACCTCGTGCCAGCGGACCGCAGTGCTTCCCTATCCACGTCGTATTATTGGAAGCGTTGGCAGTGCCGATTGACCGAGAAGTGTTCTGGGTGCATCCCAATGGTGTCAGGTTAAGCAAATAGCCGAAAAGGCAGTCGAAACGGAATATTCTGCGTGTGGTCCGATGGGTAAAAATAGGACTGGACGTGGGGACCAACATTTGGGCTCTTACGCACTTTGTGTTATGGCCCGCCAAAAATCGCTAAAGTCCGTGAGAATCGATCGCAATCGGAGAGGGTCTATGATCGTTCGACGAATGGATGGTGTGGAGGATCAGGCCCCGTAGGAAGTCGAACTGGGGGCCGGCGAGGAGATGCTTTGAACTTTGAATTTGGCGTAACTACTCAGGGGATCACGTGCGGGTAGTGGATCCCAAAAATAACTCTGGTATTTCTTGGCGATTGGAGGTATCCTGTTCCCAACGATCATGAAAGGACGGGCCTACTTATGGAATGGACCCTGCGTACTCGGGACGA
>DAHXNH010000420.1 GCA_027365485.1 Clostridiales bacterium
GGAGGGCCTTCGCGGGATTCCCGCCACACCGTGTTCACCAGCCCCTCCCGCCGCAGACGGGCGAGCAAAGGATAGATGGTGCCCTCGCCGGCGATGAGATGCGCATCTGACAGGGCTTTGGCCAAGTCGAATCCGTACCTCTCTTGGTGCTGCAGCAGGGCCAGCACACACCGATCGATCACACCTCGACGCATTTGTTCCAGTCCCGAAGAGTTTTTCTTGGCTACCATGTGTTGCATGGTACCATACAACAGAAGATAATGTCAATCGTTGGACCTCGATGCGAAGGGGTTTGGTGCCGCAAATTTGGACGCGGTGGCCCGACAAACAAAGAGATTAATGGGGGCGTATGCGCGCTTAGGAAAGCCTTCGGAAAGCGCCTCCCTTACGGCCTTAACGGGCAGGCGGGTGCCATATCGGCTGCCCTCAGTTGGCAAGGATGGCGTGCAACGTCACAGCTTCTCGGTGGCCATCCACCGACCAACGGACGATCGCGCCCTGGAGTGTCGAGGCCGGAAGGACTTGTTGATGGTCCGTCGCCAGATTCATCACCATCAGCGTATGGGCATCTGGAGTGGTGTTGGCCGATTGATCATATACGACCTCAGGGCCTTGGCTCCCTACGAAAAAGTGCTGCGTTGAAGTCGAATGAAAACTCGTCAATTCGATGGGGACGTGCTGAGCCTTGGCGTTGAGATCGATCGCGTCGAGCGTGTAGCCCTGGGCGACTTTGGCACCCAGGGCTTCATTGGATACGCGATAGAGAAGCCAGTGCCTATCGGTCACCTGCAGCAATGACACGAAGGGGTTCGCCAATGTGGTCTCGTTTGGACTAAGTTCCCAGGGAGCTACTTTGGCCACGACCCGAGAGGCAGGATTCGGGGCGAAGTAGGTAAGCCGCTTCGCATCAAAGGGTGCCACGGAAATGGTGAATGCTCCATCAGGAATCAGGGGCACCGTGGGGGACGACGTCTTGAGAAAGTTGGGTTCGGACACCCAGGCGAGCCCATCCCCGGTGGGGAGCACCAGTCCCTGTGCCGAAGCCCCGTTGACGATCGGTAGTAGATAAGCATGCGATCCTATATGGATTTTGACTGTGCGGCTCTTTAGGGTGTCGGACCTAATGGGCATAAACACCGTTCGTTGCGCGGCACTTAGGATCCATGGTGCCCAAGATGCGGCGAGTTTTCCTTGGGCGGTATATCGAAACGAGATCCCCTCAATTCCCCACATGGGGACGTAACGACCATCACGGCTTCCTGCGGCATAGACACCAAACCCGTAGACCTCCTGATCAAGGGCATTCCGATAGGCATATTGCGCCAACTGTCCCCCTTCTTGATATCTGATGATTGCTGGATGAAGCAGATCATTTGGAGTCCACACGGACGGAGATCCCGGCGGAGAGACGACGGCTTGGGACGTCTTCCATGCCGATGAAAACAAGTTGGCTTCCTGCCCTGCGGCCACTACAAACGAGGCTCCGGCGGTGCCGAATTGCAGGGTGGCGGTGCCATTGCTCAACTTCAGCCCTTCACTCCCATCGTTACCGATAAGGGCGGAACCGACCATCCCGCGCGGGCCCAATAACGCAGTCCAAACGCCGTTGTTCACGGGGAAGATATACTCCGCGAGGCCGTGGGCAATCCTAGGCGGAATGTGCACCCAAGCGTTGGCCGGAACGTGTGCGGGCTCGGAATAGGGGGTCCCGCCGCCGTAGGTGGTTGGTACGATAACCGTAGGAATAGCGGTAAGGCCGGCATAGGTGGAAGCGACACCCGCCAATGGAATCGCCTGAACGGGTGTCGTTGCCTGACGGCTCGTCATCAGGGTAAACGAATCCTGGGAAGTGGTCTTCGCCTCGGATATTGATCCCACCAAGGCCGTGCCCAGCATTACGCTACTGAGGGCAAAGAGACTAAGTGTGGTGGGTGTTAGTTTCATCTACGGGTTGCCTCCTTGATGTCTTGAGGTATTAGCCTTGAAAGCCAAACCATCATCTACGGGGTATAACGCTACGAGGTCGGTAAAAGTTACAGCACTAACTTGGGGTATTTCTGATGGAGTCATCATACCCGTGTAGCGCCAAATATTTCTCTGAAAGAACCCATATGTTCTGCAGCCCTTCGTGACCTGATTTGAGGCATTAACGGGCCGGTTAGTACAACAGCAGATGCAGTATATTGGAACTGGCGTATACTGAAGTTATACGACTATGTGTGACTGGCGAATAGTGGAACACCACAATGGAGCACGTAGCCTAACTGTAGCCGTTCGCCTGGGCTGAATTTGGTGAAGGGAGCTACCAATACATGGAAGAACTACCGTTACGCTATGGAATGAATCCCCATCAGGTTCCTGCAAAAATTATGTTTAATGGGTCTGCCCCGATCAAGGTTTTAAACGGTAAGCCAAGTCTTATTAATGTTCTTGATGCCTTCAATGCGTTTCAATTAGCGCGCGAACTTCGGAAATCACTCGGCTTGCCGTCCGCTGCTTCCTTTAAGCACGTCAACCCTGCAGGCGCAGCGGTTTATAGCCCGTTGAATGACAGCCTAAGAAAATCGTATTTTGTAGAGGACTTGGATTTGTCCCCGTTGGCAGTGGCCTATGCAAGGGCTAGAGGTACGGACCGCGTGTCTTCGTTTGGCGATTGTGCGGCGTTGAGCGACCGAGTCGACCGTTCCGTAGCACAATTGTTGAAACGAGAAGTATCGGATGTCGTGGTGGCTCCAGGATACGATGATGACGCCTTAGAAATACTGAAAACCAAGAAGAATGGGAACTACCTCATCGTTGAAATCGATCCGAGTTATGAACCTAATCCAATTGAACAGCGAACCGTGTTTGGTATTACGATAGAACAAGGGCGCAACAATGCAATCGTCACAGGAGAGATATTAGCGAATGTTGTGACCACGGAAACGTTTATTCCAGAGTCAGCAAAACAGGATTTGCTACTTGCAACCATCACATTAAAATACACTCAGTCCAACTCAATCTGTTTTGCGGTGAATGGCCAAACCATAGGCATTGGGGCAGGACAACAGTCTCGGATACATTGCACTCGACTAGCCGCTAACAAGGCAGACAATTGGTATCTGCGACAACATCCTATCGCATTGACTATGAAGTTCCGCAAGGGGACTTCAAGACCTGAGCGGAACAACGCAATTGATCAGTGGACATGTGATGCACTAAGCTTGCCAGAGGTCCGTGAATGGGAGAATAACTTTGAGGAGATCCCTCATCGTCTTTCTCACATCGAAAGGCGGGAATGGTTAAAGGGGCTGCAGGAAGTGTCGTTTGCTTCGGATGCTTTTATACCATTTAGAGACAATTTGGACCGAGCAAGCCAAAGTGGCGTCAGATATGTAGTTCAGACTGGACATTCTTTGAGAGACATAGAAGTCATTCGAGCAGCTGACGAATATGGCATGGTGATGTCTTTTTCAGGGCTTCGTTTGTTCCATCATTGATGGAAACAAACGGACAGTTCTTCAACAAACGGGGGCGTTAGCGCTTTAGCACCTGCCCTCAACCCATCGTTGTGATTCATGACGCAGGTACTCCCATTACGGAGCCGTCCGCTTGAGTTTCCAACCCTTGAGGCATGCCCGTCCTTCCAGTACGGAGCGTCCGTTCCAACCTGGGTCGGGATTGCCGAAGAGGGCAGCTTGGGCTAAAAACAGGGAAAATCCAACCTCGGATTACGCATAGCCTTTATTGTCGTTATTGCAAATGTGGACTTTGCGGTTTTTTCTCCAAAGCCGTTGCGGCTTATCCCGCCTCCGATAAGATCCGGATAATGTCGGGGGTAATTTTCGAGGAAATGGGTCCGGACGCCGCTTCCCCCAAAATTCGTTCGGTCCATATGGTCGTCCGCAGGGACGCTAGGGCATCGATGAACGAGGGCAGATGTTTTCTTTGGTACCACAGCTGTTTTTCAAACGTGGGATGGTCCCCTTGAGTGAGCTGATACCAGAGCCACACCAGGCCGTACGTCAAAAAGGCCAGCATCACCGTGCGTTCAGGGCCAAACTGGGCCCAACTCTGGGGCGTTTCGCCGCGCAATTGTTGCTTTACGGCGCGAAAGGT
>DAHXNH010000429.1 GCA_027365485.1 Clostridiales bacterium
GATGACCAATTCCATCGTGGCATCCCTCCCAAACCCACCCTAAAGGAAATGGTCGGGAATGTCCATGATGAACCAGTAAGAGGAAGTCTACCGCGGCTAGTCAAATAGAGCAATCAGGCCAAATCCAATTGTACAGCTCGATAAATTTGGGGTCGCTTATTCGAATGAGGCCTTTGAACTCTGGTACTTACTGCATTTTCACTACTACCAACAGGCATCGTCGCGCAACCAATACGAACGCATGCTCTCGGACCTATTGACCCACCCATACCCAAAAAATAGCGAGACGATGTACGATGAGTTATTGCCAAGGCAAAAATCTGCCATTCGGAACGCGGAAAACCTATTGGCTCGAGGCAGTGGGAATCCAGAACGAGACAACCCATCGACGACGGTCCACAAATTAGTCGAGGTATTAAATCGATACATCAGAAATTAGTGGATACCTGCAACACTAAACGACGCAAGGGGAAAAACTGCGCGTGAACCCGATGACGTGTTCTGGATCACGCATATCGCTGATTGGGTGAGTTCTGGCTGAAATTGGCCAAATACACCCCTCGAGGTTTTCCGCCGATTGGATCGGCGTTGGTCCATGCGGTCTATTTTCCGCGCCCGGGCTCCACGATGGGAAGAATTCAGCGAAGTCCGCGGTTGATGAAAATCGAGACCTGGCTCATACATACATAATCGGGCGAGCCGAGTCTCGATATCGTTTTTCCCAACGGGGTAGTATTTCGGGCCCTAGTATTTCCAAACCGGAACGACTAGGAACTGTGGAGGTTTGCCTGTCGAACTGCTCTGGTTCAACCAATACACGCGACTTCCGGCGACTGTCATCGTGGCGCTAGCCAGTGTCTCGGATGCTGGCACGGCCGTCCGTTGGCTCGATTCCCAATCTAACCCGTAATAGGCGCTGGCGTTGGGATTGTGGGCGAGTAGAACACCAATCGCGCTATCGGTAAGTGCGAGGTCGCCTGCGATCCCGGTACGGGCGGAATTGCGACGTAGCTGAAGGTTCGGCCTCCATTGAAGCCGATCTGGATCGGATAAGAGAGGTTACCCGGCCAGAGGGTAGAACGGTCAGACATGTGGCCAACTGGGTGGTGGCACATTCGTTGACGACCGAAGACTGTAGCACATTCCAAGCTCCCTGATCCGCGACCACGATCGGCTTGGATGCTCTAGACATCTCGCCATAGTTCATCGCCGGAACGGGTCCGAGTAGCAGCGCGTGGGACGTCCTTCGTGAGGGATTGATCGCCTTCGATTTAGCCCCGCGATCCGTACTGGCCTCCACGGCGATGCGGCCTTTAGTCGATTGCCACCATGCCCAGCAAGCATGGCCTTCCCATTGAAAGCGACCGAAATCCTCGGAACGCACTCCCTTGGGCGCGGAAACCGGCGTCCACGTCTTGCCGCTATTAGCGCGCTCGATTGCCCCGCCGATAATCGGGGGGGGCACCCAGTTTGCCGAGTGCGGTCGACATCGTGACAAACAGGTGCGTGGACGAACCGGGGGCGAGCACTAGACCGGTTAGGTTAGGTTAGGTTGGCTTGATTGAATGATACCTAGCCCATCGCAGGGACGGTGGCATTCGGGCCCCAATCGGCAATGGGCTCCAGGTATGGCCAGCATTCACGCTCTTCCAAAGTCGACCGCCGGATGCGGTGTACGCCACGTTTCCGGCAATCGGATGCACTGAGATTACGCTATTCGGGCGCGATGCCACGAAAGGGTGCAGCATACCGCTTCAGAACCGAGTGGCCATTCTGGTGTCTAAATACGTATCGTCCTCGGCTTCTGGTTTCATCGCTGTTTGATGGGATGCTCATTGTGCCGAACGTTCCCTCAGGGTCCCTCTTTGACTCGTACAAGATGCGCCGGACACCTAATCACTACGGGCTCCGAATGGCACAACACTGGATGGCCTGCACCGCAATGTTGTCAGGTTAGGGATATGAGCTTTTTCTGTTGCTGGAAAAGCCGCGGCAGGCAAGGGTTTCAGGACCGGGTAAAATTGACTTTCCCCCACATTTTCCCATAAAAATGCGGGTTTCAGGCACCGAAAAGGGGGCTTGCCCAAAATTTCACCCCAACGATTTCCGCGAAAAGTCCGGGCGCCTACGGCCGTGATCCGTTTAGCCCGAGGCAGACTGTCAAGCATCATCTCCACAGCCAGAGGTCTGACCTGGGGGTGGTACACATGACTGACATGACGTACAAACGTGGACTGGACCGCCGACTCGAATCCTCCTCCGTAACGCACCCCCGCCGTCCCTGCCTTTGCGCCCAATCGCGGGCCTAACCGTCCATTCTCGGGAAGCGGACCGCTCGCATGAAATATCCGAGAGAAAAAGGAAATCGGGCGATCGATGGCGAATCGTTTCCTAGACATTGGTACAAGGAGGCACCACCATGGCTATCATTCCTCAGTGATCGTTGTTTTCTTGAAAGGAAATTGAACCGCTGGGCGATCTCGAACGCCTGTGACTCGTCCTCAACGTCTTGCCAATTGAGGCGTTAATGCGGGTGTTAGCACAGGAACGAGGCAAAGGCCGGGATGACTATCCCATCCGCGCCGTGTGGAATTCGTTGCTCGCAGGCATCGTCTTTCAACATCCGACCATCGAGAGCCTGATCCGCGAACTCCAACGCAACCGGCAACTCCGTGAATGCTGTGGATTTCCACCTGGGGCCGTTCCCCCACCGTCCGTGTATCCGCGCTTTTCACCGCACCTCCTCGACCACGAACCCGTCCTCGACCAAAGGTTTGATGACCTCGCCGAAGCGTTACGGACCGCTTTGCCCCATTTTGCCAAGCGACTCGCCATCGATGCGAAAGCCATTCCCGCCTTTGCTCAAAACGCCAACCAGAACCGGACGCCCGACGGGCGTCGGGACCTCGATGCCGACCATGGCGTCAAGCACTATCACGGCAAAAATAAGGACGGGAAACCGTGGCAAAGGTCGTGCACGGGTTT
>DAHXNH010000016.1 GCA_027365485.1 Clostridiales bacterium
TGGAGTCCTTCAGGACTCCTTTCTATCTTCGGAGAGGGAAACGGACTAGGCCAAATCTTAATGACCAAATTGGGGAATTCTTGTTGACCAAAGTGGGGAATTTAGATGACCATTTTGTCCATTTCTATTTGACCACAGACAGCCCCCACGAGGGCAGTTTAGCTCGGCCCAGTGAGTGCAGGGCTAACCCATTTTGTCATGGGTCTGATCAAGCCCCTTGTCAATGGGTTCAGGGCATCCTTGGACTGCGCCAAGGACTTTCCAACGTCCCGGCGCTAACCGCTGTCGGAACCGGGAACGGGGCCAATAGTCATTCGGATTTGGCGTAGGCTGTGGTCTTCAGCCGTAAGCGAAACCCGAATCCCCGCCCTTGGGGCGGATGGATCGCCGTGGTCGGACGGTCAGCCCAGGACCAGTCCGATGACACGGAAGTGAGCCGAAGTGATGAAAGATCGCAGAAGCGCCAACACCCAGTGAGCGCGGAGCTAAGGTCACTCAGTGACCCCTCGACCTTTGGAGGGTCGAATGCGATCGTTTTGCAGCTCAACGACCAGTCTTCGGACGCAAGAACGAGGTCACTGAGTGACCTCGTTCTCCGAAACAAACCCCTTGACGATAGACGGCGTGGCCTCGGGTGGAATGCAGACTTTGAAACGTGGGACGACTTAGTCGCCCCGAGCTCGCTAGTTCCGTAACACGAGGGCTGCGAAAGGGAGGGCTTGGCGCTCCGTCTGATCCCAGGCTAGACCGGTTTCACTCCAGACCTCGAGTTGCCATTCCACGGTGGCCCACGTCCAAGCCGTCGGGCTCAACGGTGGGGTCCCTTGAGGCCCCGTGGCGACGGCCCGGTTAATGGCCTCCCAATCGATGAGCACTGTCGGAAATCGAGCCGTAATGTGAGCCCGACGATGGGGCGGTACCGAGTACTCGGAGCCAAGACTGCCCAGGTACTGTTGATGTGAGTGCCCATTCTCCCAGACGGGCGCCATCAGTTGCGCGGTGTCACGGCGCCAACGAATCCAGGCCATGGGCTGGGTCCTCCTCGCCACGGTAAGGGGGGACGGTGGGGCTCGATGGGCCCACCAGATGGCCTGCGCGCTTCTTTTCTCGGAGCCGATAGGATTCGCCGCGAATGTTGACCACCGTCGAATGATGCAATAAGCGGTCCAGAATGGCCGTCGCCAGGACGGTATCGCCTAACACCTCGCCCCATTCACTAAAGCCTTTGTTGGATGTCAGCGCGAGACTACCATGTTCGTACCGGGCCGCGACTAAGCGAAAAAACAAGGTGGCCTCCATACGATCCATCGGCAAGTAGCCTATTTCATCCACGCACAAGAGTTTGTAGCGCGTGTACACGGCCAATCGCTGTGCGAAGCGATTTTCTTGCCAGGCTTTGCGCAAATCGGCGACGAGATCCTGAACGGTCACGAAGTAGACCGAGGCCCGGACCTGAATGGCCTCCATGGCCAGCGCCACCACGAGATGGGTTTTCCCCACTCCCGGCGGTCCCAGGAAAATCACATTGGCCGACTCGTCGACCCAATGCAGTCCCGCCAGTTCCCGAATTTGCCGCTCATCCAGGCTGGGTTGAAAGGCAAAATCGAAGGTCTCGAGGGTTTTGCGAAAGGGCAAGTGCGCCATCTGAATGCGCGACGTCACATAGCGTTGTTGCCGGGCATCCGCTTCGGTTTGCAACAACTCGGTCAAGTAGGTGGTATAGGGCTGCTGCTGAGACGCCGCGGATTCGGCCCGCGCTTCGGCCAATCGGGCGACTTCCGCCAACCCCAAGCGGTCACATAAATCGTGGAGAACGGGGTGACTCATGGCTGGACCACCGCCTCATAGGCGGCGAGGGACCGCGTTTGCACTTCGGTGGCGGCGACGGCCTGGTGGGTGCCTCGCGAGGAGGCCGCGGGCCGCGGCCGGGATGATTTTGCTGGCATCGGTCCCGGATCGCCGACGAGGGCATGGTCGGTAGCGGGGGCGGGATATTCTTGGAGCACCTGGTCTCCATGGCGAATGACGATCCCCCCGCCCGGTCGCCTTTGCACGAGGACCTCTTGGCCAATCCAGGCATAGCCAACCGCCCAGGTATGGCCTTCCCACCGCACATACCCATCGGCATAGACGGATCGGACCATTTCCTCGCCGTACCAAAACGGACGATCTTGCCAGGGGGTCCCAGCGGCCACATCCTCGGCCCGACGGTCGATGGGTCGCATATGCAGCGTGGCGTGAAGGCGCACATCCGCCACGGTGGCCACCCAGTGGGCCACCTGGCGATTGAGATCGGCCAGATCGACGATTTGGCGCACCCGGGGCCAAAAGTTTCCGCGAATATAGCGGATCGGACGTTCGACCTTGCCTTTGGTCTGGGGACGATAAGGCTCCGCGACATGGGGCTCGATCCCATGAAAGCGCATAAAATCGAGGAAGCGAGGATGCCATTCGACGGCGCCTTGTGGAGGATGGGCGATGACCATGGGCTTCATGTTGTCCGACAAG
>DAHXNH010000032.1 GCA_027365485.1 Clostridiales bacterium
CGTGGCTAGGGGGCTAGCGAGCTCATGAAGACCGATGCGTCTTGGCAAGTGCTACAAAGTAGGTATCGTTCTGCTTGGCATACGGATGGATGAAGTCAACTAAGAGCATAGTTTATTGCTGATTCGGTGGGCGGGTCGACCGAATATGTCAAGCTAGGATGGCCGACCCTAGCCGTTTAACCCAAAGTGTATGAGAGCCGAAAGGCGGCCCAAAGGTCCAGCTTTTTGATCGACTGGAAAGGCTGCGCCTCCGAGATGAAAGCTCATCAATCCAAATCATCTGTTTGCTAAACACCGTGAACAATGGATTTGGCTAGCCCACAACCTGACAACATTGGGGTTGACCCTATCCGCGCCGAGAATTTCCAAGCCTCTTCGGCATAGAATGTCAAAGGTTGCAATGCCGTCGCGATCGTCCATCAATCCTGCCTCGGGTAGTCGCCCGGCGAAGTCTTCTTAGTCGTAACGCATGAGCGATTCCAATCGCCTGGCTACCCTCTAAAAGGGATAAACCGCACGCGGACGATGCCTCCTCTTTTCATGAGGCCGTACAGTCCACCCGACGGGCACTCACCGCTATCGCTATTTTGAAGAGCTAGTGGATTTTGTTCATGCAACTCTTCTCACGTTTCGTAGTACACTATACATTAGTAATCTTTGGTAGTTTCATCCGCAACTGAGCTAAATCAACCCTGGGAAACTGCCCGACAACGAGGATTTTTCGTTCGCTTTGGGGGAATCGCACGCTTTCAGAAAGTAGGTGAGTGCCTTATGGTCCTTCCTGAGCTGTGGTCTTGGTCTCGTCTCTGGTCACGACTTCCCAAATTTAGCAAACGCTCTCTTTTGGGAGGCGTCATTCTCCTCGGGCTGGGGACGGCCCTTGGGTTTACCACTCCACGTGCCACGGTGGGTGAAAGTACCCGAGGGTTAGTCCAAATCGCGCCCTCGGGTCTCGCCAGTTCCATTACCCGAGTCATCTTCCACTATGGGTCGAAAAAGGTCGCCCTTCGCTTGCAAGCCGGGCAATGGGTCCCGGTGCATCGGGTTCCCGCAGGAATTCGGGGGACCGTGCAGATCCATTTGGCCGGTCCTAAAGTCGTGTCCTGGCTCCCCTTCGTTGGACACCGCTTGCGCACCGAAGAAATTATTACCCCGGCGGTGCCGACCATCACCCATACTGCCCGGGCCCGTTCCCTTGCCGGGGGAGTGGCGGTGACGTTTGCTCACCCCGCCGTCCAGGTCCGCTATCTTTGGGAAGGCCAGGTTCGAATCCGCACATGGAAGATTCCCACCACCAAGGCTACGTTGTTGTTGCCGCCGACACCCCCCGGTCACACCGGAACGTTGGTCATCCAGGCGCGCGCTCGCACCTGGGAACCTTTGTCCACCGTTCACATTCTGCCTTGGTCGACCGCGCCCTACTTATCCGTGACCGCCTCCCCGTCTACAACGATAGCGCCGACATCCGCTTTGACCGTAACCTTTAGCCAACCGGTGCCCTCGCCGGATTGGTCGCACTGGGTGATGTCACCGCCCACCGCGGGCCACTGGAAGTCGCTCAGTCCCACCGCGTATCAGTTTAGGCCGTCGACGGCCTTCGGATTTGGCCCCAACGCCACCATTCAGGTGACCATCCCCGGGGGGTCCAATGGGGTGCATGCGCAAGGAGGATCCTACCTGGCTCAGTCGACGTCGCTTGAGTGGACGACCATCCCTGGCTCCACCCTGCGTTTGCAACAACTCCTGGCCGAAGAGGGTTACCTCCCGGTCTCGTGGACTGCCGCCCAACCAGTGGCGCGAACCAGTTTGGCCCTGGAGCTAGCAACGGTCGACAATCCCCCGGCGGGAACATTCCACTGGAAATACCCCAATCTTCCCAGCGCTCTTAAAGCTCTCTGGACTCCCGGTCAATGGTCAGTCGTCACTCAAGGCGCGCTGATGCAGTTTCAACGGGTCAACGGCTTAACCGTCAACGGCGAAGTCAGCACTAGCGTTTGGCTGGCGCTTTTGCACGATCGCCTCAATGGGAAGATGAGCCCCGATGGCTATACCTATATCTCGGTCACCGAAAACCAGCCGGAAACCCTCGAGCTGTGGGTGAATGGCAAACTTTCCCTGACCACCCTCACCAATACCGGAATCCCGCAAACGCCGACGGCGCTGGGCACTTATCCAATCTATGAACGCCTTCTATTTCAAGTCATGCAAGGATTTAATCCCAACGGCGTCCCTTACGCCGATCCGGTACATTGGATCAACTATTTCTCCGGTGGAGATGCGGTCCATGGGTTCTATCGGGCGGCGTACGGCTTTCCGCAAAGTCTCGGTTGCGTGGAAATGCCGCTAAATGTGGCCTCTACCGTCTACCATGCCGTGCATTATGGAACCTTGGTTACCGTCAACCCGCCCGGGATCGCACCGGCGAAAGCGGCGGCCTCCTAACCCTCGCCCTCGGGCCAGGAAGAGCTATCCTTCGGGCGAGCGGGGTAAAAATCCAGCGTTGGCGCGAGGGCAGCCGCTGGATGGAAACGCCAATGCCGAGTCCACTAAGCTAGGTCGTTTCGCTGAAGGGCAGCCGCACGAAAAAGGGGCCTCCGTCTTTGGAAGGCCCCTTTTTCACCGACATCTGCTCGCCGCCCCGGCGCTTAATCGACGTTAACCGGCGTTAACCAACGTTCGCCGTTCCATAACAAAGCGCACCAAGTCTTCGGCCCGCTTCGCCATTAACGTCGCTCCTCGGTCATAGAAGAGTCCATAGGACAGGGCACCTGGGGATCCGTCGAGGACGCCGCAAAAGAGGCATGGCGGCTCACTCAGCGAACGCTCAGCCTCGTAGCGAGACGCGGTCTGCCAATCGTCTAAGTTGTCGCCACAAAAAACCATGAGACGCGGTTTAAGCACCGATGCTATCCGAAACAGACCCTCGGGATTCGGCTTCTTAAGGCCTTCGGTATCGGTAATCATCGCTTGGCGAAGAAAAAAGCCTTGCATGTCCGCCAGTTCCAAAGCCTTGGTCGTCTCCCCATAGTTCCGCCCGGTATAGACGCCATAGCCCAAGCCCGCTGCTTCTAGCACAGCACGCGGTAAAATGGGCTTTTCTCGAGCCATTAGACCAGGTCCGCGGACCACGGGATCGGAAATGCCAAATACCGCGGGCGATTCACTGCCAGCATAATACTCCTGACAAAGCCGGGTTATCCGATGACGGTCCCACTCGCGGTCTACGATCTGCCAATCATGAAGTTCCACCATGTTGCCGAGCGCCTGGCGCAGACCATCCAGGCCGCCGCCATACTCCCCGGCAGCGCGCGCCATCGTCTCTAAATCGGGGTAGCTGTCGCTAAGCCCGTCCAAGTTGCGCGAGCCGATAGCGGCTGCCTTCGCCAAGTAGCAGAGCACAATCCCTTGCGCTAAACTCCAATCGCTGTTAAATCCCCCAGCCGCTTTAAAAAACGTCGTTTCTTCCGGCGTCGCAGGCACCGTATTTCCACTAAAGCCGATTTCTTTCAAATAGCTTTCGGCGGCCTGACAAATGACATGGGGATAACTTTGATGAACGTCAATAATCACCCCATCCACGTCAAAGACGATGGCATCCGCCACTTCGAGCTGCATCACCGCTCGCGAGGTGGCGAAAACCCCGTTCGCCACCTGCCTCAAGTCCTGGTTCACCGCCGAAATGCCCCCCAGCCAGCATAGCTCAGACCCGGATCGAGGTCTTCGATAATCAGCAAGCGATTATACTTAGCCACCCGTTCGCTGCGCGCCGGCGCCCCAGTCTTAATCTGCCCGGCGTTGACGGCCACGGCCAAATCCGCGATGGTGGTATCTTCGGTTTCACCCGAGCGATGCGAAATGACCGTTCGCCAACCATTTTCTTGCGACATGCGAATCGCATCCAGCGTCTCTGACACCGTGCCAATTTGGTTCAGCTTAATTAAGACGGCATTGGCCGTACCTTCTTGGATTCCCCGTCGAATGCGGCGGGGATTGGTCACAAATAGGTCATCTCCGACCAATTGCACCCGATCGCCGACCTGATCGGTGAGAGCCTTCCAACCTGACCAGTCGTCCTCTGCCAGACCATCCTCAATGGACACGATGGGATAATGGGCTAGAAGATCCGCATAAAAATCGATCATCTCCTGAGAAGATTTCAAGCCTTGGGCGAAATGATAGGTTCCGTCCTTGTCTGACCATAATTCGTTAGCCGCCACGTCTAGGGCCAAGGCGATGTCTTTGCCCGGTTCATATCCCGCTTGGCTAATCGCTTCCAACAGCAGGTCGAGCGCCTGCCGGTCACTGTCTAAATCGGGGGCGAATCCGCCTTCGTCTCCAATTGCGGTGCGAAACCCTTTGGCTTTCAAGATGCCCTTTAAGGCGTGGTAGGTCTCGGTGGCCATCCGCAGCGCTTCCCGAAAAGAGGGCGCCCCGGCTGGAATCAGCATAAATTCTTGGATGTCCACATTGTTGTCGGCATGAGCACCGCCGTTAAGTACATTGAGTTGAGGCACTGGCAGTGTGCACGCTCGGGTGCCCCCCAGGTGACGATAAAGGGGCTGTCCCGACACCTGGCTGGCCGCGATCAAGGCGGCCAAAGAGACGCCTAAAATAGCGTTGGCCCCAAATTTGGATTTTTGCTCGGTCCCATCAAGATCGATCATGGTCTGGTCGATCGGACGCATGTCCAAGACGTCTTTCCCCACCAGGGCGGGCGCAATCCTCTGGTTAACGTGGTCGACGGCATCCTGTACCCCTTTGCCCTGATAGCGGCGGCCGCCGTCGCGCAGTTCTACGGCTTCGTGGGCACCCGTCGATGCCCCCGAAGGCACCCGTGACCAGACCGTGATCCCATCTTGCAAAGTTAGGGAAACCGCTAGCGTAGGATTACCTCGCGAATCCAAAATCTCATGGGCACGAATGGCCCGGATGGTTGATCGATGTTGACGCATGCTCTGATTCCTCCCTAAAATTCAACCTGGCTCCTTGCCTTTGGCCCCTAATCCCTGACCAGGCTAGCGCTCAATCAGCGAAGACCCGGTCATCTCCGCCGGGGCTTCGATGCCCATGGTGTCCAACACCGTCGGCGCAATATCTTTCAGTGCGCCCGCTTTGAGCCGTACCCGGCGGAGTTCCTCATTGGCACTCACCAAAATCACCGGCACGGGACTAGTGGTGTGATTAGTGTTGGGCCCCCCGCCTGCTTCCTGCATAATCTCTGCGTTGCCGTGGTCGGCGGTAATAATGAGGGTTCCTCCCGCCTCAAGCGTGGCTGCCACTACCCGCTCAATCTGTTGGTCGACTGCGACCACCGCTTGTTCGGCAGCCTTGAGTTTGCCGGTGTGGCCAACCATGTCGGCGTTAGCAAAGTTCAACACAATGAATTCATGCCCAAGGTGGCCTAAATCGTCAACGACTACGTCGGCAATGCCTTCGGCCGACATGGCGGGAGCCAGGTCATAGGTCGCCACTTTGGGCGAAGGAATGACCTTTCGGTCCTCGCCGGGATAGGCCTCCTCCCTGCCCCCATTAAAAAAGAACGTGACGTGCGCGTATTTTTCCGTCTCTGCCACATGCAGTTGCCGCAATCCACGCTCACTTAACCACTGGGCGAGGTTGTGATCGACATTGGGAGGCTCGAAGACGTGCGGCAAGGGAAAGTCCTCATCATATTGGGCCATTCCACCCAGCCAGCGGGGATGGCTAAATGGGCGAGCAAACTGACTGAACGTCGGATCCGCCAGCGCTCGGGTGATTTGCCGTACGCGGTCTGCGCGAAAGTTAAAGACAAATACCACGTCGTCCGCACCGATGGTGGCGACGGGCTGCCCATTGGCATCAACGAGCACCGTCGGCACTACAAATTCGTCGTTATGTCCTTCGGCGTAATTAGTCTCTAGCGCTTCAATCGCGCTTTTCGCCGTCGCCCCCTGACCTTCCACCATCGCCCGATACGCAGTTTCGATGCGCTCCCAGCGATTGTCTCGGTCCATGGCATAATACCGACCGGCAATCGTGGCGACTTGGCCCACTTCCGTCCGATTCATCACCCCTGCTAGATATTTAAACGAGGCGGCCGCGCTTTGAGGCGAGACGTCTCGTCCGTCCAGCCAACAATGCAGGTAAACGTCTTCGGTTCGCCCCTCGGCTTGCAACATTTCCAAGAGGGCTCCGAGATGAGTTTCATGGCTGTGGACCCCCCCGGGAGACAGCAAGCCCAAGAGGTGCAGCCGATGTCCTTTGGCTTGAGCTAACATTTCGCGCAACACCGGCCGCGTAGCCAAAGTCTTTTCCTCGATAGCGCGATGAATGCGGGTCAGCGTTTGATCCACCACTCGACCTCCGCCGATGGTCAAATGGCCGACGTTGGAATCACCCATCTGACCATCGAGCAATCCCACTTCTCGACCATGGGCGGCCACCAGGTTGGAGGGATAAGTTTGAGCAAGACGTGCCATGGTCCGATCCGCTTCAGAAATGGCGTTGGTAGGACCCGCGTCCGCCACTCCCCAGCCATCGAGCACCATTAATACCGTTGGATGCACCTTTACATCAACCTTTCGCTATACTCGTGTCTGCTTGGCGTGCTCCCATGGCCACTTTCACCATCGAGACCACGTGGTCTAACGACAACGACGCGCCGCCAATCAGGGCGCCGTCCACATCATTTAAGCTTAAGAATCCTGCCAAGTTCTCGGGGTTGACACTGCCTCCATACAAAATGGGCACCGCAGCCGGCGCCTGCACTTGGTCCAGCCATCGCCGAATCAAGTGGGCCAACTGGCCCACATCTTCGTTTTGCGCCACCCGTCCGGTGCCAATGGCCCATACTGGCTCGTAAGCAATGATCAGGGGATGCGATGGTCCCAGCGGCTTTTTTAAAATAGCCGCCAACTGCCGATCCAGCACGGTTTCCGTCTCTCCCCGATCGCGTTCGCTTTCGGTTTCGCCGATGCACACCACCGGGGTTAGGCCAGCGTGCCAGGCGGCATCCACCTTATCTGCGACTAAGGCATCGGTCTCTGCAAAATATCGCCGACGCTCAGAGTGGCCGAGGATGACCAGACGCGCGCCAGCCTCATGCAAAAGGTATGCCGACAGCGCTCCAGTGAACGCGCCTTCCGTGCCTAGTTCCATATTCTGTGCGGCTAACTGAACTCCCCCGTCTGCCAAGGATTGTGCCAGCTTGGCGATGGCCACGGCGGTAGGCGCTACGACTAACCCGACCTCTTCTGGGTTCCACCACCCCCGAAGCCGTTCAGTCAACAGGCGAGCGAAACTCGCCGACTCTTCGACCGTCTTGTACATCTTCCAATTGGCGATTAACAACGAAGATTTCACGATGGCCCTCCCTCCTTCTGTAATTTGGTTCGTTGGTTCGTTGGTTCGTTGGCTCTTTCCATCCAGCATGGCCTCGGCCCCCGACCGAAGCCGAGGGCCGAGGCCGGAAGCTCTGGGCATCAAGCCCCGGCTACTTGGTTAAGGCGACCACACCAGGCAACGCTTTTCCTTCTAAAAATTCTAGCGCTGCCCCGCCGCCGGTAGAAACATGGGTCAAGCGATCGGTAATCCCCGCCTTGGCCACCGCCGCTACCGAGTCTCCCCCACCGACCACCACTTTGGCGTGAGAGTCGGCCAACAAGTGAGCCACGGCCATGGTGCCCGCAGCAAAGGCCTCCCACTCAAACACGCCCATGGGGCCATTCCAGAACACGGTCTTGGCCGAACCCAGCCACGCTCGGATCTTCTCCACGGTCTTGGGTCCAATATCGAGCGCCATTTCATCACTGGCAATGGCATCCGGAGTGGTGAGGCGATGGGCGGCATCGGCGCTAAAGGCTTTAGCGACAATCACATCCACCGGCAAACCGATGGTCATTTGGCGATCTTGGGCCAGTTTAAGCAACTCTTTGGCCTTGACCACCGCTTCGTCCTCCACTTTAGAAGCACCTAAATCATAGCCACTCGCCTTGAGAAAGGTATTGGCCATACCGCCGCCAATGACTAATCCATCCGCTTCTTGCACCAAACGGTCTAACAAAGCCACCTTATCGCTCACCTTAGACCCGCCGATGATGGCCCAATACGGCCGCTCGGGCTGGCCTAAGACCTCCCCTAACATCGACAATTCGCGCTGCATCAGCCGACCCGCCGCCGATGGCAAGAAGGCCGGCACCCCAGCCACTGAGGCATGAGCGCGGTGAGCACTACCAAAGGCATCATCGACATAGACATCGGCGAGACGGGCTAACTGCCTGGATAATTCCGGATCGTTTTTGGTCTCGCCAGGGTTAAAGCGCACGTTTTCCAGCATCATAATCGACCCTGGTTTTAACTGAGCGACCCGACTCTCTACCTCCGGGCCCACCAACCCGGGCACAAATTCGACAGGCTGCCCCATCAATTCTTGCAGATGTTTGGCCACCGGAGCCAAACTGAACTTGGGATCCGGGCCCTTGGGCCGTCCCAAATGGCTCATCAAGATCACACTGGCACCTTGACCCAGCAACCACGAAATGGTGGGAAGCGCCGCCCGCATCCGGGTATCATCGGTAATGTTGCCGGTATCGGGATCCATGGGCACGTTAAAGTCCACTCGCACTAAGGCGCGTTTTCCCGCCAGCGGGCCCAGATCTTCCAGCACGCGGTAGGCTGCCATTACCGACTCCCGTCCTTTTTAGCGACCATCTCGGTCAAGTCGACCAAGCGCGTCGCATATCCCCACTCATTGTCATACCAGGCCAGCACCTTGGCCATGTGGTCGCCGATGATCATTGTCTCTAAGCCATCAACGATGCTCGAGTGCGGGTTGCCGCGAAAGTCTTGCGAAACCAAGGGCAGTTCGGTGTATTCCAAAATCCCCTTCAGCGCCCCTTCGGCCGCCGCTTTCAACGCCTGATTCACCGTCTCCACGCTCACGGGCTTTTCGGTGGTCACGGTCAAATCTACGATGGAGACGACGGGAGTCGGCACCCGTAAACTGATGCCGTTCAGTTTGCCTTTCAGGTGAGGCAGCACGCGGTGCAATGCCTTCGCCGCTCCGGTACTGGTCGGAATGATGTTCAGTCCCGCCGCTCGGGCCCGACGCAAGTCTTTGTGGGGCAGATCCAACAACCGTTGATCGTTGGTGTAAGAGTGCACCGTCGTCATTAAGCCCTCTTTAATGCCGAAACTTTCATCCATCACCTTGGCCACCGGCGCCAAACAATTGGTGGTGCAAGATGCATTGGAGATGATGAAATGCTTGGTCGGATCATACCAATCACTGTTCACTCCGAGGACAATGGTCACGTCGTCGTCCGTGGCTGGCGCCGAAATAATGACCCGTTTGGCCCCTGCGGTCAAGTGGGCCTTGGCCTTTTCTGCTTTCGTGAATAGGCCCGTCGACTCGACTACGATATCTACGCCAAGATCGCGCCAGGGCAAATTAGCCGGGTCACGTTCGGCCAAGACGGAAATCGTCTTGCCGCCGACATGAATCGTATTTCCCTTGACTTCGACCGTCTGATCCATCTGTCCGTAGTTGGTGTCGTATTTCAGCAAATGGCCCAAAGTCGCGGCGTCGGTGATATCGTTAATCGCCACCACGTCAAAGTCTGCTCCGCGGTCAAGCGCAATCCGCAAAAACCTGCGGCCAATGCTTCCAAACCCATTAATTCCAATGCGCATCACCCAAAAAACCTCCTCCGGCTCCGACACTGTCGGGCCTTATGTATTCAACTCCTTGCGTTCCCCGCTGACCATATAGACCACCCATTCGCCCAGGTTGGTGGCATGATCGGCAATCCGTTCCAGATAATTGGCCACAAACACCAAATACGTAGCCTGAGCCGCCGTGTCTGGCCGTTCCCGCATTAAATCGACCAAATCTCGGAAAATTTGGGCGTATAAATGGTCGACATCATCGTCCAGACGAATCATCGCCATGGCCTCTTCAATGCTGCGATGAATATAGGCGTTTAGTGCCGAACGCACCATCGAAATCGCCAGTCGAGCCATCACCGGCAGATCCACCAAAGGTTTGATCCAAGGCTCATCACTAAGCCTCAGCGTGACTTTGGCGATGTCTGAGGCGTGATCCGCCATGCGTTCCAAGTCGGTGATGATTTTAAGCACCGTCGATACCACCCGCAAATCCCCGGCTAAGGGCTGTTGCAGCGCCAAAAGAGTGAGACATCGGCGTTCGATTTCACTCTCTAGGCGATCGACTCGGTCATCATCGGCTATCACTTCTTGGGCTAGGGCCAAGTCTCGATCATCCAGCGAGCGCACCGCCCGCCGGATTTGATCTTCGACTAAGGCGCCCATGCGAATCAGTTCTTGTTCGAGGATTTTCAACTCCTCTTGAAAGTACTGGCGAATACTGGCACCTCTTATTCGAGTTGACCGGTCAGATACGCCTCTGTCCGTTGATCTCGGGGAGCCGTAAAGATAAGCGATGTCTCTCCTAATTCAATCAACGCTCCGGCCTGGATAAATCCGGTAAGATCGGACACCCTGGCCGCTTGCTGCAAATTGTGAGTCACAATCACCACGGTGTACCGCCCCTTTAACTTTACCACCAATTCCTCGATTCGTGCAGCCGCCCCTGGATCCAAGGCACTGGTGGGTTCATCCAGCAAAATGACCTCCGGATCGACGGCAAGCGCCCGAGCCAGCGCCAACCGTTGCTGCTGTCCGCCTGACAACCCACTCGCCGGCCGGCGCAACTTGCCTCGGACTTCGTCCCAAAGCGCCGCCTGTTTCAGACTGTCCTCGACCACCCGCCGAAGCCCGACCGGGTCTTTGACTCCGTGCAGGCGAGGCCCATACGCCACGTTGTCGAAAATCGAGAAAGGAAACGGCGTCGGCCGTTGAAAGATCATGCCCACCCGCCGCCGCAACTGAGCCACGTCCATATCCCGGCGTAAAATATCCTCATTGTCTAGCCATACCCGCCCGCGAACCTTAGCTCCGGGGCTTCGTTCCACTAGTCGATTGACCACCCGCAACAAGGTCGACTTGCCACATCCTGAGGGCCCAATCAAGGCGAGCACCACGCCTTGGGGCACTTGCAGCGAGATGTCGCGAAGCGCCATCTGAGCCCCGTACCAAACCGAGACGCCTTCCAACCTGAGCTTTGTGGTCATGCTCACTCCTTGTCGCCCCCTCTTCCTCTCCCAGGGCCCCGTTGACGCCGCGTGATCCGATTGGATAAGAGCTTGGCGGCCACGATGGCCAGCGCTGTCATAGCAATCAACAAAATACCGGTCTCCGCAGCCAAAGACGCCCGATCTGGCATCAACCCTTCGGTACGCACGGACCACAGATGGACCGCCAAGGTCTCACCGGGCTGGAACCATCCCCAATGGGGGCCCACATTCAGGCCAGCGGTAAAAATCAATAAGGCTGCCTCCCCCGCCAAACGCGCCCAGGACAGCCCCATTTGGTCTACCAGCGACGCCAAGCTGGCCGGCAGCACCATGGTCCATACGGTTTGAAAGGAGGTCGCCCCCAGGGCCAGCGAGCCCTCGCGGAGGCTCTGGGGCACACCCGCCATTGCCTGTCGAGAAAACACCACCACTTGGGGCAAGTTCAAAATCGCCAGGGCCACCGTGCCGGTGCCTACCGATAGCGGCCAATGAAGCGCCCCGATAATGACTTGAAAGGCGACTAGTCCGACGACAATGGCGGGAATACTTTGCAGGCCGATAAAGAGCCGTTCCAACCAACGGACGGCCGCAGAGGGTTTGACGTACTCGCTCAACCAGACCGCGGCACACCATCCCAGCGGCAAGCTAAAGCATTCGGCCAGAGAAACCATGGTCATGGTGTTGACAATTTCCGGTCCCACCCCCCCGCCGGCTTGAATTTCCCGCGGATGCCGCCACAAGAGCCACCAATGCCAATGCCCTAGCCCGTCCCGGGCAAGCGCAATCAATACCCAGCACAATGCTGCCACGGCCACTAACGTGGCCACCGCAGCGATTTGGTGTAGACTTCGCCCCCGGCTCATTTTTCTGCCCTGCCCTGGCCATAGCCCACCCAGCCGGTCATCGCAGTGACGCCCACAAAGAGAACCATCGCCATAAGGTCCAACACCCCGTGATCCGGACTGCCGTTCGGCAAGATCGCCATGTCGGTCAAAATTTGGGTGGTCAAGGTCGCTCCCGGGCCAAAAAGCCCGTGAAACCGACCAGCCGCCCCGCCAATGACCATTTGCACCGCCATGGTCTCGCCCACAGCGCGGGCCAGAGCCGTCAAAAACGCCAAGCGCAAGCCGGGAAGGCTCGCCGGCAGAACCAGACGAACCAAGTTTTGATCGTCGTTAGCCCCTAGCGCCAAGGATGCCTGATGCCAGTCCTCTGGGACCTGGGAGAGGGCCTCCATCGCCAAGACCGAAAACGTGGGCAAAATCATTAAAGCCAGCACCAAACCCGCCGCAAAAAGACTATATCCCGATCCTCGACCTAAACCGCGAAGGCCCGGCACCACCACCGCCAAGCCCCACCATCCATAGGCCACGGACGGGACTGCGGAAGCGATGGTCAAGGTCCAGCGAAGCCCGTGCCGCTCAAATCCAACCGCCACCTGAGTTCCGAAAATCGCCACGCCCAAGCCAAAGGGCACCGCCACTAGCATCGCTAGGCCAGCGACTACCACGCTTTCGACGACGAAGAGGCCAATTTGCAACTGTCCCCGGCCAGGATCCCACTCGTGGCCTAACAAGGTGCTAATCACGCCATGGTGGCGAAGAAAGCTCATCGCACCAAAGAGAAGCACGAGGACCATGAGAGTCAACAGGGCGAGGACACTAAAGGCAGCCGCAAACACGATCTGTCGCCACATCCGGTCGATTTGCGGAAAGGTCCGCGGAGAAAAAAAGAGCGCCTTCATGGCCCGGTCCGAGGAAAAATGCCAAAAGTTGGGGCAAGCGAACTTTGGGCCAGAGCGCTCACCAAGCTAAAAACCGCCGGCGACGCCGCTTGCCTCCAATAGATGCGCGGAAACGCATAAAACGGCCAGCCTCGGGATCCTGGGCGATAGGCCTGGCCGCCGATTCGAAGGGTCACCACCCCGGGCCAGCGACGGTCGCCTTCGACATAACCAATTGCGCCCGGAGTTTCCTCGACTGCACGCACAACCGCGCCATTGGACAATTGAATAATTTGCGCCAGATGCTGAGGCGTCTCACCTAGACTCTGGCTGACTACCGCTCGAGCTCCAGAGCCGCTCGGCCGAGCGACCAAACGAATGGGCCGCGGGTTCCCTCCGAGCGCTTGCCAATGGTGCACCCGACCCGAAAAGATGCGCACTAGGTCGCGACGGGTTACGCTCTCAATCCCACCGTCCGGGTTGGCCACAAACAAGATGGGCATCTGCCCCAACAGCCGTTCGTTCACCGCTGCTCCTCGCCCCAGATCGAGATCCGACAGGGCAATGTCGGCATGGCCAGCGGCCAAGCCGTACCATCCCGCATACGAACCCCCGCCGCTTATGGCCACCCGAATTTCAGGATGCTGACGCGCCCAGCCGCTCACCACTGCCCGCGCATAGGAGAGCAGGGACGTCGCCCCCATCACCGTGATGCTGGCATCGGGCCGGGCCCCGGGCGTTAACAGCAAGCCCAGCGCTAAGATCATCCGCATCAGCCAGGTCATCATCGCCGCCCCTCCCGGGTTAATAGCCAAACCGTAAATTCCGATCCTTGTCCGACCACACTTTTTACCTCTATGCGACCTTGGTGCAATTCAATAATGTGTTTGACGATGGCCAAGCCCAACCCAGTTCCCCCAGAGGCGCGCGAGCGCGCCCTGTCCACGCGGTAGAAGCGCTCGAAAATTCTCGACAGGTCCCCGGCGGGAATACCAATGCCGCTGTCGCGAATTCGAATCGCCACCATTTCTCCGGCTGGGTCGACCAATGAGTCGATGCGTACCTGACCGCCGTTGGGTGTGTATTGAATAGCGTTAGAGACCAGGTTGATAAAGAGTTCGGACAATAGATCAGGATCGCCCCAGACCAAGGGGAGATGGAGCGGCAGTTCACTGGTGAGATTTAGGCTCTGCGCCCTGGCTCGGGCTTGCAGCTTGGTTAAGGTTCCGTCCACGATCAGGGTAAGATCGACCCATTGCCAGCGCACCGGCAAACTATGGTGCTCCATTCGCGACAACGCTAACAAGTCATCGACCAGCCGGGTCATGCGGTTGGTCTCTTCATAGATTAGCTCTAAAAATCTCGGTGCCATCTCTAAGCTGGGATCATCAAGCAAGGTTTCGGTAAATCCCTTGATGATGGTCAAGGGCGTTTGCAACTCGTGACTCACATTGGCCACGAAGTCTTGGCGCAGGCGATTGACTTGGCGCTGCGAGGACACGTCACGCGCCACCAACACAGCGCCTAGGCCCCCGATCGGTTGATTAATGGGAGCTATCGTACATTCAATGACCACATTCTCATCTTCGGCCGGGCTCCAGTCATTAGTCACGGTTACACCCTCGCGGGTGACTCGATCCAACGCATCATGCAGCCCGGTATCGCGAATAATCTCCAACACATGCCGCCCCTGGGGGTTTTGCTCTTCCACCATGAAAAGGCGCATCGCCGCCTGATTAATTAGAGAAATCTGCAGGCCATGACCAAATATGATGATGCCGTTGGCCATGCTGGTTAAGATCGTCTCCAGCCGATCTTTGTCTTCGCCCAAGTCTCGAGTGCGCTCCTTCAACACCTCGGCCACCCGGTTCATTCCATGGGCTAATGAGTCCAGGGGATCTTCCTGGTCGAGATAGACACGGGCCTCCAGGTCGCCCGAGGCCCATCGGTTCACGGTTTCTTTTAATTGCACCGTCGATTCTTGAAGCAGCGCGGACGACAGCCGACTTTGCCGCCATTGCCCCACCCCCCATACCCAAGCCACCGCGAGGAAAATAGCAGCTTCCACGGCACCGTGGGGTAAATGCACAATCAAAACGGCCACAGTGGCCAAGAGGAGTGCACCCAAGATTGCCCAGGGTCCAAGCATCACAATGACCGAAAGCGGTAGCCAACGCCACGTACGGTTTCAATAAAGCGTGGCGGCGCCGTCCCTTCCTCTAGTTTTTCGCGCAGATGGCGGATATGCACATCCACCGTGCGCGCATCCCCAAAAAAGTCTTCGCCCCAGACCCGAGCCAGTAATTCGTCCCGGGTAAAGGCTCGCCCAGGATGACGTGCCATGATATGCAATAGTTCGAACTCGGTAAAGGTCAAGCTGACCTCGCGGCCATCTAACGACACGTTGCGCCGTTGAGCATTGATGACCAAGCCATGCACCGAGACCTGACCGTCTTGTGACTCGCGTGGTTTGGCCGTGCGCCGTAAAATCGCCTTAATTCGGGCCACCAGTTCGCGCGGAGAAAAGGGCTTGGTCACGTAATCGTCAGCGCCCAATTCCAAGCCCAACACCCGGTCGACCTCGTCCTTGCGCGCGGTCAACAAAATGATGGGCACATCGGTGAATTGCCGAAGACTTCGGCAGACGTCCAATCCTGACATCGCCGGCAACATCACATCGAGCACAATTAAATCCGGCGCATCGGATCGGGCCCGCGCTAACGCCTGTATCCCGTCGCCTTCCACCATCACCAAAAACCCTTCGCGCTCCAGGTTATATTGAACCAGTTCGACAATGCTGGGCTCGTCATCCACGACCAGTACCCTTTGCATGCCTATTCCTGCCCTCCTGCCTGCATCGCCTGCGAAAGAAACACATGGCGCCCGTTGACGGTGACCTCGGCCACGGTCAACGATGTGGTCAGTTCAATCCATTGGCGCACCTGTTGTTGAACGACCATCATCCGCTGAAACAGGTTCTCTCGTACGTCCAAGGTGAGGTCCAACTGCAGCCGAATCCCGTCCTCGGTCGCATGCACGATAACTCGGGAGACCGAACGGACCCCCGGGCAGCTCTCGGCGGCGCGTGCCGAAATGGATGCCAGCACGGTATCCGCAATATAAAACTTGCCAAGCATGGAGTAGGTTGGGCGCACAATCGACTTCTCCTCCGTCACCCGATGACCCCGGCCATGGTGATAGAAAATAAACTGCAAGGGCGCGACCAAATAGCCAGAAAAGGTTTTCCGCACTTCCAACGTCGGGGCGGGGATGACATGTTTTCCTTCTTGCGTCCGTTCCCGCTTCGCCGTCTCGATTTCGCTCGCACTCGCCAACTGTTCAATCGTCACCCATTCGATCGGAGCCTCTTGCAAGTCGATCGCCGCTAAAATCTTAGTCACCATGTTGCGCGAGGTTCCCAACACCAGCAGTCGACTCGGGTCGCTTTGGGCTAGGGCCTGACGAATATCTTGGGCATGTTCTGGGTCCAGCAAAATCGCTCGCTTGACCGCCGCCATGCGCGTGACCTCCCGTTTCGCCGAGTGGCCGGCGACGATGCGTCCGTCCACAATTAATAGGCCATCATCCAAAATGGCGTCTGCCAAATACCGGTCGGCCACCATGGAAGCGCGATGACTCTTTCCCGAACCGCTGGACCCTATCAACGCAATGACAATCATGAACCCACCACCCGGAAACGTAGACCGTGGCCAACCGCGCCTCTTGGCCGCACTCTACCGTAGCTCTTTCGGGTCTTCACCGCCATCCCTCCCTCGGTCGTGGGCATCCGTCGTTGCCTTCCCGCTTTGCCTTCATTGTATCAAACCTCATCGGCAAGACGGAACGTCTGTCAACCTCGGCGCCACGACGATCTTACCCGAGTACCAGGCACTTTTGATGTCCTCACGACGTGTTCTCTCTTGGCAGCGCCCGGAACGAGATCTATGCTGACCCCAGAAGAATGCACCAGATTGGCCCACAGGGTGGAGGTGTTTCAGGAGTGCGATCGATACTGGCTCAAGATTTGTTCGAATTTCGTCTGCTCGGCGATAGTGACCTCATTCCAAACACAAACCAATTGGTTTATGTCCAAAGCCAGGCTAGCGCAGAGGATAACCGATATCATACGGACCTATGGATTCTCGACAGCGCCCAGGGGGCCCCGCGAGCGCTGACCCAGGGGCCGTCCGATTCTCATCCTCGAGTCTCCCCAGATGGCCGCTGGCTGGCCTTTCTTCGTCGCCAGCAAGATGCTGCGACAGAGCAAATCTGGCTGATGGATTTACACGGCGGCGAGCCCTTTTGCCTCAGCCAACTAGCACACGGCGTCGAGAGCTTCCTCTGGCGCCCCGACAGCCAAGGCGTTTTTGCCTTGGCGGCACTAGATGCGCTAGGGTTGCAAGCGCCTCAAAACCCGGACGACGCCAAAGAGTCCCAGTACCATCAGTTTACGAGTGATATCAAAATCATCACTACGCGCGCACATAAATTCGATGGAGAAGGCTACTTTGGGGACTATCGCCGCCAAATTGTCGACTACCCACTGAACGGGACGCCCCGGCAACTCACCCATGGCCCCCGGCATCATCAGGGGCTAGCCGTCACCCCGGATGGACGCTACCTGATTACGGCCAGTCGATACGGCGAGGATGCCGATGCCCGGCTTTTTGACCATCACCTCTATCGGGTAGCGACCGACGGCTCGAGCGCGCCTGAGCGGATTACTCCGATCGAACTCAATGCGGAATATCCTGTCATTTCACCCGACGGCAAGACCGTCGCCTTTCTGGGAACCGATCCCACGGCTCTCGGCTACGATAATCCTTCCCTATTCGTGGTTCCGATTGACGGCAGCGCTCTGCCGAGGCGCTTAGGCGGCGACTGGAATCGACCGATTGGCAATTTAGTGCTCAATGACATGCCCGCGCCGGCAACCGATCGCCCGGAATTTATGTTTGCTAAAGATGGC
Organism: Clostridiales bacterium; assembly: GCA_027365485.1. Classification (GTDB taxonomy): domain Bacteria; phylum Bacillota; class Sulfobacillia; order Sulfobacillales; family Sulfobacillaceae; genus JAMCVM01. The sequence goes on from DAHXNH010000032.1 coordinate 17,825, forward strand.
CAATCGCTGTTCAGCTTGGCCTCCGCCAATGGCCAGTCGATGGTAGTCCAAGTTCCGCTCGAGCCGACAGAGCCGGTTTTGATTCTCGCTCAAGGGCCCTACGTGATTTATCAGTGTGCCTTAGCCAACGATGGGGCTCATGGCTACCTTTTTGTCTCAGATCCCACCGACCCCTCCCAAGTGATCTCGCTCGACCACACGGTCGAGACTCCACGCTGGGACCCCAATCGCGAGCTTCTGAGTCAGATGCAACTGGCCGTCCCCGAACGCTTTGAGTTTCACGCCCAAGGAGGCCCTAACTGTGAAGGATGGATCATGATGCCCCCCGCATCGGATTCGGGCCGACCTGTTCCCGTCGTCTTAGAGATTCACGGCGGGCCCATGGCCCTTTACGGATGGGCGTTTTTTCTCGAATTTCAATGGCTAACCGCCCTCGGCTATGCCGTAGTATTCACCAATCCGCGCGGTTCTCAAGGTTATGGCGAAGCTTTCTGCCGAGCCATCCAGCGGCGATGGGGCGACCTCGACTATCAGGATTTAATAGCGGGCTTAGATCACGCCTTAGCGGCCTACGCGGACCGGCTGGACCCGACCCGGCTGGGGGTCATGGGGGGATCGTACGGCGGGTATATGACCAACTGGATCATTGGACACAACCAACGCTTTCGAGCGGCCATTACCATGCGGTCGGTAGTGGATTGGCGAACGATGCTAGGCACCGGAGACGCTGGCCCCGAATGGATCGAACGCGCAGACGGGGTATGGCCCTGGCAAGACGATGCCTGGTATCGTCAGCAGAGCCCCCTGACCTACGTGGAAGAGATGGCGACCCCGCTATTGATCGAGCATCAAGAAGACGATCTGCGCTGCCCGATTGAACAAGGCGAAATGCTCTATAGCGCCCTTCGTCAGTTGAATCGAGCTCCGGTCAAGATGATCCGCTATCCCGGCGAATCCCATGGCATGAGTCGAAACGGAAAGCCATGGCACCGAATCTTTCGCTTGGATAGTTTCCGCGACTGGTTTGAGCAATATCTTTAACTCCTGGGCCGGATCGCGGCCGCCTGATTTTTGGGTCAAAGCGGATGCGACCGGGCACCCATCCATCCGAGGGCCGAGTCTACGATCGATCGACGACCGTCTAGTTTTCGATGAAGAACCGGTCCTTCTGGGCCCGGAGGGGGAGTTAAATGCATTGTCCAGGGACAACCCGTGGGCTGGGACATCGCCCAGGGCTGAAGGCCAGGCACTGCCCCGACCTCCTGCCCTGAGCGCACCGGCAGGCCCTCCGCGAACTGAGCTAGCATGCGGGCACAGTTGTACGATCCGAGTTGGCCTTCGACCAGGTGGCCAGCACGGCGCCATCGCTGGCCCAAACCAGCACCTGCAGCAGTCGATACCTTTTCTGTATGCGGCCACGATCACCCGATACCGCGGCAAAATTTAAAAATCGGTAAAGGCAGAAGCTTCATGGCTTGATCGGTCCCAAGCCAAAAAAATCCCCGGAGAGGAGCCTTGCTCCCTCCGAGGATTTTCATCTTTCGCTTATTTTAGTTTCAGGTACTGCAACTGATAGAAGTTGCCCCAAGAGAGCGGGTTGGCTTGTACGCCGGTGAGGTTTTTGGCTTCCAGATAGATGGCCTGGGTGTAGTATAGCGGCTCATCATAGCCTGATTGCATCACCGCATTGGCCATGTCCGCAGCCAGGTGATCGGCCTGCGTGGCACTCGCCGTATTGGTTAGTTCGGTATTCCACATCTGCCATTGATGCTCATACGCTGGCTCGTGCTGGTAGAAGTAGACTAAAGCGGAAAGCCCCATGCTGTCTCCGGAATCTCCCGTCGAATAGGTCCCCACCCACTTCCAAAACGCTTCCCACGCCGCGTGTTTGGTCGCCGGGGTCTTGGCCAGTTTGTACGAATTCGTGAACGTGGTCAACTCCGTTTGATACTCGCTGGCAGTCATCCCATTCGCTTGCAAATCCGAGCGGTACGGTTGCGGTTGTTTGGCCACCCAGGCGGTGAGATTGGCAATGTCTTTCTTAGCAATGGTAATAATCGGCTGCCAGGTGCTGTACGACACCCCCAACTTGGTATCGGTAGGATTGCCCATGGCCTTCACATCCACCGGATCATACTGCGGCAAGAACCAATTCTTGGCCGCGTAGGCTACGAAGGACTGGGGTCCATAGACTCCATCGAACCCGATGTGCTGACTCGCCTGAAGCGGTAGGCTCACAGTGTCGCGGAAGTTAGCCACCCCGTCGCCGATGACATAGCCGGGTAAAATTCCCGCGGTAATCCCGTTCCACACGATGTCGCCGTATTCGGTCGAGTTCTCGGAGATAATCTTGGTGTTAATCCCCAAGTTTTGCTTGAGTTCTTCGCCGACAGCCTCGGCTGCCGGGATTAACTGGGGATTAGAGGTCAGAGGTTCCACGTACAGGTAAACTGTGGGCATTCCCTTCCCTCCGGGGTACCCGGCGCTGGCCAAGAGCTTGCGCGCGGCGGTGAGGTTAAAGGCAATCCCATGTTCCAGCTTATACGTCGGCCAGCCCGGATAGGCAAACACGTTCGTGGGCTTAACCATGCCGTTTAACACCGGGTTGGCGATCGGTGCGCGATTAATCGCCATGGCAATGGCTAGGCGCACCTTCGAATTATACAGGGGCGAGGGATCGGGCGAATCATCCCACTCCAAAAGGTTCAAGTTGGCTTGGGGCGCGGCGTGCAATTCGCTCTTCAAGTGCTCCTGAGCATATTTGTAGTCTGATGGCGAGGTAATCAAGCCTGCCGACAGTTTACCGGCCTCGAAGTCTTCGACCGGGACGGTCGGAGCAGGAATCAGATTAATCTGCTGGACATTGCCCACACTGCCGGGAGGGCCCACAAACTTGGAGTTTTTGACCAGAGTCACCTTGCCGTTAATCACGAACGTCTTGACCACATAGGGGCCATCGCCGACAAAGTGGGCCGGCTCCCACCAGGTGGTGGGGTTTTTCTCCACGTCCGGTGGATAAAGAGGCATGGATCCGGTCAGTGCCAAGTCGCCGATCGGATTATACGGTCCAGTCAGAGTGATTTGCAGCTTATAGGGGTTAATCACCTTAATGCCTACTGCAGAGGCAGGCAAGGCTCCGGCATGATATTCTGATGCGTTTTTAATATAGTTGACCACACTCGCCCAGGTGGCCCCTGTCGAGTCGGAGGGAGATAACAAGCGCATCCAGGCATAATAGAAGTCCTCTGCGGTCACCGGTGCACCATTAGACCAGCGCGCGTTATGCACGAGGTTGAAAGTCCAGACTCGTCCGCCATCGGAGGTGGTGTATGAGGAGGCAATCTTTGGCACCACTTGGTTTTTGGTATTGTAGCCGTATAGCCCTTCGAGCACGGTCCCTTGATCGAATAGAATTTGACCACTCCACTGGGTGGGGTCAAAACTGGAAAGCTCGCCTGAAGGGTACGGAATGGTCACTGCCGTAGTCGCTGCATTTGCCGTCATTCCCAGCCCACCCAACATGCTCGCCGAGGCTAACAGCATCGACGCCGCCATCGCACCTACCGTAATTACGTGTGGACGCATTCGGTCACATCCTCTCATGATAGCGTTTCCTTGGTTCCTGATTCGTTGTCGCCATCCCTCTCGGCCCTGATGACAAAGCCAGCCCAGGTCAACCCGCCTGAAACCACCCCAACGATGCCCCAAAATCTTTGCTGCATCCAGGTCACTTGGCTCAAGCGATGTTCTGCCGACTGGCGTCACTTAACAACGAAGCATGGCGCTTCATGGACTCTAGCGAAAGTGTATCCGTGTATTCCCATCGATTAGCGAAATTGCCTCATAGTGTGGTGACTCTGCCAAGAAAGTTAACGTCCAGCCTGTCTTTGGCCGATCCAGGCGGAAAGTCTCTAGCACTGCCAGTCGTTCGACCGAGCGATCGATCAAACTGATAGTACTCTGAATATTAGTCTTTAGTACGTCATTTGTCGAGCACAATTTTATGACGATTTAGCACAAATTTGACCTAATTACGGTTGCAAGTCCGGAGTCCTACGCAGATCCGATGGACTGATATGCAAGATATTTTTAAACACCCTAGCGAAATAGTTGGCATTTTGAAATCCAACCGCATAAGCCGCTTCCATGATCGAACAATCCGTCGCCTTTAGCAGAGAGGTGGCCCGGTTGACTCGATATTCGTTAATGTACTGGACCGGGGTCACCCCAATCTGACGATGAAAATGTCGGCAAAAGTAGCCTTCACTCATTGGCACCATTTGCGCTAATGTTTTCACGGAAATCGGTTCCGCATAATGTTCATGAATGAACGTCAAAATGGGCGTCAGGCGGTCTAAGCCCAACCCCTCGGCGGGCGATGAACCCGTCCGCTGCAGGAGCCGCGATGCGCTAATCAATTCATAGACGATGAGGTATAGTTCTGCTTTAACGTGAAGCTCGTAGCCCTTAGGCCGATTCTTAAAGCTTTCCACAATGTGCTCTGCGCTGGCCACGATGCGCTTGTCGCTCGCTTCCTCACCGGTGATGGCCATCGGCAATTGGCACTCGCCCTCTAGCAATTGTTTAAGAAACTGATGTTGAACTCGATCGTAGTGCGAACTAGACAACCACTGCAAATCAAATACGATGGCATAAGCTTCGCTGATGCGGTCTCCGGCCTCCAGGGAATGCACTTCACCGCCATTGACCAGGAGCATTTGACCCTCGCTCAACCGCCGGGTATGATTTGCCACGTGCGCCCGTATCGCCCCTTTGGTCACCACCACCAGTTCGGTCTCTGGATGCCAGTGCGGGGCCACGACTTGTTGCAAAGGGCCGGGGGTCAGCACCACAAAATACGTACGCAGAGGAAACAGAGGATCTCCGTGCTGTCTTCGTTCGAGTAAAGCATGATCCAAATGCATCGTTTTTCCTCCTGTCCGAAAACCAAAACGCCCGGGGTCCCATGGAGTGCCACCGCGCTCGACGCCTCTCGACAACCTACATGCTGAACCCAGCCTTTAGGTTCGAACCCCATCGCTTCGTGTCACATTGCAATAAAAATGCAAGCTCTCTTAACCGTTAGGGAACGCCAGCCAATGGAACGCAACAAAACCCTCAACTTTCCCTGGTCTCCGGATCCTTTCAAATCTTCGTTCTCGCTTGAGTCCAAGGCGATTCAAGCCATCACCGCTCCGTCTTGTTCAGCGTTAAGCCCCCTCTCCTCGGTCCTGAAAGCGCGATCGGGTTTCGCAGTCGATCCTCGAATTGCAAGTGTCGGCACGATCCGCACTACCTCTATCGGCGCGTCTGGATGCGAAATCCGATGCACTAGGGCTGCCACCACCCGCTGAGCATAAGCCTGAGCATCGACGTGAACACTGGTCAAAGGAGGCGTTGTGCTCTGGGCTAATTGCACATCGTCAAATCCCACCACTGAAACCTGCTCAGGCACACGGATCGAGGCTTCTTGGCACAACTGCAACAAATTCACCGCCACCACATCATTAGCGCAAAACCAGGCGGTAGGATGTTGCTCTATGCCCACAAAGAATTTGCGCAAGCTTTCGATATCGTCTTCTGCGTCTAGGCACTCGCATAGCGAACGAGCTTTGTCCTTGGCCGCTAAAATACCCGCCAGATATCCTCGCCAACGCTCGGTATAGCTTGGAGAGTCGTGCAGCCGACCAAGAAATCCAAAATCACGATGGCCGAGGTGGACCAGGTGTTTGACCGCCAACAGCGCCCCGCGTTCATTTTCTGTCAACACTTGATCCGAGCCATGTCCGGGATCATAGTGATCCACTACCACCACGGGTGCCCGCCGCTGCATCACGTCAATAAACTCGGGAACAAACCGGGACAGCGCCACAATCCCATCGATCGGATGGGTGTTCACCCCACCCGGAAGCCTCATTGCCTTCTCCTCAGCGTCGCTGATCCCGAAGACTAACAAGGTGGCGTCCAAGGCTGAAAGTTCGCGCTGTAGCCTTTCCAGGACGGGACCAAAGAACAAGGCCGCAGGCGGATACAACAGCCCTTCATTAAAGACCAAAGCCACTGTTTTCAAGCGGTTGGCCACGCGTCGAGGTATCCGAGGCTCATATCCAATCTCCTTGGCCACTCGACGAACCTCCATGCGTGTTGCTTCGCTGACGCCCGGTCGTCCCGCCAAAGCCAACGACACGGCGTTCGTCGAAATTCCCACCACCCTAGCCAGGTCAGCCATACTCGGTCTGTCCTCAGGCATGCGTAGCTCCCTCCCCTTCAGTCTGCCGAGGCCAAAAATCGTCATACACTCCGACAGCGATGGTCGCCAAGCCAGTTTCGCCCTAAAAATCCGTTTTCGCAGCCTCGGTGCCGATCGCTGCCTTTCCAATGGACGGGAAACAACCAGAGGGCTAACGAGAAGGCCGGCTGATGGCCAGACACCCGGCGCTCAAACGCCCCCCTCGACCTCAGCCAACAACCTGGCCATTTCCATTAGGATGGCTAATGACGTTCAACCTTGCGCTCAAGTGCACTCATGTAAAACTCTATGCTCGTTTACACCTTGTGTCAAGAACGTTTCAAGTGATTGATCGGGCTTGATATTAAATCGCCCGTTTTTTTCGTCGCTCGTGTCCTTCGATGCAGAAGATCTTGAGGGTACTCCAAGAATTCCCGCATCGAAGGACCACTCCATCAGAAATCTAGCGAGGGAGAACGATGGCATCGATAGCGCGTTTCCTTGCCCGTCGCGATAATAATATGGGTCTGGGCCATAGTCCTTTAAAGTTTGATTGCCCCCTGGCGTACTGGTCATAGGCAGTCCCCCGAAAGTCAAAATAGCCCACACTGAGTGTCGAATCGCCGAACCGTCAGGGCCTCCAATCAACGTTTAAGTTAACCCCCCGGTTACCGGGCTCAAGGGCAGTGGAGGCTTCGTTGATGCATACCCGCCCACCTGCCTCGCTCTGCGCTCCCGGGATCATGCTCGCCGAGTGGTCTTAGAGTTTCCGCGCACCGTAGTGGGGGCTAATCCTTGGATGATCAGGCCTTTACCCGATCCCTTTTGGGTCAGCGCTAGCAGCCCTTCGAACCCCGATCACATGGTAGCGGGGCACATCTTCGCCTTTATCCTGTGCACGGGTCATCGCTTCAATTTTCGGAGAATACCATGGTGTTGGGAACCCAGTATGCAGCAAGGGGTTGAGACGCCTACGGCTTTGGGCTCAAACCGTAAAATTTAGCCTCTGCGCACAATATCCTCATCGGCTTAGTCTTCACCATGTCAAACAGGGAGAGTCCGCGCCCGCTTCCACATTCTGGCGGAAGGGCGGCGGCGGCCGGCCGTAAATTCGTTAATAACGGCGGTCGTATTTCTTCAAAACGGCCTTGACACTACTCCGATATCAGGCGATCAATCCCGGCCCTTCGACCACTGGCTCCGCCCCCCCGCGATGCAATGCCCATCCCGGGAACAGCGGCCATGCCCATCACCACGGGACCTGAAAAGGGATGGCGTCTCGGTCAAGAGGACCGAGACGCCGCTCTTAGTCTAACGTCCGTCTGCCACGCACTAAACACCACATTCTCACGGATGAAGTCGAATCGTCTTCCCATCAAAGGGGTCTTCCCCGCTGAGGGGGATCATGCGTGCGGATTAATCGCTCATCTTGTTGACAAATGTCGAGCCCGATCTGGGTAGCCGTTCATTTTGAGACGGCCCTGGCCTGCCTCGCTACGCCCAGAATCATGTCAAAGAGGCCCCAGGGTTGACCCTGACAAGCTCGCCAATCAAGAGGGACATGTGCGACACGAAGGTAGCGCGAGTCATGTGGTACAAACCCACCCGCTCTGAATGGTGAGCGCGAACCTACCGTGGCATGGGACTTCGGTGACGAGGCCTTGTGAAGCCCACGGAACAATGTAGCCGCGTCTCGAAAGGGTCGGTTCGGGCCGGAACTAGGTTCGAAGTGCATGGTGAGTCACACAAAGCCCAGATAAACTGCGTTACTTTTAACAAGCGAAAGACCCTGATACGCTTGAGCCAAAATGGCATGTAGCCGGAACGGACGCTATGCCCTCGTTCATTCACCATTCCACGTGCTACCGCAGGAAATGGGCCACCTAAACACTTCTCGAAAGGACTCTCGATGCAACGTGGTAAGCCTCATGAGGTCTGCCTTCGGGCAGTAGGACCGCCGCAAGGGGGCCGCAATTCCTCAGGAGGTAACGGAACGGGTACCAAGCGAAGGCCATCCTGTAATCGGAGGGATAGGAACCGCACGGTGATGCCGTGCCATGTTCCACCGTGAAAGCGGGCTGACTTACCCAAGGTCACTCAGCGAAGAATGACTTGGCAGTGCCATGAGAGGAGGACCGGTGATGAATCCATTTCCCCTAAACCGCCTTGCGCGAGTCCACCGGGTCCACGTGCGGGATTTTAGCACACCGAAAATGGTCCCATGGTGCGGTTACCTCACCTCTTCGCCTACGCAGCCAATCGACGTCGCTCACCGATGGCAAAGCCATCGAACAGAGGCGTGCAGTCCCGCAAGGGATTCCTTGACCCCCACCATCATGGGTCGTAGGAGGCTGCCGAGGGGCTTGAGCCGGATGACGGGAAACTGTCACGTCCGGTTCTGAGGGGGGAAAGGAGCCGCAAGGCTCCTGACCTACCCGGCCG